>JADKIR010000004.1:2753709-3107419 GCA_016722655.1 Cytophagaceae bacterium
AATAACATGAAAAAAATATTACTTTCCATTTTCTTGATTCCGATATTTTCATTTGCTCAGACTTTCGAAGAAAAAGATCTGACAATATTAAATCAAAAAGAAGGATTTGAATTGGCAGGAACTCTCACTATTCCCACCAATATGCCCGACTTTAAAATTGGGATCATGATAACCGGGTCGGGGCAAACTGACCGCGATGAAACCATAGGTAAACATAAGATTTTCAAAGACATAGCTACAAAACTTGCAGCAAATGGCATAGCCACTTACCGTTATGACGACAGAGGTGGTTACAAATCAAAAGGACCAAAAGTACAAAATAGTACAGCTGAGCAGTTGGCTTCTGATGCAGTTGAGGCTTTTACTCACATAGCAGAACTTTATCCGGGACATAAAATTGGTTTTATCGGACACAGTGAAGGCGGCGGGTTGGCAGCATTGGCCGCTTTAAATACACCGGAAGCGGCCTTTATTGTTTCACTTGCGGGTATTGCCAGAAACGGCAAAGAGGTTCTGGTACAACAAAACTATGACATTTATATTAATTCGAAAATACCTGAAAAAGAAGTAAATGCCTATATAAATGAGTTCTTTAAGCCTGTTTTGGATTATGTAATTATAGAACCCGACAGCCTGAAAAAGTTTAATTTTATTTTGGAAACCGGTAAAAAATTCAGAGAGAAAAATCCGGAGGTTGCCTTGGGTTTAAGAACCAATACTTCTGAAAAAATGGCACCTCTCTTTCATAAACAATTAGATAATCCATGGTTTGTTAGTTTTCTAAAAACTAATCCTATGGATTACTGGAAAGAAGTAAAATGCAAAACTCTGGCTCTCAATGGCAGCCTGGACGTTCAGGTGAGTCCCAAAAATGATCTCGGAGCAATTGAAGGGCTTAAAAATCCAAATATTAATTGTAAAATTCTGGATAAACATAATCACTTATTCCAAATAGCTGAGACGGGAAATCTGGCGGAATATTTCAAAATTAAAGAAGGTGTTTCAGATGAAACTATTAAAGTGGTATCAGATTTTCTAAATTCTTTCTAATTCCTTTTGGGCATAAAAAAAGCGATGAATTTTCTTCATCGCTTTTTTTTTATTTCTATCCGGTTATTACAATGAGCGTTTCAGTTCTCTGATTTCATAACTTTCAAGAATATCTCCTACCAAAATATCATTGAAATTCTTGATGCTCAATCCACATTCGTAACCGTTTTTAACTTCAGCTACGTCATCTTTGAAACGTTTCAATTGACTGATTTCACCTTCATGAACAACTATACCTTCGCGAATGATTCTCAATTTATTGTTTCGTTTCACATACCCATCGGTTACATAACATCCGGCTATAGTACCTACTTTCGAAATCTTGAACACTTCACGTACTTCAATGTTTCCGGTTACTACTTCTTCCTCTTTTGGAGCAAGCATACCTTCCATTGCTGCCTTAATTTCATTGATGGCATCATAGATAATTGAGTAAAGTCTGATTTCGATTTGTTCGTTGTCAGCGATACGTCTTGCATTATTAGATGGACGAACCTGGAATCCAATCACAATAGCATCGGCGGCAGAAGCTAGGGTTACATCTGATTCAGATATCTGACCCACCGCTTTATGTATAATATTAACTACAACTTCTTCGGTTGAAAGTTTCAGTAATGAGTCGGCTAAAGCTTCAACTGAACCATCCACGTCACCTTTAACGATAATATTGAGTTCTTTGAATGTACCAATGGCTTTTCTACGACCAATTTCATCAAGGGTAATATGTTTTTTGGCTCTTATACTCATTTCACGGTTGAGCTGCTCACGTTTGTTTGCAATCTCTCTGGCTTCACGGTCAGTCTCCATGATATTAAATTTATCGCCAGCCTGAGGAGCTCCCGGAAGACCTAATATCTGTACCGGTTCTGATGGTCCGGCACTCTGGATACGCTCACCCAGGTCATTTACCATGGCTCTCACTCTACCAAAATATTGCCCTGCCAGCATAATATCGCCTACTTTCAGTGTACCGTTTTGAACCAGGATAGTAGAAACATAGCCACGACCCTTGTCTAAAGACGCTTCTATTACTGTTCCGAAAGCTTTACGATTAGCATTAGCTTTCAACTCGAGCATTTCTGCCTCAAGCAATACTTTATCCAGCAATTCGTCAATTCCGATTCCTGATTTTGCAGATACTTCCTGTTCCTGGTATTTTCCACCCCAGCTTTCGACCAGGATATTTTCTTTTGAAAGATCTTCTCTGATTTTGGCAGGATTGGCACCCGCTTTATCAATTTTATTCAGAGCAAATACTATTGGTACTCCGGCATTCTGAGCATGATTAATTGCTTCTTTGGTTTGAGGCATCACACTGTCGTCTGCAGAAATTACAATGATTACAACGTCGGTAACTTTTGCACCTCTCGCACGCATGGCGGTAAAGGCTTCGTGACCGGGAGTATCCAGAAAAGTAATTGATTTACCTTTGTTGGTACCTTCTTTCATTTTTACTGAATAAGCTCCAATGTGCTGCGTGATACCACCTGCTTCTCCACTGGCTACTTTTGAGCGACGAATATAGTCAAGCAAGGATGTTTTACCATGGTCAACGTGACCCATAATGGTAACAATCGGAGCTCTTGGGCTCAAATCGTCCTCGTTGTCGGCTTCTTCAAGAGATTCTATTACTTCCTCATCTTCAGCAGATATAAATTCAACTTCATAGTTATGTTCCAAAGCCACCATTTGGATAGTTTCGGCGTCAAGTCTTTGGTTGATTGAAGCAAAAATACCCATTTTCATACAAGTACCTATGACTTCGTTTACCGACACATCCATGAGTGATGCCAACTCCGACGCTGAAATATATTCGGTAACTTTTAGTATGCCGCTTTGTTCCAACTCCTGCAAATCAAGTGCATCTTGTTGCTCAGCACGGTTTCTACGTTTTTCCTTTCTATATTTAGAACCAAAGTCCGGTCCTTTGCTATGCATTTTGGAAATAGTACTTTTGATATTATCTCTAACATCTTCGGCTGATACTACATCTCTTCTATCTTTACCTTTGCGGTTATCTTTTTTGCCTTTCGAATCGTCAACTTTTGGTTTTGCTGCTGTACTATTCGGCGTCTGTGGTGAATTAGGTTTGTTTTGGTTATTTTGAGTATTAGCGTTAGGATTATTGGGACCACCTTCTCTTTTGTCTCTGTTATGATGATCAAAATTAGGTCTTGTGGTATCGGCCACTTTTTCGCCAACAATTACTCTCTTTCTCTTTCTCTTTTGTTTTAGTTCTTCTTTGGTAAGAGGTTTTTTCTCTACTGGAAGCTCAATTTTCCCAAGTACTTTCAAACCCTGTAGTTTATCACCCTGAGCTTTGATTAATTTTGGTGGTACAATTTCTTCCGGTTTTTTCTCAACTTCTTCTTTTTTGAAAACCGGCTTTTTATCTTCAACCTTTACTTCAACTTTTCCTCAACTTTCTCAACTACCCTTTCGACTTTCTCCTCTACTTTTTCAACAATTTCTTCAGGTGTTTTTACAATTTCTGCTACCTCAGGCTTGATTTCTGTCGCTTTAACTACCTCCACTACCGGTTCAGCAACTACTTCAACCGGCTCTTCTTTTACTTTTTCAATAACGACCGGTGCTGGTTTTTCTTCAACTATTACAACAGGAGCTTCTTCTTTAACAGGTTCAATTACAGGCACTTCAACAACTTCCTCTACCACTTTCACTTCTTCCACTACCGGAGGAGCAGGTGGAGGAGTTTCTTCAATAGGTACAATTACCGGTGCTTTCTTGCTATCGAGATCAATTTTCCCTAATACGGTTGGTCCCTGAAGGTTATGCTCAATTTTTATAATTTCAGGCTGAGCGGGCTCTTCTCTAAAATACCTGATTTCATTATCATCAGAATGTACGTGAGATTTTTCAGTCTCAACAGCCTTTGCTCCAAATTCATCGCCCAGCAATTCAGGGGCATTTAACTCTTTTGATAATACCTCAAGCAGGTCATAAGTAAGTTTGGCGTTGGGATTATTATCAATACGATGACCTTTTGAGCTCAGAATCTCAATAACAGTAATGGTACCTACGTTAAGTTTCTTGGCCGCCTGGCTAAGTCGCATCATTTTTTCTTCTGCCATAAAATTTCTAAATTTTTAAAATATAAACTAAATACTGGTGTGGATACAATTTATTAAAACCCAAATCATTCAAACTCTTTTCTCAGGATATCAAGTACTTCGTCAATACTCTCCTCTTCCAGCTCAGTCCTACGCAACAAGTCGGCTTTTGAAACTCCCAAAACAGATTTCGCTGTGTCTAAACCAATTTTGCGGAATTCTAACAAAATCCACTCTTCGATTTCGTCGGTAAATTCCATCAAATCTACGTCTTCCTCTTCTACTACACCTTCGATATCTCTGAAAACGTCAATTTCCAGACCTATCAGTTTACTTGCCAGTTTGATATTCAAACCACCTTTACCGATAGCCAAAGATACCTGATCAGGTTTAAGAAATACCATAACACGGTCACCTGATTCATCCATTCTGATATTGCTGATTTTTGCCGGGCTCAATGACCTCGAAATCAGCAGGTTCATATTATCAGTCCACTGAATCACGTCAATATTTTCATTTTCCAGTTCTCTTACTATAGAATGAATCCTGGAACCTTTCATACCCACACAAGCTCCTACCGGATCTATGCGATCATCGAATGATTCAACCGCA
The DNA here is from genome assembly GCA_016722655.1 of Cytophagaceae bacterium. Classification (NCBI taxonomy): domain Bacteria; kingdom Pseudomonadati; phylum Bacteroidota; class Cytophagia; order Cytophagales; family Cytophagaceae; species Cytophagaceae bacterium. The sequence continues at coordinate 2,758,443 of JADKIR010000004.1, forward strand.
ACTTTAGCTCTTTCGCCCGGCTCCCTAACAATTTTCTTAATGGAAATCACACCATCCTGAATCTCAGGTATTTCCAACTCAAAAAGTCTTTCCAAAAATACCGGGGAGGTACGAGAAAGTGTCAATTTAGGATTGCCATTATTGATTTCTACTTTATGAATGATAGCTCTGATAGAGGTGCCTTTACGGAATCTGTCTTTTGGTATCTGCTCACTTTTAGGAAGTGAAAGCTCATTACTTTCTTCATCAATACAAATGATCTCTTTTCCTAAAATTTGGTAAACTTCTACAGTAACCAATTCACCAACCTGATCTTTATATTGATCAAAAAGCATTTCTTTTTCAAGGTCTTTTACTTTTTGAATCAAAGTCTGGCGGGCGGTCTGAACTATTCTTCTTCCGAAATCCTCTATTTTTACTTCCTCATATACTTCCTCACCAATTTCGAAATCGGGCTCGATTTTTACTGCCTCAGAATAAGGGATTTTGTCAACGTCCCAAATGTCTTCTGAGTTATCATCAACGATTTCTCGTTTTCTCCACATTTCAAGGTCACCGCTTTCAGCATTGAGGATTATATCAAAATTATGGTCATCGCCGTAAGCTTTACGGATCATCGTTCTGAGCACATCCTCAAGGATGGCTATCATAGTAGGCCTGTCAATGTTTTTTTCACGGGCAAACTCAGCAAACGATTCTATTAAATCACCACTATGCATGTTTATCTAAATTTTTTATTTAAATGAAATGACAACTTTCGCTTCTTTTATTACTTTTATTTCCAATGTGACCGCTTCGGGCACAATTTTCTTCTTTTTCTCCGGTTGAATTACAATTTTTCCGTCTTCAAACGACTTCAGTTCACCTTTAATTTCATCTCCGGTTTCTGTAATTATTTTCAGGGTTCTTCCAATATTTTTCAAAAACTGACGGTCAAATTTCAATGGGCTGTCGGCTCCGGGCGAGGACACTTCCAGTGTAAATGCAGAATCAATTACCTCTTCCAGCTCTTTTCCTAGTTTTTGACTGATTAAACCACATTCGTCAATCGAAATCCCCTCATCAGAATCAAGGTAAACCACAACTTTTTTCCTTAACTTTGAGTCAGAAGCATAAATATCCACCAAATAATATTCTGTTTGATCTATTATCTCAAGGACAAATTTTTCGACTAATTCTTTCAAAGACATACAAAACCGGGATATTTACCAATAAAAAAGGAGGTTTTTGACACCCCCTCATTCATAATTTCACTGCAAAAATAGTATATATTTTTCAAAAAAATCAATTTATTTTAAATTTAAATTACGTATAAAAGCATTTTGAGGCTAATTTATGTTTTAAATCAGATAAAATAAATCGGTAATCATAAATATGTATTTTAATTTCCCATAGCTAATGATTATTATTGCAAAACATTAATCGTTCGATTTGTTTGGCAATCATTAATTTCATCAGAAAATTCTTCTTTTTAATCAATGTTTTGTTTGGTTTATATTCCTTATTGGTATTCCAACTGGTGTATGCCGCTGACATAAAACATTGGCTAGGTGGCTTTTTGATGATGTCCTATCCTTTAGTTTTAGCCGGGCATATATTTTTTGCAATTTCCTGGATTTTAGTTAAATCAAAAAAAGCATTCTTATCTATTGCTTTGCTTCTGCTAACATTTTCTATTTATGACCGCACATTTAAGCTCATTCCTGCAGACGTAAAACCCCGCCAAGAATTTACATTTTCGGTTTTAAGCTATAATCTGATGTATGGTGACTATCATGGTTTTGTAACCGGAACAGACAAAAATACAGGCACAAGTCAATATAATGTCCTGGATACCCTCACGGCAGACATTCGTTGTCTTCAGGAATTGTATAATAGTGAAGATTACAAAGAATTTGATTTGATTAATAAGCTGTCAAAACGAAATGAGTATTATGTTTATATGCATTCCAATCCGGGAAATGATAAAGGTAAGGGCTCGGTCGGACTGGCGATTTTTTCCAGATTTCCGATTATAAATAAAAAGGAACAATACTGGCCTCCAAATAACAATGGAATTCTGGCAGCAGATATTGTAATTAATAAAGATACCGTCAGGGTCATGAATGTGCAGTTGAAGTCAATGGGAATCAGGGTGCGGAAAATGTTTAAAAACAAGAATATTGATCAGGAAGAAACCCGTAATGTACTTTCAAAACTAAAAAGAGGTTTTGAAGAAAGGGCTGTTCAGGTCGATCTTGTTGAAGAATGGATAAAAGACAGCCCTTATCCTGTATTGTTGGTTGGAGACCTCAATGAGTTGCCTTATGGGTATGCTTACGGAAGATTCAGAAAAAATTTAAGCAACGCTTTTGAAACCAATGGTTTTGGTTTTGGCTTTACTTACCATAAACTACCCGGATTTCTAAGAATAGACAATCAGTTTTTTGACGAAAATAAAATTCAGAACATTGATTTCGCTACCATGTCAGAGATTCCATTTTCAGACCATTACCCCATAAAGGGCTGGTATTTAATGAAATAATTCTTTATCAAAAACCTATTTTCTTTTTGGAAGAAACAGATTTCCCTTCAAAATACTCATCCAGTTTTTGCAGTTCCAGTTCAAATCCACCACTCAAAATCGGGAACCTGGTCCAACTTCTCGGGTCAAGATTATGAGTATCAAGATGAAAACCAGGGGCGTAACGTTCTCTTTTCCACTGATTTCTGCTCCAAAGCTTAAAAAATCTTTTCACCCAGGCATGCAAGTCTGTTCTGGAATGGATATTTTCATAATATTTTTCCAGAAATTTAAAACATTCCAGAGGCGACTTCTTATCTCTTACTGCCAAAAGTTCAATTTGGTTTAAAACTTCATATGGCATCAAATCTTTTTCGTCGGTCTGTTTATTTTCTTTTGGACGTAATTCGGCAGTTGGCTGTAAAGCATTGACATATTTGAGTCCTTCAATTTTTATTTGCTTGCCTTTCACTTCACAACCGGTCTTTTCCAACCAAATCAACCATGTTCTGAGCCAATTTTTGTCAATTCCGGCAATAGGACTGATACTGCCTGCCGTATCGCCATCCATAGTACAATAACCCACCGCTACTTCGGAGCGGTTGGAGGTAGCCAGAAGCAAGTGATTGTTTAGATTCGCCAATAACCAAACTCCCGGGGCCCTTACTCTGGCCTGAATGTTTTGCAATGGAATATCATCAGTAGCCCAGGTCAGGTCCCTGCCAATCTGTTTTTCTATCAATTGTGTATAATTTTCGACCAGACCGTTAATGTTGACATTATAAAATCTGGCACCAATTGACTCTGCTAGTTTTTGTGCTGAGTTAAAGGTTTCTTCAGAGCTGTTTTCAGTTCCCTGATAAATGGTAAGAAGTAGAATATTCGTAATTTCAGCATTGGTTTTTGCAGCCGATATTCCCGGAATGTAATTCAATTTTTGTTTTACTTTCTCTATACCAACACTTTCGTCACCCAACAAAACCATTAAGCCACAAAGTGCAGTCACAGCACAGCTGTCGGCCCCACCTGAAAGCGAAACTGTATATCCAAATGACCGGGATTTTCTTAAATAATCAAATAAGGCCAGGCTCACCGCTCTCGAAAACTCTTCTTCTTTCAATGAGCCACCTTTTTCAAAAGCTTCGGTTTCAGCAAGTGATGTTTGTGGATTTACCGTAAAACTTATCTGAAAATTGGAATTTACCAATTTTAAATCTGTTGGGAAAGAAGATTTAATTTTGGCCTGTTCAATTTTATTTTTACCCAAATCAATAACTGCAGTAGTAAGCGTGTAATCGGCATAACTAAATCTCTGACTTGATGCCAGCACATCACCACCGGAACAGATCATTGCATCGCCATCAAATATTAGCCTTCCTGATTCATTTCCGAGCAAATTGGCATATACATAAGCACAACTGTAAGCCCGCGAAGAATCAGCCACCAACTGTTCTCTGATTTTAAATTTATGAAAAGCAAAAGGACTGGCACTAGGATTCAAAATAATATCAACTGCTTTATCAAAATGTCTTGCCGCCGGCCTGTTGGGCACCCATGCGTCTTCACATATTTCAAGTCCTATTCTAATATTTTCAAAACTAAAAACCAGATCACCTACCGGATATTTGAAGCCATTAATACTAATTTCTGAACTTTGTCCTGCCTTCCAGCGATGAAACCACCGGTCTTCGTAGAAAAGGCCATAATTGGGAAGATGTTGTTTACAAACAAAACCCAGCAACTGTCTGTTTGCAATCAAGGCCGAAGCATTGTAAATTTTATTGTTGATCCAAAGTGGCAATCCTACAGAAACCACCAGGTCTTGTGTATGATCTTGTATTTCCTCAAGTATTTCCAGTGAGATTTTTGCTACATCTGGAGAATAAAAGGCATCTTCGCAGCCGTAACCCGAAATACACAACTCAGGAAGGCAAAGTACCTGAACTTCCTGACTCTTAGCCTCTTCAAGAGCATTCAGAATGTTGGATTTATTTCCCAACCAATCGAGTGGGGTTTGATTAAGTGCTACCGCACCCACTTTCATCAATTCCATAATTTTGATTTTCTTTGTTCAAAATTAAGAAGAAAAATTCACAAAAGGTGAATTAGTGGCAAACAGAAGGATAATACAAATGCCGAACATTAGAATTAGAGAAAATTACAGTTGAATATCGCTAAACCTTACATTTTTAAAGAAGTAGGATGATAAAAAGGCTCATTTTTATAAATATGGGAAATTCAATTATTTTGATAAACGATTCATTCCAATAAAATGGAAATGAACAAAGATTTTCATTGTTTTTCGAGTTGCTTACTTCAATTCAAAATCTTATTATTGTCCTATTTTTTGATAAGTTACTGTCAGTATATCCAATATTATTTGTACATTGAATAATTATTTTATGACCTAAATTCTAAAAAATGGCGTGCCAATCCAATTTTTGGAAGTATACTTACTTGATCTATATTAATACCCCCAATTAAAAATAGGAAAAATGGTACCGTAAGATAATTTTTTTGATTGAAAACAAAAAATGTTTTAACGGTATTAAATTTATTATATTATGTTAATTTTCAATTATTTACAATGGTTTTGAATTATTGATTTATATCAATATGAAAAAAAATAAATAATAATATTAATGATTTTGAGCATTAATTTTGCAATTGATTTAAATCAACAGGGCAATATAAAATAAAAAAGTAAAAATTATGGAATTAATAGTTTCAACCAAAAAGCAAGAAAAAAATCATTATTTCACGCATCAAATTAAACAAAGTAAGCCTTCAATTTCTACTACTTTTTCGGGTTGCTATTTAATGGAGAGCATTGGAAAAAAGCAATTTTGTTTCGTTTTTGACAGAGGTTTGGAAGTCCTATAAAAAGAAATAAGGATGAAAACTTCATCCTTATTTGCCAATTACTATTGAGTGATAATATTTTAAAAATCTTTTATTGAGTGAATATTTAAAAAATTTATTGAGTGATACTGTTTTCTATATTGAGTGATAATAATTTTAAGAACTATTGAGTATTTACAAGCAAACCATAAAAAACTAAATTCAAATTCACACTTTCTTTTTTAAACTATTGAGTGATAAAATTAAAAAAATTCTTCTCCCCAACTTCCCCATAAATATGTAAATCGATTTATTAGGAAATATTTCAAAATGAGAAAGTCGGGGTGAAAATTTTGATGTTCATTTAAATTATATGAGAATTCTGTGCCAATTTTCTGAAACCTATTTTACTAAAAACTGCTTAAAATATAATTAAAGCCGGATTTCTTGGATAGATACAACAAAACAATGTGATTTGTTACCGCTTAATCAAAATGATACCTTTTAATAATATTTACCTTTTTTTTTGACAAAATATCAAATGTAGCCGTTAGAAAAGTATTCATTTTAAATGTATCACACTGGTACAATATTTGACAATTAGATCAACTCAAAAACGGCTTCAATTTCGACGGTAATTCTACCCGGAAGCGAGCCCATACCTACTGCACTTCTGACGCCAATCCCGTGTTCCGTACCCCATATTTCGGCAAAAAGCTCACTACAGCCGTTGATTACATAAGGATGCAAATCAAAATCTGGATGGGCATTGACCATTCCCAAAACTTTAACTACTCTCTTTACCCTGTTAAGAGTTCCAAGGTTTTTTTTCAAAGTCGAAAGTATGGTTAGACCCACCTGGCGTGCAGCTAATTTCCCAAATTCCTTATCAACATCTTCTCCTACTTTTCCAACAAACTGGGTGCCATCTACACGGTCAGGCCCATGTCCTGAAACATAAACCAAATTGTCAACAATTAATATTGGCTTGTAAACACCCTTTGGCTCAGGTGCTTTAGGAAGTTCTTTGGAATAGTTTTCCAGTTTTAAATCTGCAGTCATATTATTTTATCCAAAATTATTACTCCTATTAGTCCTACTATCGAGACGATGGTTTCCATAACACTCCAGGTACGGATAGTCTGTTTAATGGAAAGATTAAAATACTCCTTAAAAAGCCAGAAACCGCCATCGTTAATATGCGAAAACATTAAACTCCCCGAGCCTACTGCAAGTACCAAAAGTTCCTTAGATACACTGGGATTGGCCTCAATCATAGGTATCAAAATACCTACAGTGGTAAGACCTGCAACTGTAGCAGAGCCGATACATACTCTGATAATGGCAGCAATCATCCAACTCAAAATTAAAACATTCATATCAAACTGCACCAAAAGACTTCCAAGATATTGACTTGTTCCGCTGTCAATAAACACTTGTTTTAATGCACCAGAACCGGCTATAATCAAAAGAATTGGAGAAATGCTTTTTATTGATTCTTCGAGTAATTTTGAGGTTTCTTTAATGGTTAGCCCCCGACGGACTTCAAGGAAATATATAGCTGCAAGTACAGAAATCAACATGGAAATATATGGCTCAGAAAGTAATTGAATCACCTGATTTTCAGCGAATTGATTTTTAATAATAGAAAAAAATGAAATCATAAAAACGGGTAAAAGTGCTATCCCTAAACTGATACCTAATCCCGGAGGATTGGGATTCTTTTTATCATCTTTTGCAGCAAATATGGAATTCTCAAGATTAACTTCAAACTTCTTTAGCGTACTTCCAAATACCGGCCCAGCAATGGCAATAGCGGGTATAGAAATGATAATTCCATAAATCAAAGTTTTACCCAAATCGGCTCCAAACTGGCTGGCAATAACCGCCGGAGAAGGGTGTGGAGGAAGATACCCATGGGCCACCGATAAAGCCGATAACATTGGAATAGCCAAATACATAATTGGCAATTTTGTGAGCGACGCAATACTGAAAATCAGAGGAACTACAATAATAAAACCTGCATTATAAAATAGAGGTATTCCGATAATAAAACCAGCCAGGGCAAGGCCCCATGTAAGGTACTTTTCACCAAATACTTTTACTATTTTTCCGGTAATCAATTCTGCCGCTCCGCTATGAGCCACCAATTTGCCCAGCATTGACCCAAAGCCTACGATCAAGGCGAGTTCTCCCATGGTGTCTCCAATTCCCTTTTTTATCGAAATGCCAATGGCAGGAATTTGCATCCGGGTTAATAAACCAAAACACACAGTGACGATTACAAAAGAAATAAAAGTATCAAGTTTTAAAACTGAGATAAAGAATATCAACAGCAGAATAACTGCCAAAGTGAAAATTATAGGCATAGTGTTAAGGCTTAAATGAATCCAGAGAATGAATTCTGAATTCATGATTTTTTAAAAGGTTGAATATTTGGCAATAATACAAATCAAAAAGGATTTATTCCTAATAATTTTATTTATTATCCAAAAAAAAGAGAGACCGTTTGAGTCTCTCTTCTTAATTATTTAAATAATTATTAGCTTTTTATTTTGATTTTTTGGCCTACTTTCACAGTATTTCCTTTGATATTATTCCACTTTTTTATATCATCAATTGTAACACCTTCATATCGTTGAGAAATATTCCAAAGGGTGTCGCCACGCTTAACAGTATGAATACTTTTAGGCTTTTTGATATTTTCAGACGAAGATTTTGCAACCAAACTGTTTGCTTTAACTCTTTCTTTTTGATTAACATAAATAGTCAATCTTTCTCCAACCAAAACCTTTGATGATTTTTTGTTATTCCATCTTTTTATTTCGGATGAAGTCACATCATATCTATCTGCAATTCTGTTAAGGAATTCTCCTCTTTTTACTCTATGTACTTTTTTAACCTGACGAGTGATATTTTTATATTTTACTGGTTCATCGTCTTTATGCATCACCAAATCAGGCACCAAGGTGGATTTCCTTCCAATAACGATTGTGCCGTCGCTAAGTGTAGTATAGTCAGCTGAAGTACCACTTGAAGCAAGTACTGCTTCATTATTTGCTGGTTGTATTGGGCTAATTTGCTCTTTGATTTGAGTTTTTGATGCGGAATCAAGAATAAAATCACGCTTACTATTAAAAACCAACATTCTATTGGCTGGCATTGCTATTTCATAACCCATTGGCATTTCCGGCACCACGTCTTTTTTAAGATGAGGATTTAACTTTTTGATTTCTGCCAAATCGATTTCACTTAAATTGGCCAATACATTAAGGTCAACAAAAGTGTTTACATTGATTTTTTCAACAGGGATAAACTCTTTTTTATTTTTTGGAAAAATGCCATGTTTTTCGCCAAAATTCATCAAATAAGCCAATGCTATAAATTGAGGAACATAAGCCCTGGTATCGGGATGAATATGAGGATGCAAATCCCAATAATTACTTTTTCCTGTTGCTTTTATAGTTCTGCTGATTCTTCCCGGTCCGGTGTTATAAGACGCCAGTGCCAAATCCCAATCCTGAAATCTGTTGTATAGAATTCCTAAATACTTACATGCTGCGTCTGTGGACTTTTCGATATGCATTCTTTCATCGATATAGTCATTGATTATCAGCCCCATCTCTTTGCCTGTAAAAGACATAAATTGCCACAAACCAACGGCTTTACTTCTGGAAACTGCCTTTGGATTAAGACCTGACTCAAGCAGAGCCAAATATTTCAGTTCCTGAGGCATGTCGTTTTCTTCAAGATATTTTTCGAAAATCGGAAAATATACATCTTTCTCTTCCATCATGTGGCGAGTAAAGCTTGGACGACGAATTAAAAAGAAATCAAGATATTTTTTTACGCTTTCGTTATATACCATTGGCATGGTTTGCTCAATACTCTTAAGTCTCGCCTCTACAACGGCAGGGTCTTCAATAAGTATTGTATATTCTTTTTTATCGCGTTCATCAAAAACGGTAAGTTCGTATGGATACACGATTTTAGGTACCAAATCGGCAACAACCGAATCGATATTTCCTGTTTTTTCTTCTAATACTTCAACATTGACCTGTGAGAAAACCTCAGACACAGCGACAACGTTAACCAACAAAGAAAAGGTCAAAAATAATTTTGAGATTTTCATAAATTCTAATGAGTTTTCACTTAATTTAAAAATATAACGTGATTACTTAGGAAAGCAATTGCTCAAAACTAACATTTTTATTTTAAAAATGCATATTCTGCGAAAAAAAAATTACAAAAAAGTCTGAATAATAATACTTTATATAATTTCTGACGCAAATTCCAATAATTTTTTCTCTGAAAAATCGGCACTAAGTATTTGAAAACCGACAGGCAGTCCTCCCTTAGTAATACCATTAGGAACAGAAATAGCTGGCAAACCCACTACGTTGGCATGTACCGTAAAAATATCTGCCAGGAACATCTGAAGCGGGTCTTCTCCTCCATTTGCTCCTATTTTGAACGCCGGAGTTGGGGTAGTAGGTGATACAATAAAATCAACATTTTCAAAAAATGCTTCGGTCTCGGCTTTGATTATTGCTCTAACTTTTTGAGCTTTGGTATAATAAGCATCATAATAGTCGGCACTCAATATAAAGGTACCCAACATAATCCGCTTTTTCACTTCTTTTCCAAAGCCTTCACCCCTTGATTTTTTGTATAATTCCTCAAGATTTTTGGCATTATTTGCCCTGTGACCATACCTTATTCCATCATATCGGTTAAGGTTAGAGCTGGCTTCGGCCATAGTCAAAATGTAGTAGGTTGGAAGCAAATACTTTAACTTGGGAAATGATAAAGGGACCAATTCATGCCCGGCATTTCTCAAAGCTTCAAGCCTATTTTCAGTATGCAATTTCACCTCATTATCAAGTCCTTCCGATTCTAAAGCTTCAGTGAAATATCCAATTTTATATTTTTTCTTTTCAGATGAAAACTCAGAAAACTTTTCAGTAGGGTGCGGATACACCGTACTGTCAAATTGATCTTGTCCTGCCATTACCTCTAATAGCAAGGCTACATCTTCAACATTATTGGCAATTGGTCCAACACAGTCAAAAGAAGATGCATAAGCAGCCAAACCCCACCTTGAAACTCTGGAATAAGAAGGTTTAAGACCTACGACTCCACAAAATCCGGCAGGTTGCCTGACAGACCCACCGGTATCTGAGCCGATTGAAGCATGGCATAAACCCGCTTGCACTGCTACTGCCGAGCCTCCACTAGAGCCTCCCGGCACTCTGGATGTGTCAGCAAAATTTTTCACGGGGCCAAAAGCTGAATTTTCGTTGGAGGAGCCCATAGCAAATTCATCGCAATTTTGACGCCCGATAATTATGGCATCTTCATCAATCAGTCTTTGTACAGCAGTTGCCGTAAACTGAGATTTGAACCCTTCCAGAATTTTACTACCTGCTTGCAGACCGTGATTTTTATAGGCAAGTACATCTTTGATTCCAATCACCATTCCGGCAAGCTTTCCGGCATTGCCGTTTTTGAATTTTTCTTCAACAATTTTTGCCGAGGCCAGAGCCTCTTCTCCATATACTTCAAGGAAAACATTGAGGTCCTTATTTTCTTCGATTCTATTAAGGAAACTCTCAATAGTTTGACTAAGAGAAATATCTCCGCTTTTAAGTTGAGATTGATATTGTTTAAAACTTTTGTATGTCACGGGTGATTAATAGAAAGTTTGACAAATTCTATATTTCGAAAAAATAATAATAACTTATCGTTTCAAAATTTACAATTTCTTAATTGATATAAAAAATAAAACAACAGAAGCAAACATCTGTTTGTCTCTGTTGTTCAACAAAATATCGCGACAACGGAAATATTAATCTTCCGAATTTGCCGCTTTTTCGATATTATCTTTTACTTCTTTGGTAGCATCTTTAAACTCTCTGATGCCTTTTCCTAATCCACGAGCCAATTCAGGCAACTTTTTAGCTCCAAAGAATAATAATATTACAAAAACGATAACGAAAATTTCAGTACCGCCTAAGTTTCCTAAAAACAATAATGTTGCTAATTCCATGAGTCAAATTAAAAATGATAAACAAAGTTACAAAATAATCAATAAACCTAAAGTTTTTGATGAATTATTAAAGTCCAAATACTTAATTGTGTATATGAAACGGAATAAAAGATAAGGAATTATTCAATATTATTTTCCTGAAGCCATTTTTCGAATTTAGCTATCTCATCTGTTACCGAAACAAACACAAAAGAAATCAAGGCTACGTCATCAGTAAAACCCAAAACTGGTAAAAAATCGGGAATTAAATCAATTGGGGACAAAAAATATAAGAACGATGCCAGAATCACAACGAGATTTTTCAAATCCACTTCCCTATATCGCCCCGAAGCATAAAACTTTAATAGCTTCCCTAAAGTAAGTATCTGATCCCTGACACTTCCCAAAACAGAACCCAGGCTTTCGGTCTGGAATTTTTGAAAAACCTGCTTGAGAAGTTGAAGAATCCCGGCAGAGTTTGTGGCCATTCCTTTGGCTTTATTTTTGGATTTACCGTAAAAAACAGAAGTTAAAATTCGCCCCACTATATCCGATTTATTCATATGAAAATAACGTCATTTTGTACCAAATAAATATATAATATCAATAAAACAAATATCAATGAAAAATAATCCAAAAAATACAAAAAAACGAAAACAATATTTTAGCAAATATTAAAAAGATACAATATTTTTGTTCTTATTTAAAAAAACAAAAGGCTTAATATAAAAATAGTTAAATTATTATGAAAGTAACAGTTATAGGTGCCGGTGCCGTAGGAGCTACTGCCGCCGACAATATTGCCAGAAAGCAAATTGCCTCTGAAGTGGTTATTCTGGATATCAGAGAAGGTTTCGCTGAAGGTAAAGCAATGGATCTATCACAAACGGCTTCGATTGAAGGTTTTGATTCAAAAATAGTTGGTGTTACAAATGACTATCAGCGTACCGCAAAATCAGATGTGATTGTAGTTACCTCAGGTGTTCCCCGTAAACCGGGCATGACTCGCGAAGAGCTAATCGGCATCAATGCAGGGATTGTCAAAACTGTAGTAACCAACGCTTTAGCAGTATCTCCTAAAGCAGTGATTATCATTGTGTCTAACCCAATGGATACTATGACTTACCTTACTTATCAGGTGGCTGCCGAAATGGGTATCTCAAGGAAAAAAGTTTTAGGAATGGGTGGAGCTCTTGACTCGTCGAGATTCAGATACAGATTATCTGAAGCTATGAATGTAGCTCAAAGTGACATTAACGGTATGGTAATTGGCGGTCATGGCGATACCACTATGATTCCTTTAACCCGTTTGGCTACCTGGAATGGCATTCCTGTAAGCAGATTTTTATCAGGTGAAAAACTGAAAGAAGTATCTGACAAAACAATGGTTGGTGGTGCTACACTTACCTCATTGTTAGGAACTTCGGCATGGTATGCACCCGGTGCTGCAATTGGCCAGGTAGTTGAGTCAATCCTAAGAGACGAAAAGAAAATTATTCCTTCTTGTGTTTATCTCAACGGCGAATATGGTCAAAAAGATATCTGTATAGGTGTTCCTGTTACCATCGGACGCAATGGATGGGAGAAAATCGTCAATCTGAGATTGAGCAATGCAGAAAAAGAAGCATTTGAAAAATCGGCAGAAGCTGTAAGGTCTATGAATGCTGCCCTATAATTCTGATTTTTAATTTAGATATTAAACGAAAAGCCGGTTTCAAAACCGGCTTTTCGTTTTTTTACATGAAATTAAAATCTTTTCTAAAAAAGAAATAATATGTATTTATTATCCTATTTCTTTTATAAATCTTTTATTCTCAGGCAGGAACAAACCAAAGATCAAAAATATGACCTGAATTTTCCATTTTTAAAATAAAATTGGAATGATTTAATTCAATTATCTGAAAATTATTTCCATTTATTAGCAATGCCTTTTTATCTTCTGACCATGCATAAGTAAAATAATCGTCTTTCTCTCCTTCAAAACATTTTATCTTATTTTTTGCCCAGATATACTCTCCAGTTTCCTGATTAAATGTAAAAGTATCATCATTAATACATTCGGTGAGTAAACTCTCACCATTCAAATCATAAGTTTTTAATTTCCAAACCTTTAGCTTTCCGTTGGCTTTAAAATAATCACTTGAAATCAGATCTTCTTCTTCAAATAAAGAGCAACTGCTCAATATAATGGCAGAGAAAAAGGCAAATAATCTTAATGCATTTTTCATGTTTTAATTTTTTAATTTTAGAAAAGCCTATTTTTAGAACGTTTTATGTATGTGTAAATTATTGAAAACAAACAAAAATAGCTCTTAAATAGAACATTCTACTTAAGAGCTATAAAAAATTGTACCAAATATTATTTTACGGCGATTTTTTTAATCTTTTTTTAATGCTTTGAGCATTGTTGCCCCAATTTCAGCAGGAGAATCAACTACATGTATGCCACATTCTCTCATAATCGCCATCTTGGCAGCAGCGGTATCGTCGGCTCCACCGATAATTGCACCGGCATGTCCCATTCTTCTTCCTTTTGGAGCAGTTTGCCCGGCAATAAATCCAACCACAGGTTTTTTATTCCCTGATTCCTTAATATATCTTGCGGCTTCGGCTTCCATGCCTCCACCAATTTCTCCAATCATCACAATACCCTCAGTTTCAGGGTCGTTCATAAACATTTCTACTGCTTCTTTGGTAGTTGTACCAATAATTGGGTCACCTCCGATACCAATTGCGGTTGTTTGACCCAAACCAGCCTTAGTTAATTGATCAACGGCCTCATAGGTAAGTGTTCCGGATTTTGAAACTACACCAATAGTACCTTTTTTAAATATAAAGCCCGGCATAATACCCACTTTACACTCTTCTGCGGTAATGATTCCCGGACAGTTAGGCCCTATAAGTGTAACGCCTTTACCTTGAATATATGATTTGGCTTTCACCATATCTTTGGTTGGAATGCCTTCGGTAATACAAACAATCACTTTAATACCTGCATCTGCTGCTTCCATTATTGCATCGGCGGCAAAACCAGGTGGCACAAAAATTATCGAAACATCAGCACCTGTTGATTTTACGGCTTCTTCTACGGTGTTAAATACCGGACATTCCAAATGCGTTTGTCCACCTTTTCCAGGTGTAACTCCACCCACTACGTTTGTTCCATAGTCGATCATCTGACCAGCATGAAATGATCCTTCTGAACCGGTAAAACCCTGTACGATTACTTTCGAATTTTTGTTTACTAAAATACTCATTTTAATGTTTTATTTTCCGTTTGACGGCCTTAAATCTTATTGTTTTTTACAAGTAATAAAAAATCTTCCAAATGTACCCCTGAAATTAGAATAATACAATGTTTTGTGCTAAAAAAATCAAATTTAATATGTAAAATACTATTTAATAGTTTCTAAAATAAACAAGATAAAAGGTTAAAAATCGGTAAAAAACAAAATCCCCGACATATTGCCGGGGATTTTGAAATATTAATAATTGGGAATATTATAGACCAAAAGCAGCTTTAACTTTGTCAACATAGTCAAGTTTTTCCCATGTAAACAACTCTACTTCTACTTCTTTTTGCTGGCCTGCATTATCAAATTTTTTCGTGATAACTTTTGATTCACGTCCCATATGACCATAAGCGGCTGTTTCAGAATAAATCGGGCTACGCAATTTGAATCTTTGCTCTATGGCATAAGGCCTCATATCGAAAGTTTTTTCAACAATTTTGGCGATTTCGCCGTCAGTCTGAGCCACTTTTGAAGTACCATAGGTATCCACAAAAATACCACAAGGCTGAGCCACACCGATAGCATAAGAAACTTGTACCAATACCTGGTCACAAACTCCCGCTGCCACAAGGTTCTTGGCAATATGGCGTGTAGCATAAGCAGCAGAACGGTCAACTTTAGAAGGATCTTTACCTGAGAAAGCTCCACCACCATGTGCACCTTTTCCACCATAGGTATCCACAATGATTTTTCTTCCTGTCAAACCGGTATCTCCATGAGGACCTCCAATAACAAATTTGCCTGTTGGATTAATGTGATAAGTGATGGCATCGTTAAACAAGGCCTGCAATGATGGTTTTAACTGAGCTTTAACTCTTGGAATCACGATATTTATCATATCTGATTTGATTTTTGCAAGCATTTCTTCGTCCGCAGCAAAATCATCATGCTGAGTTGAAATCACGATAGTATCAATACGCTGAGGGACATTGTCATCAGAATACTCAATGGTTACCTGAGATTTTGAGTCAGGCCTAAGATACTTAATATCAGTATTTTCTCTTCTGATAGCAGCAAGCTCTTCCAAAATTTTATGGGAAAGATCCAGAGCTAATGGCATGTAATTGTCAGTTTCTGTAGTGGCGAAACCAAACATCATCCCCTGGTCACCGGCACCCTGAGCGTTGGCTTTGTCTTCAAAATTTTCTGAAGATTTACGATCAACTCCCTGATTAATATCTGAGGATTGCTCATGGATGGCTGAAATAATTCCGCATGAATCAGCCTCAAACATGTATTCGGCTTTGGTATAACCAATTTTCTTGATAACGTTGCGGGCGATTGTCTGTACGTCAAGATACGTGTTGGTATTAACTTCTCCAGCTAATACTACTAAACCGGTGGTTACAAGCGTTTCACAAGCTACTTTTGAATTGGGATCAAATGCTAAAAAGTGATCAATGAGTGCGTCAGAAATCTGATCTGCTACTTTGTCGGGATGTCCTTCTGATACTGACTCAGAAGTAAATAAATAAGCCATTTTGTTTTAAAAATTTTTAATGAATTAATAAAATTTAATAGCAAGAGAAAATCTGAAGGTAGCTTTGCCGAAACTTTTTTGGTCGGGCGACCCACATCTTTTTTACCACCGCGGTGTTTCTGATACTCGGTTGGTTTCTTCAAAACTGAAGAACTCTTGATGTAAGTGCAAATATGTGTGTTTTTTTACAAAAAATAAAATATAAAGAAAACATATCTGCCAATATTAATTTATATAGATAATTTTTCTAAAAATTATAGTTTATTTTCAAGAAAATAAAAAAAATATCGGAATAACTATTAAAAAAAATCCTGAACTTTTTAGATTCAGGATTATTCAAAATATAGCTTAAACGTTTACATGCCTTTCACTATGATAACTTGACCTTACCAGTGGACCAGACTCCACGTACTTGATTCCTCGCCGTAGTCCTTCTTCCCGATACATGGCAAAAATATCCGGATGGATAAACTCAATCACTTCATGATGCATTTTGGTAGGTTGCAGATACTGGCCCAAAGTCAGGATATCACAACCATTTTCAGCCAAATCATCCATCGCTTTTAAAACCTCTTCTTGTTTTTCACCTAAGCCAAGCATTATGCCCGTTTTGGTTCTTTTTCCATATTCTTTGGTCTTTCTGATTTGCTCCAGACTACGGGCATACCTGGCTTGTGGTCTGACTTTACGATAAAGGCTTTCAACGGTTTCCATGTTATGAGAAACCACCTCTTGCCCGGCAGAAATCATTCTATATAATGAATCCCAGTCACTTTTAGTATCCGGAATAAGGGTTTCAATCGTAGTATTTGGAGATAGCTGTTTGGTCAAAACAACCGTTTGATACCAGATTTCGGCTCCTTTATCTTTAAGTTCATCACGATTTACAGAAGTGATAACGGCATGCTTAACACCCATTGATTTTATAGCTTCTGCAACCCTCATAGGCTCATTGATATCGTATTCTGTAGGCCTTCCAGTTGCAACTGCACAAAAATTGCAGCTACGGGTACATACATTTCCTAAGATCATAAAAGTTGCGGTTCCTTCACCCCAGCATTCGCCCATATTTGGGCAGTTGCCACTCTGACAAATGGTATGAAGTTTTTTATCGTCAACAATTTCTCTTACTTTCCTGAAATTCTCACCAATGGGAAGTTTCACTCTCAGCCAGTCCGGTCTTTTCTTCCTTTTGATCTCTTCCTGCTCTATCATTTCTTTTTCTTGGGTAGCAATTTTTTATTTCCAAAGTACAAAGTTAGATAAAGTGACGCAAAGGCTTGCGGATTTTCGGAAAATTTGGGAGCCATCATTTCGGGTTTTTTACTGAAAACCTCAAATGTCGTACCTAACTCTATGCCCGAAACATTGTCATTGAAAGTTGAAATATCAAAGTTTGAAGCCACTTTTACATGAAAACCAGGATTAAACTTTAAATTTTTGAAAAGATTTTGAAGGATATTTCCAGCACCCAAAATCCTGGTAGGATCGGTATGAATATCAGGATTGTAAGGCACAGTTTCGACCTGCTGATCCTGATTGGAGTATTTGATATAATAAGGTTTTTGAATTCCAAAAGATGGCCCACCCGAAACAATTAAACTAAATCCAATACTATTTTCTGCATCTTTATTGTAAAAATATACTTCTCTGCCGTATTGTGGTCTGATTGAAAAAAAATGGTTGGTTTTTCCATAAGTAAACTTACCTCCATACATACTAAGGTCTGACTTTTCTCTGGAGTTTTTTATAGTAACCAGCTCTACACTCAGGTATCTGTTTACAGGTTTTCCTTTATAAGTACCCACAGTCATTGAATTCCGAAGGATAGCTCCCCCAATCAAGCCTGAATGATTGTTGGTGGTGAGTCCATAAGCCAGCGTTTTGGTATCAACCTCCTCTGCTTCTTCCTGAGCGTTTAGTTGACCGTAAGTTGTACCTACTGAAACAAAAAACAGTAAAATCAATAACCTTACTTTCATATTTACTATTGCTTTCAAAATCTTTTCACAATATACGTTTTAAAATATTTGAGCCAAAATTTTTCATTTTTTTATCAAAAAAAAGAACCTAAAAGTTATAACGTAAAACTGCACAAAAAGGTTGTTTAATATTTCGTTCTATAAAAATCTTCAAAAAACTACTTCTTAAAACCGAAATAAAACGAATGGTCTATTTTTAAGATTAATTGAAAAAAAATGGCAGGAAATACTTTTTTGTATTAGAAAAAAATATAAAATTCGCATCAATATTAACCCACGACAAACGGGAATTGAAAGTTCTGAAAATCAGGGCTCTTTGCAACCGTGGCCATGCTGATGCAAAAAATTCGATTTAAGCAGGCTGTTTAATCCACAACCTCAGGTTTTCACTGTCTCTTTGATAAATTTCTTAAGTAAAATCCTGATGCCAGCAGGATTACACATATAGCAACATAGAATCCTGAAATTTTACTTTCAGGATAATTTCCTGAAAAATTTTGTACCAATATTACCATTATTACAAATATCATAAGCCCTGAAGCTATGAAAAGAAAAAGGGCAAGCTTTTTTAGTAAATCTTCCAAAAGGTTTTTTTTGCAAAAATATTACTCAATACAAGGATAATCCGGAATAATTTCAGAAAAATTTCATTCTAATCTTAAGATTTCTCAAATTGCGATTGAAAAATTCTATTTAGATTAATGTCAAAGACTGAAAAATTTTCGGAGCATATAAAAACCGGTTATCAATTTAAGGGAGATTCCATAATATTGGGTGCAGCAAAACTTGATAATGATGTAGTTGAAGGTACTCAAATAAAAATACCACTCAAAACAATGAACAGGCATGGGCTGATTGCCGGAGCCACTGGTACTGGTAAAACCAAAAGTTTACAGGTATTAGCAGAAAACCTGAGCGATGCAAGTGTACCGGTTCTGTTGATGGATATCAAAGGAGATTTAAGCGGAATAGCCAAAGAGGGAGAAGCCAAAGACTTTATTATTGAAAGAACCGACGCTGCCGGCATTGAATACACCCCGATGGGCTTTCCAGTTGAGTTTCTTACGCTAAGTGACGAGAAAGGAGCCCGTCTCAGGGCAACGGTTTCCGAATTTGGACCTATTCTATTGTCCAAAATCATTGGATTAAATGAGACTCAGGAAGGAATACTTTCAGTTTTATTCAAATATTGTGATGACAATAAGCTTCCTTTACTCGACCTCAAAGACCTGATCAGGGTAATACAGTTTCTCAGCGATGAAGGCAAAGATGAATTCGAAAATTCATACGGTCGTATGTCATCAACTTCGTTGGGTACTATCATGCGAAAAGTTATTGAGCTGCAACAACAAGGTGCAGATGTGTTTTTTGGAGAAACTTCGTTTGACATCGAAGATTTGATGCGAATTGATAAAGAAGGCCGGGGGATGATTTCTGTATTGAGAGTGACAGACCTAATGGACCGACCTAAGCTATTTTCCACCTTCATGTTAAGTCTTTTGGCTGAATTATACTCCAAAATGCCCGAAGCCGGAGATGAAGACAGGCCGAAACTGGTTATTTTTATTGATGAAGCACATTTGGTTTTTCAGGAAGCTACAAAAGCCTTGCTTCAGCAAATAGAAACAGTTATCAAACTGATACGTTCTAAAGGCGTGGGTATTTATTTTTGCACGCAAAATCCCCAGGATGTGCCGGCATCAGTTTTGGCACAATTAGGATTAAAATTGCAACACGCATTAAGAGCATTTACAGCTAACGATCGAAAAGCCATTAAAGAAGCCGCAGGAAACTATCCCGAAACTGATTTTTATAAAACAGAAGATATCCTGACATCGATGGGAATAGGTGAAGCTTTGGTTACTTGTTTGAATGAAAAAGGCATTCCTACTCCGCTGGCAGTGACCTTTATGTGTCCTCCACGTAGCAGAATGGATGTATTGACCGATGACGAAATAGAGGAAATAGTAAACAGCTCAAAAATTGCCGAAAAATATAACGAGATAATTGATCGGGAAAGTGCCTATGAAATATTGAACGGCAAACTTGATGAGGCTGATGAGGCAGAAGATTCTCCCAAAAACAGTGGTAAAAAAGAAAAATCAACTTTGGAAACCATATTAAACAGTTCGGTGACCCGTCAAATCGGACGCACCGCTGCAAGCATAATCACAAGATCTTTATTGGGAGCTTTGGGTATGAGCGGTAAAAAAACAAAAAGCTGGTTTTAAAATTATGAACTAAATGCTGATTGGAATCGGTGGGCCGAGCAGGTCCGGTAAAAGTACACTTGCAAACCTCCTGGTTACGCATTTTAGGAAAACTGGCAAAAAAGCTATCATTTTCCATCAGGATGACTTTGTATTTCCCGAAACTCAAATACCGAAAATCAGAAACAAAACCGACTGGGAGTCACCACTTTCGATAGATCATAGTTTACTTTACGAAGTAGTAGCTGACTTTAAAAGTCGCTTTGATGTAGTGATTGTCGATGGTTTCTTTGCTTTTCATGACGCATGGCTCAACACACTTTATGATAAGCGGATTTTTGTAAAAATTTCCAAACGTACATTTATTATCAGAAAATCGGCTGATTCCCGCTGGGGATATGTTCCAACTTGGTATATCGACCATATTTGGCAAGCCTACCTCAAAGAAGGAAAACCTTCCCTCAACAAAAAAGACTATTTGGTAGCATCAGGTGAAGATGAATTTGATTTGGATGCTGTTTTTAGGTATTTGGAAAAGTGATTTTTCTACAACCCAAACCAAAACAACATTTTCTGAACCCAGAACAAAACTTTTACTGCAAACTTTGAAGCCACTTTGGTAGGTTCTTTGGCTGAAATGGAATTGTTAATCATATTTAAATCCATCCAGTTTTTGTATTCAGGATCAATTTGTACAAATTTTATCCTCTTTGAAAACCTGAATTTCTTGCTGGTTTCCTGACCGTCCCACGAGATAGATTGATAAGTATTGTCAGTAAACATCACTTTGGCCTCAACGGGCATTTTCATATCGCCTTTTCTGTAAATCGTAAAATAACCAAATGGCTTTATTTTCCGCGGAGCATTAATCAGACTACCCACTGTGTAATCACATGAAACGGAAGAATACAAAACCTGATCAAAAAACCAGTTCAAATCCTTAAATTTAGTACTTCTTAAAGCAATTTCATTGGCAACATTGATAAAATCCTGAGGTTGTGGATGGCGAAATTTAAAACGCTCAAAATAGGTTTTCATTAAAAGCATCATGTTTTTTTCTCCCAAAAGTCCCTCTAACGTTTTGAGCCAGGTGGCTGTTTTGAAATAACTCATCACACCATAAGTACCACTGGGATATTGCCAGGAGTTGCGACGAATCTCAGTAATTTCAGGAAAATCCATACCTGTATAAGAAGACCTTGAAACAGCCAAATCGTTAAGTTTAAAACCTAAAAGATCAACCTGAGAACCCTTTGGATAGAATCTATCCATGATCTTCCCTTCAAAATATTGTGTAAAACCTTCATCCATCCAGCTGTTTTCAAACTCATTACTGGCCAACATCCCCTGAAAATATTGATGGACAAACTCATGGATTGTGACCACTTCCTGCATTCTGATATTTTTCCCGATTCCCCAATAAGAACCCAGTGTAATGAGCATGGGATACTCCATTCCTCCTGCACCTGAAGCAGCCAGAGAAGGGTCAACCAGAACCAATGAGGGATGCGGATATTTGCCTACATGGGTTTCCATATAAGAAATAGCATTTTGTGCCGATTCAAAATACCTGTCAACCATATATTGATGCTCAGGTTGCATCAAAGCTGTAATGCTTATTCCTTTATATTTCTTTTCAGTTTTGATATATTTTGGTGATGCGGTCCATGCAAAGTCATGTACATTTTGGGCCAAATATTTAAATGTTTTGGTTTTATCTTTATTTCTTTGTTCTGATATTTTCAGTCCTGAAGCACCAACCACAAACCTTTCAGGAAGTGTAATTGATACATTATAAGTACCAAAATCGGAATAAAACTCAGTATTTCCATGAAACTGATGGCAATTCCAGGTTCCGTCTTTTTCCAAAACACCTATTTTGGGAAACCACTGTCCTACCATAAAAAAGTCATCCCTTGCCCAGCCTGTACGGGCGAATATTTTGGGTAAAACAGCCTTGAAAAAAATATCAAGCTCAATAGTTTGTCCGGGCTTAACCGATTGATTCAATTTAACTTTGAAGACTGTTTTGTCATTTTTATTAAAATCATCAGGTTGAAAATATTCCACTTTTTTCAAAAGGCTTTCTCCTGATTTCATTGCAAAGTGACTCAGATAGATATTGCCGAAATTTCTTAATTGGGTGGTATCCATTTTGTCGCCTCGTAACATTCCGCCCGACTCTTTAAAAAAAGTAGAGTTTTCGTCCTTAAATGCATTGAGATACATATGAAACTGCAACTCATTGACCGGCTTGTTTGAGCCGTTGGTCCACTTCATTTTTTGTGTGCCAAAAATCGTCTTTATTTCGGGTTTTAGTACCACCGAAATATCATAATCAGCTCTGGAAGCCTGGGAAAATGCTTCAAAGCCAAATACTACCAAAAGATATGTCAGAAGTAATTTTAGGGTTTTCAATTGGAACTATTTTTTTTCAAAATTACAAAAAGAAAAAAGAAATTAGTGATAAAATATGTATTTTCATTTTTTTCTGAAAATATTATATAGACAATAAATTTGGAATTTACAAAATATTATTTTTATTTTTGCAAACAGATGGAATTAATAGAAAGCAAAACAGAATCTTATTGTAAGGAATATTGCGATATTGAGCCTGAGGCACTGAAGATTATTGACAGAAGTACACAGCTCAATCAGCTTAAGCCCAGAATGTTATCTGGTCACTTTCAAGGCAGAGTTCTGGCTTTACTTTCAAGTCTGGTAAACCCAAAACGAATTCTTGAAATTGGCACTTTTACCGGGTATTCGGCGATATGCCTTGCAGAAGGCTTGGCAGACAACGGTAAATTAATTACGATTGAAGCCAACGAAGAGCTTGAAAGCGTAATTTTGAACAATATAAAACTTGCAGGAATTAGCGATAAAATAGAGCTTATCATTGGAAATGCTCTTGAGGTAATTCCAAAACTAGATGAAAAATTTGATCTGGTTTTTATTGATGCTGATAAATTAAATTATAAAAATTATTACGATTTAGTAATTGATAAAGTAAATTTGGGTGGTCTAATTATCAGTGACAATGTTTTGTGGGATGGAAAAGTGATGGATGAAACTAAAAATGATTCTACCACAATAGCCATCAGACAGTTTAATGACCATCTGAAAAATGATAACAGGACTCAAAAAGTGCTTTTTCCCATTCGCGACGGCTTGTTCGTCAGCAGAAAAATAAAATAAATATGAAACGTTTCTTTTCTTTCCTAATTGCGATTTCGGTGAGTTATGGTGTCATTGCACAAACTCAGATTAGTATTCCGGAAGTACCCAAAAAAATAGAATTTGCCAACATTGTGGTCGAGTTGACTCCCGAAGCACAAAAAAATGTTAGCACCGAAGTGGTAGGTTTACTTACACCTCAAAACAAATTTCTGGAACAAAAACTGGAGAGAATGCAGTGGTATTTTCCAATAATTGAGAAAATCCTTGCAGAAGAAGATCTTCCTGAGGACTTCAAATATCTTTCAGTTATGGAGAGTTCATTGCTTCCTGAAGCTCTTTCAAGCTCTAATGCAGTGGGTTTTTGGCAATTTAAAGAACCTACAGGTAAAGAAGCAGGATTGATAATCAACAACAATGTAGATGAAAGAAAAAATATTCATGAAGCTACAAAGGCTGCCGCCAATTATCTTAAACGAAACAATTTGATCTTCAAAAACTGGATATCCTGTATGTTGTCTTACAATTTGGGCGTTCAGGGAGCCTCTGAAAAAATACCGGTTGAATGGTCGTTTGCGAGTGAAGTCAAATTTGACGAAAATACCCATCCTTATTTGATTAAAGCTTTGGCAAACAGGATAGCTTATGAGCACAGGCTCAACAGGCTCAAAGATTCTCCAAGAAAATTTATCGATTATCCGACTCAAAATAAGTCATTTGCAGAAATTGCGGTGGAATTGACCGTAGATATAAACGATTTAAGAAAATACAATCCCTGGCTTTACGGAGCCAGCCTTCCAAATGATAAAATTTACAATATACTGATTCTTTCAAAAATTGAAGAAATTGATGAGTTAACAGAAAAAATCAAAAAACGTACTGATTTCAGGTCTGCCAATCTGGGTTTCCCTCAGTTGAAAAGGATCACGATGGTATCTACTTCTCCTGATTCCCCCATTTTCTATGAAATAAACGGTAAAAAAGGTATTCTTTCCCAACCGGGAGAAGAAGCTGCTCAAATGGCCGCTAAAGCGAAAGTTAAACTTAAAAAATTCCTTGCTTACAATGATATGACCGAAAAGGATATCACCAAAGAAGGAAATGTGTATTATTTGCAGTCAAAAAATAAAAAAGCTGCTACCCAATTCCATACGGCCAGGCCTAATCAAAGCTTGTGGGAGATTTCGCAGATGTACGGTGTAAAACTAAAAGCCTTATTATCTTACAATCGAATGAAAGCCAATGAGCCGCTTCAAGCCGGAAGGGTAATTTGGATGCAGAAAACGAGACCTAAAAATCAACCTATTGAAATCATAAAAGAGGCGATTGAATCAGAAAATAAACTTCCGATCAAAGAATCTTTTGAGAAAAAACCTGATGAGGTGGCTCAAACCAAACCAGAACCGAAAAAGAACAGATTTGAAGAACTGGAGCCTAATGTGGATAAACCAGTCACTGAATCGCCGGTAAAACCAATTTTGGTACCTGAAACTAAAAAGAAGAAACTAAAAAAGAAGAAGTTAAGAAAGAGGAACCTAAGAAAGAGGAAGTTAAGGATAAACCAAAAGTGATAGTCAAAAACACTGAACCTATGAAACCTGAGGACAGTATTTTTGAAAACAAAACCGAAAAATCAAAACCAGTGGGCACTGAACCTACAAAAAAACCAACCGGGTCAACTGTCGCCACCAAGCACACAGTAAAACAAGGAGAGACACTATTTTCGATTTCGAAAAAATATGGCCTTACTGTAGATCAACTTAGAAAACTCAATAACATGACCCCGTCAGAGTCTTTGAAGTACAATCAGGTTTTGATCGTAAGCAAGGGCACTGTTCCGGTTAAACCTGAGGTATATCCAACTGAAGAAGTTGCTAAAACGGAGACCGCTAAAAAACCAGAAACCTCAAATACAAAACCTGCCGAAAAAGCACCTGAAAGACCGGCAAAAAAACCTACATCAGGCTCAGTTAAAATGCATACAGTTGCAGCCGGTGAAACCATGTTTAGTATCAGTAAAAAATATGGCTTAACAGTAAAAGAATTGCAACAATTAAACGGTTTGTCTGATTATTCAATATCTGTTGGAGAAAGTTTGATTGTTGGGAAAACAGGTCAATCGGAAACTAATAAATCAAGTGAACCAACAGGGAAATCCATTTATCATAAAGTGGCAGCAGGCGAGACATTGTATAGCATTTCAAGAAAATTTGAAGTTAGCCTCAATGACTTACGGAAATGGAACAACCTGAGCGGAAATGATATTAAAATAGGGGAAAGTATAATCGTAAAAAAATGATATTAATTGATGACACCTGCATCAGTGATGACGTAGCCGAGCAATTTTTTGTATGTAATCTTGAAAAATGCAAAGGTGCTTGTTGTGTAGAGGGCGATTTGGGTGCACCACTTGAAGGAGTGGAATTACAGGTACTTGAAGAAATCTATGAAAAAGTAAAGCCTTATTTATCAAAAGAAGGAATAGAGGCAATAGAAGCACAGGGTAAATATATAAAAGATTGGGAAGGAGACTATTCTACTACTACTATTGACGAAAAAGAATGTGCCTATGCCATATATGACGAAAATAAAGTGCTTAAATGTGGCATTGAACAAGCCTATAACGACGGAGTCATAGATTTCAAAAAACCGATTTCCTGCCATCTGTATCCAATCAGAATCACAAAATACGAGCACTACCACGCTATAAATTATGACCGCTGGAGCATTTGTAGCGATGCTTGCTCTTTAGGTGAAAAATTAGGTGTCCCTGTTTATCAATTCCTTAAAGAACCTCTCATCAGAGCCTATGGTGAAGAATGGTATCAACAATTGGAACAAGAGATAATCGATGCAAAACTTTGAGGAAGTGTATGAGGTAGCCCGACTGATCCCAGAGGGAAGAGTCACATCTTACGGTGCAATCGCTAAATATTTAGGAACCGGGGCTCGTTTGGTGGGTTGGGCCATGAATGCTTCTCATATTAAAAATGTTCCCGCTCACAGGGTTGTTAACCACGCAGGATTACTCACAGGAAAAAATCATTTTGCCACATCAACGCTTATGCAGGAATTACTTGAAAATGAAGGCATTACCGTAATCAAAGATAAAATTCAGAATTTCAAAGAAATTTTTTGGGATCCTGAAACCGAATTAAGCCTTTGACTGTTTTGTATTAAAAATTACCCGAAAATAAAATTTAATTAAAGTTTAATAATTTTTTTTAAAAATTTTACGTTAAAATATTATCTTTACACCAAATTTTATTTTGTACTCATCAATAAAACAAATATGGCAAAATTAGATCAGATAGATCACAAACTTTTAGAAATTCTGCAGAGCAATGGAAAAATAACCAACGCTCAGCTTTCAAAAGAAATAGGACTATCACCCGCCCCAACTCTTGAGCGTGTTAAAAAATTAGAAAATCTGGGAATAATAGAGAGCTATCATGCTCTCATCGATAGAGAAAAAGTTGGATTAGGCGTTATGACATTTGTACAAGTGACGCTTTCCGGGCACAGAAAATCAATAACAGAGACATTTGTAAATACAATTGAAAGTGTACCTGAAATTATTGAATGTCATCATGTAACAGGCTCATGCGATTTTTTACTTAAAGTAATTGCTCGTGACATCGCCTCTTATCAAAAACTTATCATGGAGACCATCAACGAGATAGAAGTAGTAGCCAGTACCCAAACCATGGTGATACTTTCTACTTTCAAATCTTCGAAGGTTTTACCTATACCTTGAAATTATTGAAATTTAATTTATACTTGAGGGGGAAAATTACTTTTTCCCCTTTTTTGATTTTAACATTTTAGTCAAATCCTGCAGTGCTTTTTTGGCTTCCTGATAATCGGTGGACTTCTTGTCGGTATTTTTCATTACTTCACCATAATACTCCACTACTCCTTTATAGTCTTTTTCACTCAAAGCGATCTTTGCCAGAGCTTTATTGGCAGCCACATAATATCCCGATTCCTTGGTGTCATTTTCTAATGAATAATTAATACACTGCTGGTAGTGGAATTTTGCCTGTAAAATATTCCTGTAATATCTTTCATTTACATAGGCCAGAATATACGCTCCATATCGGCCATCATTGGCACCATAACCATATTTTTTATTTTCCAGATTAGTCAAAAGCTCTTTTGCATAAACTTCCGCTTCGTCAAGTCTGCCGAGCGAAAAAGCATTTCGGGCCACATATCTATGAAAAAAAGAATTGTTGGGGTACAAAGCATGCATTTGACGAGACATCTGCAACGATTTACTGGATTGATTTTCCATGGCATAAATCTGAATAAGAAAATACCGTGCTTCCATTCTGGAATAAAAGGCATTGTTGGCCACGTTTTCAAGCTGTCTTATTCCTAGATTTTTATCCCCTTTCCTGAAAAATGTGAGCAGAGGTTTCATGGATTTATAATTTTCATGAATCCATTTGGAATAATAGTTATAAACTCCATCGCCAAATAGTAATTCAGGGTTGATATTTTCTTCACCCCGGCTATTATCGAGATATTTTATGGATTGCTTTCCTGCCCAGGCGGATTTTACCCATTTTTCACGTTCGGCATAGAGCCTTCCTTTTACCGCATAAGCAGCACACATAAAAAAAGCAGCCTCTTTATTTTTTTTATTTTTATCAAGCATCTCTTCCGCTTTTTCAATTGCTCCATCCATATAATTATGGCACTGTTCGTCAAATAGGGTTTGTTTTGTATCGGGTACAATTTTCCACCATTCGTTTAAACCCAACATAAAGTCCCCAAGAGGATGCTCCGGATATTTTACTTTAAGCCATTTAAATTCTTTTTCGGCTTCATAAAAATTAAAATTATACATATTGTTAACCGCAGCTGTGGTAGCGATTTGTATGCCACGATCAGTCAGAAGCAGTTCAGCTTTGGGTGCTTCTTTACTATTTAAAAATGCAAATAGTTGAGCATGTGTAGGATAAAATAAAAAAGAAGAAATAAAAACTACGATTAACCTTTTCAATTTGTTGTTGTTTTTTGAAAAACGAATTTGGACAATCCAAATTGTATAACAAAATTATAGAAATTTCTATCGTGCAATTCTCAAAAGCCTTATTTTAACAAATTATTATTTTATTTTTGCGAAAAAAAAAGCCGGCATGATCCAAATCGAGGATTTGAAATTTGAGGAATTTATACCAGAAAAAGACATATTAAAAAGGGTAAAAGAGATATCTGAAAAGATTAATCTTGATTTTGTTGAGAAGAAACCCTTGTTTTTAGGAATCCTTAATGGCTCCTTCCTGTTTGCTGCTGACCTTTTCAAAAATATTTCTGTGCCATGTGAAATCAGCTTTTTAAAAGTCAACAGTTATGTAAACACGGAATCCACCGGAAAAATGAAAGAGTTGATTGGCATAAATCAACCCCTTTCTGACCGTCACGTAATTGTAATTGAAGATATAGTAGATACCGGCCGAACGCTACAGTTTATCCTTGACACTGTAAAATCTCAGAATCCTGCCTCAATTTCGGTTATTACACTTCTTCATAAACCCGAAGCTACGCTGATTCCCCTGAAGCTTAACTATGTTGGTTTCGAAATAGAGAACCAGTTTGTGGTTGGATACGGGCTAGACTATAATGGTTACGGTAGAAATCTACCTGCGATTTACATTAAAACTGAAGATTAAAAGTAACTTTTTTGAATAGAAACACCAATTTCTGAATTTAATTCTAATGGCTTTTTACTGAAAAAAAACACAATTCTACCTTCGATTTCGATAAAAACTTCATAATTGGCCCCAAGGAAAACATTATTTAAAACCCTGGTTTGGTATTCGCCTTCCGAGTCTAAAATTATATCTTCCGGTCTGAAAAAATATTTCCTGTCTGCTGAAATAAATGCCTCTCCTGTCAATTTTGCCACATATTCATTTTTAGGCGAAAAATAAATCTGCTCAGAAGTACCCGACTGTATGAATTTCCCATTTTTCAAAATCAAAAGATTATCGACTATCCCGAAAGCATCTCTGATTTCATGTGTCACCAAAACACAGGAAATATTTTCGTTTTTCAGCACTTTTATTAACTCCAGAATAATCCTCTTTTTATTTAAAGAATCGAGATTAGCAAAAGGTTCATCTAATAATAGCACCGAAGGTTCATCGGCAAGAGATTTCGCCAGCATTGCTCTCTGGATTTCTCCACCGGATAATTCGGAGACCTTTTTCCCAAGCAAATGACTTATATTTAACCTTTTGGCCAAATATTTTAACCTTTTTTGCTGATACTCTTTTGTAAAATACCGTATTTCGTAGCAAATATTTTCGGCAATATTGATATTTGGAAAAAGGCTGCTTTGCTGTGTCACCATTTTTATTTTTTCATGACCCGGAATTAATTTTTTAGAAGGGGGTGGTAAAACCTCCCCATCAAAAAAAACGGTTCCGCTGTCTGGCTCTAATAAACCTGCCATTATTTTCAGTAAAGTCGATTTCCCAGAGCCACTATGGCCAATTAAACCTAGTATTTGACCTTTTCCAAGATCAAATTTGATATTTTTCAGGGCAAAATCCTGAGGGAATGAATAAGAAATATTATCTATTTTCATCATATTTTACAAATGTAGGTAGCAGAGCAAAATATTTTTGCGTAATTTTGAAAAAACCTATAACATGCTCAATTTATATAAACAACAAACAGCATGCTTAGTGGCCGTAGATTCAATAATTTTTGGATTTGACGGAGAAAACCTCAAGCTTTTGCTGGTTAAACGTGGACTCGAAGACGACACAAATACATGGTCACTCATGGGAGGGTGGCTAAAACCCGACGAAGGACTCAACGACGCCGCTCACAGGGTATTGTTTGAACACACCGGCTTAAGAGATGTATACCTTGAGCAAATTGCCGCCTTTGGAAATCCAGATAGGGACCCCGTAATGCGTACTGTATCAGTAATATACAAGGCCTAAATTTACATTGCCTCAGCTTCAAAAACTTTATGAGGCAATTTTTAATACTGAATTTGACAAAAGGAATTTCACCAGAAAATTACTCGCAACCGGTTTTCTGATTAAAACATTAGAAAAACAAAAGGGATTTTCGAAAAAAGGTGCTTATTATTATTATCTCAACAAAGAAAAATATAATAACGACCACGCATTCAACTTCTTATCATTGACAAATCCAGATAAGATTTTGTAAATGGTTCTTATTTTGAAACAACCTTGATTGTTGGATAATTACCACCTTTACCACCCGAAGCTGCATCAATTCTGATAGTATTGATACCTTTCGAAATTAAAACTTTCTTAACAGCGAAAGCCCTTTTATTATTGAGTTTAGTGTCACCTTCCTCAGAATAAGCCGTAATTTTAATTTGCAAATTAGAATTTGCACTCATCAATGCCACCAAACTATCTACAACCGGCAAAGAAGTTGAACTCAATTCGAAGGTTTTATCAATATACTGTATGTTTTTAAAGTCGAAAGATTTCCCGGCCGCCTCACTTCCTGCTAAATAAGCGGTTAATAGATTGAGCTCAGATGGAGCCACCGGTACAACTTTTACAGAATCTTTTTTTACAGTATCAGCAGCAGCTGTTGCCAGAGAATCAGCAAATTGAAGCTCTTCATCGACCATTTCGGTGTCTTCAGTTTCTGATTTTGCAAGGCCAAATGTGCCGTTTGTAACCCAATAAAAATACGCTATTCCTCCTAAGACAATAATTGCAAAGAGTGCGATTAGAACTTTTTTATTTAAAAATGTGCCTGAATTTTCAGTTTCCTCATCATTATATATTTTCTTAGATTCCACCTGAGGTTGTTCCTCAATCGCAGGCACTTTTACGTGAGAGGGTTCAGGTTTTTTCAAAGGTACAATTTTGGTAGTCAACAACTCCTGTAATCCCAAAGCAGGAACCATTTTTTCCATCAGATTTTCGGGGGCTTCTTTAAGTAAAGCTTCATGGTGTTGTTTCAGAAAATACACCATCTGATCTTTATCCCATTTTTCAGCTTTCAATTTTGAACCAATATAATCAATCAAAACAGTGGCCGTAACTCCTGAGACAATTACAGTAGTATTTTTACTTGTACCTGCATAAGAACCAATCATGCTTAGAAGCGGACTTTTGTAAGCAGGAAAAATCTGACTTATGATTTTGGTACCATCATTTACTATATTATTCAGATATCCACTATTTGACAATTTTGAAGTCCAGCCCTCTTCCAAACCACTTTTTTTATACTTTTCCTGTACCTGGTTATAAAGCATTCCTGCACTTATATCGCTGTTGCAGCGTCTTATCAAACCAGCCACCAATGTATAATGCACCCCTTTTAGAGCAGTTTCTACATCTCCCATATTATCAGAGATGTTAGATTTTAATTTTGATATAAATTCAGGATCAACCAATTGGTTAAAGCTTTCAAATAGATCCATCTTCGAGTTTAAAGTTTTAATTTCAAATACAAAAAAACGAAAAAATCATGGTTTTACCTATATTTACGTCACGATTATATTTTTTTCAAAAGAATTATTATTCAACCAATATAAACAAATGGACTTAGAAAATTCTCAAAAACAAAGGAGCCGCGATTGGTTCGGAAAGACCGGAAAAGACGGTTTTATCTATAGATCCTGGATAAAAAATCAGGGCTATCCAGCTCATCAGTTTAAGGGCAAACCGGTAATTGGCATTTGCAATACATGGTCAGAAACTACACCTTGTAACGGGCATTTCAGAGAAATTGCCCAATTTGTAAAAAACGGAGTGTATGAAGCCGGTGGTTTTCCATTGGAATTTCCGGTGATGTCGCTTGGTGAAACAATCATCAGACCTACCGCCATGTTGTATAGAAATCTTGCCTCTATGTCAGTCGAGGAAAGCATCAGAGGAAATCCATTTGATGCGGTGGTTTTATTGACGGGCTGCGACAAAACAACACCATCATTGGTTATGGGTGCTGCCAGCGTGGGTTTACCCACTATTGTGGTTCCTGGAGGCCCTATGCTCAATGGTAAGTTTCAGGGACGAGACATAGGCTCCGGTACAGATGTTTGGAAATTTGCCGATGACCTGCGTACAGGAAAAATGTCAGAAGAGGAATTTGAAGAAGCAGAAGCTTGCATGAGCCGCTCTGCCGGCCACTGCTCTACCATGGGAACCGCATCAACCATGGCTGTGATGACCGAAGCTCTTGGATTAACATTGCCAGGCATAAGTGCAATTCCTGCGGTGGATTCCCGCAAAAAAATGCTGGCACACATGAGCGGAATCAGGGCAGTAGAAATGGTAAAAGAGAATCTGACCATCGATAAAGTACTGACAAGAGCCGCATTTGAAAATGCAATTAAAGTCAACGCTGGAGTTGGTGGCTCTACCAATTTGATTCTCCACCTTTTGGCAATTGCCAAAAGAATGGATGTTGATTTAAGTCTGGAAGATTTTGATGAGTTGGGAAGTAAAATTCCGCTACTGGTTAATCTCATGCCATCGGGGAAATATTTGATGGAAGACTTTTATTATGCGGGGGGGCTTCCTGTGGTGATAAAAGAACTTTCTGAACTACTTCGGAAAGACTCCATGTCTGTAAACGGAAAATCAATTGTGGAGAATTCTGCAAAAGCAAGAAACTGGAATACAGAGGTTATCAGCCCAATCGCGACCCCTTTGAAAAAAGAAGCCGGAATCACTGTGGTAAAAGGCAATCTGTGCCCCGATGGAGCGGTAATCAAGATTTCTGCCTCAACAGACAGTCTGTTGGTACATAAAGGCAATGCAGTTGTATTTGAAACCATAGAAGATTATCACGCACGCATAGATGATCCTAACCTTGAAATTGACGAAAATTCAGTGATGGTATTGAAAAATGTGGGTCCAAAGGGTTATCCGGGTATGCCTGAAGTAGGAAATATGGCATTGCCTAAAAAGCTAATTGAAAAAGGAGTAACTGATTTGGTAAGAATTTCTGATGGCAGAATGAGCGGTACTGCTTTTGGTACCGTATTTTTGCATGTGAGTCCGGAATCAGCCATTGGGGGTAACCTTGCTTTGGTCGAAAACGGCGACTTGATTGAAGTAGATGTTCCCAATAAAAGTTTGAATCTGGTTGTTAGTGATGAAGAACTGTCAAAGAGAAGAGCCAATTGGAAACCACTTGATTTAGGGTATGACAGAGGTTATGCCAAGCTTTATATCGAAACCGTCAATCAGGCACATTTGGGTGCCGACTGCGACTTCCTGGTAGGAAAGTCGGGAAGTGAGGTAAAAAGAGAATCACATTAGAATTTGAAATTCAGAACCGAAATAGAACCTAAAAACGGCAGTTTTGAAATAAATCATCAAACTGCTGTTTTTTGTTTGGGTTCATGTTTCAGTGATGTAATCGGTAGTTTTCTTTCTGAAAACAAATTTCATTGCCTGAGAAACCCTTTTGGGACAGTTTTTAATCTCAAATCAATTGAAAAGCTTTTTGATTATGCCCTGGGCTTGAAAAACATTGATGATCAACTTTTTACAAGCACTGATGATATATTTTTTCATCATGATTTTCATTCTGAAATCAGTGCTGTTTCTAAGGATTTGTTAAAAATTCAGATTGAAGAAAAGTGCAAATTTACTGGAGATTTCCTCCAAAAAGCTGATGTCATTGTATTAACTCTCGGCACATCATGGGTTTATCAACATGTTGAATATCAAAATATTGTCTCAAATTGCCATAAAAAACCATCCGTAATTTTTGAAAAAAAACTTTTAGAAATTTCCGAACAATTAGATATTTTTGAAAGTATCTATAATAATTTAAAAAAAATAAACTCTAATGTAAAGGTTTTACTTACTGTTAGCCCGGTTCGACATACAAAAGACAGCCTGGAATTAAATGCCGTTTCAAAATCTTTTCTCAGAAGTGTTACATATGAGTTGACTCGAAAATATCACGATGTGGAATATTTTCCGGCTTTTGAAATTATGATTGACGACCTTCGGGATTATAGATTTTATAAAGAAGACCTTATCCATCCTACCGAAGTTGCTGAAAAGTATATTTTGGGTAAATTTTCTGAAAAATATTTTTGTGAAAAAACTCAAAAAATAATTTTGGAATGGCAAAAAATCAAAAATGCCCTCAACCACAGGCCATTTAATCCCCAAAGCCAGGCACATTTAAGTTTTCTCAAAAAAACTAAAGAAAAAATAAAAGAATTTTCAGAATATTTTAATACTGCTGATGAGCAGGAATTGATACAAAAAGTATTAAAAAGCCAGAACTAATTGGCCTTGTAGCCTGTTTTAAAAACTAGAAAAACATCATAATGGGAGAATTTACCGTAACAAAAGAAAAAATATTAAAAGCACTAAGTACTGTTGAGGAACCAGACCTGAAAAAAGATCTTGTGACCCTCAATATGATTACTGATATAGAAGTAGGGGTTAATCAAATAAGCTTCACTGTCATACTCACTACCCCGGCTTGTCCACTCAAAGAACTCATCAAGCAAAGATGTATCACTGCCATTCATGAACATTTGGGCGATACTTTTGAAATTAATATCAATATGACTTCAAATGTGACCAGTATTTTGTCACAGAATGTCATGTTACCAGAAGTAAAGAATATTATAGCAATATCTTCAGGAAAAGGAGGCGTAGGCAAATCGACTGTGACCGCTAATCTGGCCATGGCACTGAAAAATTCAGGAGCCAAAGTCGGAATTATTGATGCTGACATTTCGGGCCCATCCATCCCAATCATGTTTGGTGCTCAGGATTTACAACCGATGGTTTCGGTAAAAGACGGCAAAAACCTGATTGCCCCAATCATGCAATATGGAATCAAAATGATTTCCATTGGTTTCCTTACACCACCAGATAGTGCGGTGGTATGGCGTGGACCTATGGCCAGTCAGGCACTCAGACAATTTTTCAATGATGTAGATTGGGGTGAGTTGGATTATTTATTACTCGATTTGCCTCCGGGAACCGGCGATATACATCTTACTTTAGTACAGACCGTACCCGTAACAGGTGCTGTGATTGTGACAACTCCGCAAAAAGTCGCCCTTGCCGATGCCACAAAAGGCGGATCGATGTTTACCCAACCAAATATCAATGTTCCGATTCTGGGTGTTGTTGAGAATATGTCTTATTTCACCCCGGCAGAACTACCTGATAACAAGTACTTTATTTTTGGACAGGGTGGCGGCGATCAGATTGCAGAGAAATTTGATGTGCCGGTTTTGGGTCGTATCCCACTGGTTCAGAAAATCAGAGAAGGTGGCGATGAGGGCAGGCCTGTTATGATGGACGCTGAAGACCCGTCTGCAATTGCATTTTCACATACTGCAGAGAGATTAGCCCAGCAAATTGCAATCAGAAACGCCAATATTCCAAAAACAGAGAAAGTAAAAGTAGGCGTCTGATTTTTTGAAAATAATGTAGTTTTTCTTAGAAAATCTGAATAATACTCACGAATTTTATTAAACTTTAGTGTCATTAAATACTAAAGTTTTTTTTGTTTTCAAAAACCTTATATTCAGCCAAATAAAATGTCAACTACAAGACGAGAATTCGTAAAAAATGCTGCGATGACCGGTTTAGGTCTGAGTCTGCTTCCTAACACATTTGCCAACAATACTTTCAATATCATTTCACCTTCTGACCAACTTAAAGTGGGATTGATAGGCTGCAAAGGTATGGGGTATTCCAATTTGCAGCGACACCTCAAAATTCCTGGAGTGGAATGTATTGCCCTTTGTGATATTGATCAAAATGTACTCAATGAAAGAGCAGGACAAGTTGAAAAACTGCAGGGTAAAAAACCGGCTCTATATGGCGACTATCGTAAGCTTCTGGAAAATAAAGACATAGATTATGTAATAGTGGGCACCCCTGACCATTGGCATTGTCTTAATATGGTGGGTGCTCTCGAGGCGGGAAAACATGTGTATGTTGAAAAACCTATTGCAAATACTATTCAGGAGGCAACTATCATGAAAAATGCTGCCAAAAAATATGGCAAGATCGTTCAGGTAGGCCAGTGGCAACGTAGCGGACCACACTATGAAGATGCCATTAAAGTTGTAAAATCAGGCGAATTGGGAAAAATCAGACTCGTGAAAGTTTGGGCATACCAGGGATGGATGAAACCTGTGCCGGTACTTCCCGACACTGAAGTGCCTAAAGGTGTTGATTATGATATGTGGTTGGGACCTGCACCCAAAAGACCATTTAACGCCAATCGCTTCCACTTCAACTTCCGCTGGTACTGGGATTATGCCGGCGGCTTGATGACAGACTGGGGAGTACATGAAATAGATATTGCTCTTTATGCTATGGGTGCAAAAGCCCCTATCTCAGTCGTTGCATCTGGTGGAAAGTTTGCATATCCCGACGACGCCTCTGAAACACCTGACACCTTACAGACTGTCTATCAATACGATGGATTCAATATGTTGTGGGAGCACGCCACCGGAATCGATGGAGGTAACTATGGTCGAACCGAAGGGATAGCGTTTATCGGTAATAATGGCACTTTGGTGGTAAACAGAGGAGGTTGGGAGGTTATTCCAGAAAAATATCGTGAAAATGATGTTGTAAAAACCAGAATTGAAGCAAGGAAATTTGATAAAAAGCCTGAAGACGATTATTTACTTTTCCATTGCCAAAATTTTGTAAATGCCATCAGAAACAATGCTCCGGATACACTAAAATGTGGAATTGAAACGGGTAGTATTGCCGCTATAAATGCTCAGATGGGTAATATTTCTTATAAATTGGGCAGAAAAGTTTTCTGGGATGATAATGTGGGCAAATTTATTAATGATAAAGAAGCCAATAAACTTATTAATGCCAGCTATAAAAATGGCTGGAAATTACCTGTATTGTAATTAGGTACAGATTTTCAATTTCTTAAAGGTATGGTTTTTGCGAAATAATTGTTTAAAAACGTTTATTTTCATGAAAAGCCATATCTTTTTGTTTTTAATAATAATTGCATTTTCATGTGTCGAAAAAAATAGTCCTCAGACACCCGAAGTAAAAAATTCACAGGAAATATTTTTATCAGAGGTAAATAAAATCAGAAAATCCGGCTGCCAATGCGGAGAAAAATTCTTTCAACCTACAACTGAATTGTCTTGGGATACTCTTTTGGAAAAAACCGCATTCGCACACAGCAAAGATATGTCCGGCAATAATTTTTTCTCTCATATAGGGTCTGATGGCTCCAGTCCTGCCGAAAGAATAGCCAATAATGGCTACGTATTTAAGTATTTTGGTGAAAATATTCAAACAATAACCGGTTTTGAACCCGAAGAAGCACTGATTATTAATAATTGGAAAAATAGCCCATCTCATTGTGAAAATCTTATGAACCCGAAATTTAAAGATATGGCTGTTGGTAGATTTGGAAATTACTGGACACAAATTTTAGCCTCAAAATAAACCAAACCCCCAAATAATTGTTATTTTTGTGAAGACCAATTCTAAATAAAATGCAGGATTTACATATAAAAGTTGAAGAAGCACTAGATAATGTAAGGCCATATTTAATAGCCGATGGAGGCAATGTGGTAGTGAATGAAATAAGAGACGACATGACCGTGGTATTGGAATTTACCGGCTCTTGTGGTTCTTGCCCTATGTCATCAATGACTTTTAAAGCAGGATTGGAAGAAGCAATTTTGAAAAATGTACCTGAAATCAGGAGAGTTGAGGCAATAAATCTTACCATGGCCTGAGCTGCAAGAATACCATAAAAAAAATATCTTGGGTTGTCATTTTCAATAATGGCAACTTTTTTTTTATAACTTGCAAATTATTTTAATCACTCACATCAGGGTTATGAGCAAAAAAATAAAAATTGGGATTTTTTTTGGGGGACCATCCAGAGAGCGGGAGATTTCTTTTATGGGCGGACGCACCGCATACGAGCACATTGACCGCAGGTATTTTGAGCCTGTTCCAATTTTTGTTGATAGTATCGGAAACTTTATAAAAGTAGAACCGGAAACACTCTATGAGCCCGATATCAGGAGTTTCTATCCTTCCCGAAATCAAAACAATGGCTTCAAGGTTTACATTGAGTCATTAGGACCTCTTCGCGATACCCAATTATATAAGCTTATTTATAAAATTGGTTCCCAAATTAAAATCGAAGAATTAAGAGATTATATCGATTTTGCATTTGTTGTCATGCATGGCCCTTATGCCGAAGACGGTAATATTCAGGGACTTATGGAGTGGCTAAATATTCCATACATGGGTCCGGGCATTTTGGGCTCCGGTGTGGGTATTGACAAACCTGTTCAAAATAAACTGATGGAACTGGCAACAGGCCAGACCAAAAAATACAAGACCATTTCAAAAGATTTATGGGAAAATGCCGATAAATCTAAAGTTTTCTCCGAACTGATTCAGGAACTTGGATTTCCATTGGTTGTAAAAGCCCCTCATCAAGGCTCCTCAATTGGGGTAGCAATTGTAAAAAAACGCAGCCTGGAAGAGTTTTCAAAAGGCATGAGCCAATGTTTTTTTGAAACAAAAATCTCCAAAAAAGACTGGTCAAAACTTACAAACCGTCAGAAAAAAAATCTGATGGAAAAAATGTCCAATCTCGATGAGGGTATCGGATTTCCTGTTGTGATAGAAGATGATACCATTTACCATCCTGCAGAATTACTAAAATATTTAGACAAATACCTAATAAATAAAGATTTTGCAATAATTTCTTCAACCAATGCCGAAGATTACGTATTGATTGAGGAGTTTATCATTGGACAGGAATTTTCGGTAGGCGTAATTCAGGATGATTCCGGTAAAGCTTATGCACTTCCTCCAGCAGAGGTTTATGGAGAGATTCAGACCTTTGATTTCAAATCTAAATACAAATCTTCTGTAAGTAAAAAGAGGATTCCGGTAGAAACCAGCAACCATAATCTGGAGGTAATTCACGAAAAAATTCTGAAAGCCTTCGAAATCACCGGCATGAGTGTTATCAGCCGTATTGATGGCTTCATAACTCCTGAAGATGAGGTACTTCTGCATGACCCCAACACTATTCCGGGCATGTCGCCGGCGTCGTTTATTTTCAAACAAATGGCCGAAGTAGGTTTCAACATCACCGATTCTATCACATATTTGATTCGACAGTCGGTGAGGGAGCGTATCAGATCAGGTAAAAATATTAAGTCACTGAGAGATTTGTTGAAATCTATCGATGAAATGATTTTGGTTGCCAAACAAAACCCCAGAAAGAAACTTGCAATACTTTTTGGTGAAAATGAAGAGGAATATACTTTCGCCAGAAAAGCATTTGGACAATACGGTGGCCATGAGGAATATGAACCGGTGGCAATATGTGCTGCCAAAAACGGTGGCAAATACCGCATTCCACTCAATCTGATGTTCAAGCCCGACATCATGGAATTTGGCATGTCAATTGGAAAACCAAAGCATCCGTTTATTCAGAAAAATATTGATCAGGTGGCTACTATCAGAGATTTTTATGTTGGAAATGTAGATTTCAATGTTTTCAAAGTTTCTGATGATGAATTTATCCGAAATTATATTGCCGTTTACGATTGTAGCAAGCAAAATCTTGAGGTGAGGTAATCAATGGCCAAAAAGCAGAAATTTTATGCCGTTTGGACTGGCCGTAAACCAGGGATTTATACTTCATGGGATGAATGCAAGAAGCAGGTTGAAGGTTTTGATGGTGCACAATACAAGTCATTTGAGAGCAAAACTGAGGCTGAAAATGCGTTGAAACGCAATTATTATGCTGTGGTGAATCCCTCTACCAAGCAAGCCTCAAACGGAAAATTAATCAAAATTCCTAAGCCAAAACACGAGGCATTAGTGGTTGATGCTGCCTGGAACACCAAAACCGGTGATATGGAATATCAGGGCAAATATTTACAGAATAAGCTTTTTGTATTTAAAAAAGGGCCTTTTCAGGATGGCACCAACAATATCGGAGAGTTCTTGGCTATAGTGCATGCCCTTGCATTTTTAAAACAACATAATTCTGACCTGCCCATTTATTCAGATTCAAAAACGGCCATTGCCTGGGTAAAAAAGAAAAAAGCCAATACCAAACTGGAGCCCACTGGAAGAAACGATGAGCTTTTTGATTTGCTCGAAAGGGCTGAAAAATGGCTCAGAGACAATAATTTTAGCAATAAAATTCTGAAATGGGAAACCGAAGACTGGGGCGAAAACCCCGCTGATTTTGGAAGAAAATAGACCATGTTTAAGTTTAAGCAATTTACAATTCATCAGCAAAACTCGGCCATGAAGGTCTGCACCGATGCTTGTTTATTAGGAGCTTTGACTCGGGTTAAATCAAACACCACGATTTTAGACATCGGTACCGGAACAGGCCTGCTTGCTCTAATGCTTGCACAAAAAGACCCTTCAATCCATATCACTGCCGTTGAAATCGACGATGCCACATTGATTGATGCTAAAACCAACGTGGGAAACTGTCAGTTTTCAGATCAAATTCTGCTTGTTCATGATTCCATCCAAAACTTTTCATCAAAAAATAACCAAGCTTTCGACCTCATAATCAGCAACCCCCCATTTTTTCAAAATAACTTAAAATCAGATGATAACAGGAAAAACAAAGCTCTGCATGATGACTCCCTCACGCTGAAAGAGCTTGCTGATGCAGTGAAAAAACTCCTTAAACCCGAAGGGTGTTTTTGGGTATTGTTGCCTCCCTTTGAAATGACTCAATTTCAGCAGTTTGCGAAAGAAAATGGGCTTTTCACACAAAAAGATTTTAGTATAAAACATAACCCTCAAAAAAATATTTTTAGAAAAATTTGCTGTTTTGGGTATGAAAATAGTCAGAGTCCTGAAACTGAAACCATTCATATCCATGAAAATGAAATGTATTCTGCAAGATTTGCACCATTATTGAAAGATTATTATCTGATTTTTTAGACCTTTGTACAAACAATTTTTTATGAAAGAAAAAATAGATATCTCGGTAGTCATTCCCCTTTACAACGAAGATGAATCTCTGAAGGAACTTTTCACCTGGATCAAAAAGGTGATGACCGAGAATGCTTTTTCTTTTGAGGTATTGTTTATTGACGACGGAAGCTCAGACAGCAGCTGGCAGGTAATCAAAGATTTAAAAGCCGAAAATCCCGAGGTTAGAGGTTTTAAGTTTTCGCGAAACAACGGTAAAACCGCAGCATTGCAGGTAGGATTTAACGAATGTGCCGGAGAAGTGGTTATCACGATGGATGCCGACTTGCAAGACAGCCCTGACGAGATACCGGAACTCTACAAAATGATTAAGACCGATGGCTTTGACCTGGTTTCGGGCTGGAAGCAGAAAAGATACGACCCCATCACCAAGACTTTACCAACCAAACTTTTCAATGCTACAACACGCTATATTTCAGATATTTACTTGCATGACTTTAATTGTGGACTAAAGGCTTATGACAGCAAAGTAGTAAAAAATATCACGATTTATGGCGAAATGCACCGTTACATTCCTGTGATTGCCAAATGGAACGGATTCAGGAAAATTGGTGAAAAAGTAGTGCAGCACCAATCCAGAAAATACGGTGTTACCAAATTTGGTCTGGAGCGATTTATAAACGGCTTTTTGGATTTACTATCCATCACTTTTGTCAATAAATTTGGCAAACGCCCCATGCATTTCTTCGGGCTTTTCGGGGTTTTATCCTTTTTTGCGGGTACATTTATTACCTTTTATCTGATTGCCGAAAAACTATATTCCATTTATCAGCAGCAACCCTACCGCAACGTCACCGACAACCCTCTTTTCTTCCTTGCATTGGTGGCTATCATCATTGGTTCACAGCTATTTCTGGCAGGTTTTCTGGGTGAACTCTTTGTAAAACAAGGCGTTACAAATAATGATTATATTGTTTCGGAGGAGGTGTGAAAGGGGATTTGTCTGTGAAGATTTATGGATTATTGTCTTATGTTTTGATTTATAATTGGCTAAAATATTATTCAACAATGTGAATAATAAGTCTTCAATATGTTGAATTCCTGTGCATACTTGCCAGGTTAAGTTTTGAAAATAAAAATTATTTTTAATTGATTTAACTGTAAGCAGGAAAGTGAGGATAGATTTAAAAGCTTTTTTGTTAAATAAGCGGAATTGTAAAACTTGATTGTCAATTTAAATTCTGACAATCAAGTTTTTTTTATTTTAAATTTTTAGAGCTTAAATCTGGGCTTCTTAGACTTTTTTACCAACGAATTTTTGATTCGGGCTTGTGCTTCACTGGTATAATCATACAATTTTGTTGCTCCTTTAAAGTAACCTTTTAAATTATTGCCATCATCGGTCTTTAAATTGACTTCAACTTCAATATTTTTTTCAGTTATTGCTATCACTTTTACAGTACCATCTACAACCTCGAGATACTGACCTTCGCCATCTTCTTCATCGAAATTATAGCCTGCGAGTACTATTCCCATATCAAAAGTATTTGTCTCGAAACTATCAGAGAATTGGTATGTACCAACCTCAAAGGAATTAGGAATTCTGGTGTACATTTCCAGATAAATCAGATTTCCTTTTCCGGAATAATATTCAAGTATACCATCCTCGTCAAGAAGCGGGGAAATAGTTGAAGAAACCAAAGTAAGATCGTTGTTATAAATTCCATCTTGCATACCCCAGTTTTCGATCCAGGCCTGGTCAAGTTTAAACGATTTGGAATCTAAGGTAAATTCATTTTCTTTGATAGGAGTAGTGTCTTCTTTTTTGCAGCCTATTACTGCAGTAAAAGCCAGCAGAAATAAAATTTTTTTCATCTAATAGTGATTTTCATTCGTATAATTATAACAAAGTTAATTCTGTAAAATTATATATCAAATTCTAATAAATTGAAAGAAATATAAATTTAGAAGTTTCAGAATAAAATGAAAATAATTTTTATAAAAAAACTCCTTTTTAGGGGAGTTTTTTACTGAATATTATTTTCCGAAAAGTCTCGAGAAAAAGCCTTTTGCTTTTTTCGCAACTTCCTGTACAGCTTCTTCAGCTTCACCGGCCAATTCGTTGGCTTTATCTTTGGCTTTATTAAGAGCTTCTTCGGCTTCACCTTTAAGGTCTCCCAATTTTTCGGCAGCTTCAGCTTTCAATTCGTTAAGTTTTTCTTCGTTAACCAATTCCGAAACTTTAGCTTTTGCGGCATTCAAAGCCTCAGTAGCATCTTCTTTCAAATCAGCAGCAGCAGCTTTTACATCAGCGATTTTTTCGGCGGCTTCAGCTTTGATTTTGTCGGTATCAACCAATTCACCGATTTTTTCTTTTGCTGAATCAAATGCTTCTTTAGCATCGCCTACAAGCTCAGCAGCTTTTTCTTTTGCATCGCTTACCAGTTCTGCAGCATCTTCTTTTACATCAGCCAATTTTTCAGTAGCAGCGTCTTTAGCTTTTGCAGCCATATCAGCAGCCTGATCCATCATATCTTTTTTGTTCTCTTCCATTTTTAGGTTTTTGTTTATTTTTTTACAAAATTATTAAAATCAAATTAAATATTTTAATCTAATTACTTCTTTTTCAGTCAAAAATCTCCAGTTTCCTCTTGGCAAATCTTTTTTACTTAGTCCGGCATAAGTAGTACGGTCAAGTTTGGTGACCTCATAGCCAAGACTCTCAAATATTCGTCTTACAATACGGTTTTTTCCGGAGTGAATTTCGATGCCAACTACCTGATGATCAGGTGTAATTACTGAAAGGTCATCGGCTTTTATGGTGCCATCTTCCAGCTCAATTCCTTCCAAAATCTTATCGAAGTCATCCTGTACAATTGGTTTGTCGATTTCAACCTGATAGATTTTCTTCATGTTGTTGGAAGGGTGCGAAAGCTTGTCGGCCAGTTCACCATCGTTGGTCAAAAGCAACAGCCCTGTAGTAGCTCGGTCAAGTCTGCCCACCGGATAAATCCTTTCGGTACAGGCATTTTTTACCAAATCCATAACTGTTTTTCTACCTTCCGGATCTTCTGTGGTGGTAAGGAAGTCTTTGGGTTTGTTGAGCAAAACATATACAAACTTCTCTCTGTTCAATATTTTACGTCCATATTTTACAACATCAGTTGTTTTTACCTGGTACCCCATTTCGATTATGGTTTCACCATTTACGGTGATTTGCCCTGAGGCTATCATTTCGTCGGCTTCACGTCTTGAGCACAAACCTGCATTGGCCAAAAACCTGTTTAACCTTACCGTTTCAGGTCTTGATCTCTCAGATTTCTCAATTTTCGCCTGTACTTTCGGAGGTAACTTTTTCCTGAGGTTTTCCTCTTCATAATCTGGCTTTATGGAAAGTCCCACCTGGCGGCTCCATTCATGACTTTGTGGATTGGCTACAGAGTTTGTGTTCGAAAACTTCCTTTTTCCATAGTTGTCATCCTTGTCAAATTTCTTTTCTGGT
Source organism: Cytophagaceae bacterium (assembly GCA_016722655.1). Taxonomy (NCBI): domain Bacteria; kingdom Pseudomonadati; phylum Bacteroidota; class Cytophagia; order Cytophagales; family Cytophagaceae; species Cytophagaceae bacterium. The sequence goes on from JADKIR010000004.1 coordinate 2,803,398, forward strand.
CGGTATTCAGGCTTATTGAAAGGTTTTTTATCAAATCTTCCACCATCCGGTCTTTGGTTACGATCACCAAATTCTCTTTTAGGTTCAAAACGCTGACCTTCACGGTTTTCAGTGCGGGGTTTAAACTCCCTTTTTTCCTCAAATCTTCCACCTTCCGATCTTACTGAACGATCACCAAATTCTCTTTTGGGTTCAAATCGCTGACCTTCACGATTATCGGTGCGGGGTTTAAATTCCCTTTTTCCCTCATATTTTCCACCTTCCGGCCTTTGGTTACGATCGCCAAATTCTCTTTTGGGTTCAAAACGCTGACCTTCACGATTATCAGTGCGAGGTTTAAATTCCCTTTTCCCTTCATATTTTCCACCTTCCGGTCTTTGGTTTCGATCGCCAAATTCTCTTTTGGGTTCAAAACGCTGACCTTCACGATTATCGGTACGAGGTTTAAATTCCTTTTTACCCTCGTATCTCCCACCATCTGGTTTTTCAGAGCGGTTTCCATAAGCCCTTTTGGGTTCACTACCGTCTGTTCTTGGCCTAAAATCTCTTTTTTCTGAAAAACGACTGTTTCCTTCCGGTTTGGTAAAAGACTTTTTCGGAGATTCCCAGTTAGAGCCTCCTTTTTTATCTGTAAATCCCGGTTTAGAGTCAATTTTTTTGTAAGTAGGTCTTTCAGCAGTTCTTTCCGGTTTTCTATAATCGCCAACTGATTTTTTTCCTGATTGTGAATTTTCTGAAAAACGACTTTTAGTTTCGTTTTTCGGTTCAGATTTCCCGAAAGTTCTTTTGGAATCAGATGCTGGCTTGAAAGTTCTTTTTTCTGATGCTGAATAGCTCGGTTTCCCCGAACCTGCCGATGATTTTCGGCCGTTTTCTTCTGAAGTTTTTCTCATTTTTTGCAATATCACTACTGTAAATAGGCATCAAAGGTAATGAAAAGGCCTGAGATATTTGGGCTAATTGATTTAAATTATTGAAAATCAAGCATTAATGATTTATCTCTCATTTTTTTGTACTTATTTTTATTTGATTAATACAATTTTTTTTATTTTTCGAATAGATATAAACAAAAAATAATCTCCAAATTACCATTTGTCAAATCCTGTTTCCTATCCTGTACATGCCGCCTTGATTTATCCTAATTATCTTTACTGATGTTATTAGGCATTCTAATTTTGTATCATTAAATTTATTTTTTAAATCTAAATCTCTAAAAAATGTATTCACTAATTGCTATTATCGCCCTAATCGTGGTGGTCGTAATGATGACCATCAAAGTTATACCTCAACAAACTGCCTATATAGCCGAAAGGCTCGGGAAGTTTAATGGGGTACTGCAACCCGGCATCAATTTTATAATGCCGTTTTTTGATCGTGTTGCCTACAAGCATAGTTTAAAAGAGCAGGCTTACGACATTCATGAGCAAATCTGTATCACAAGAGATAACGTGCAAGTGCGTGTTGATGGTGTGATTTTTCTTCAGGTTGTTGACCCACAGAAAGCTTCTTATGGTATCAACGACTATGTTTTTGCGGTTACCCAACTGGCTCAAACTACCATGCGTAGTGAAATTGGTAAAATTGACCTGGACAAGACTTTTGTGGAAAGGATGATAATCAACACTGCCGTTGTGGCTGCTATCGATGAGGCCGCTATTGGATGGGGTGTAAAAGTGCTCAGGTATGAAATCAAGAATATCACCCCGCCGGCTTCGGTTTTGCAGGCTATGGAAAAACAAATGCAGGCAGAACGTGAAAAACGCTCGGTTATTCTGGAATCGGAAGGTAAAAAACAGTTTGCGATAAATATGGCTGAAGGTGAAAAACAAAGGGTAGTTTTGGAATCAGAAGCTCAGAAATTGCAACAAATCAACGAAGCCGACGGTGAGGCCTCTGCCATAAGAGCGGTAGCCGAAGCCACTGCCGATTCGATAAGATTGGTGGCAGACGCAATACAGTCTAAAGGAGGCTCTGAGGCGGTTCAACTTAAAGTTGCCGAAAACTACATAGCCCAGTTTGGGAAAATGGCCAAAGAAACCAATACACTCATATTGCCTGCTAATATGGCTGATGTAAGTTCGATGATTGCCACTGCAATGAATGTAATAAACCAACAGAAAACCAAATAAAAATGGAATTATTGACAGAAGCGAATACCTGGATTATTTTGGGGGTTGCTCTCCTGATTCTTGAAATCTTTTCAACCTCATTTTATTCTTTGTTTTTTGGCGTAGGGGCATTGGTCACAGGGTTGGTGGTGTGGCTTGGCGGTTTTGACGACCTTTTTACACAAATCGCATTCTTTGCTTTAACTTCACTATTGAGTTTGTTGTTTTTCAGGAATAAATTCATGAATATATTTTTGAAAAAAGGTGGGGAGTTTAAGGAAATTATTGATGAGTTTGCCATAGTTTCCATCGAAATTCCGGCTGGTGGCGAAGGGAAGGTGTTTTATCGGGGATCCGATTGGATAGCTTATGAAAAAGATGGCGAGCCCATTGAAGAAGGGTCCAAGGTACTCATAAAAAAAATTGACGGCATTAAGCTCATTGTTGACAAAGTTTAAATCAAAAGTCCGGCCTGGCCGGACTTTTTTTTTGCTTATTTATTTAATTTCAGAATTTTTATCAAAAATATATTTTTATAATATTTGGCAAATTTTAAAAAAGTCAAAATTTTTATAGGGTGCGAAAAAGTTAATAATTTTTAAAAAATCTCATTTTTTAGTTTGAAAATTAATTTGATTTTCAAAAAAAAATAAATTATTGACAATTTTCAGTGAAAAAAAAGTGTATTTGATTTGAAAATGATGGTTATTTTAATTTAAAGTGTAAAATGCTAAAAATAAGTTCAAACAGAATAAAATTTCATAAATTCACAAAAAAATAGAATAAGCAATATTTTTTATCAAAAAAGTACAATAAAATAAATTCTATTTTGTAGTTTTGCAACTCAATGCAAAATATAATTTGGAAATGGAAATTAAGAAAATAGTAAAATACTTCGCACCCCTTGTAGTTTTTGGGTTTATAGTGTCGTTCATGTTGATTTATGGTTCTGCGTATTCACCTGTTAAACCTAATGTTCAGGTGATCTTATGTTATAAATTTAAAGAAGGAGTTTCGGAAACAGTAAAAGCCGAGCAAAGTCAGGCATTCCAAAAAATCTCTAAGAAATTGGCAGTTGTGGCAGATTATTCTTCAGGGAATGTAAAAAATGATATTGATTCGCAATTCGATATCGTACATAGATTTACTTTCAGGTCAGAACATGATTTGGATACTTTCCACAAAAGCCCTGAATTTTTAGAAATGATAAATAAAAATGAGGCCAATTGGGTTAACCAACTTGAAATCAAGGCAGATTTGAAATAATAATTGGACCAATAAAATATTTAAGACCCGGTTTATCCGGGTTTTTTTATGCCTAAAGTTTTGAAATTTTCCTTTGGTGTAAATATTGGTTTCGAAAAGATTTTTGGATGATAACTTTATCAAAAAAAGAAATATGAAAATAGTGTATCGGGACACTTATTGCACTGCTGAGGAACTTGAAATTAGGGAGGTTGAAATTCCCGTTCCTGGCGAAAATCAGATTTTAGTAAAAGTTAAAGCGAGTACAGTAAACCGAACTGACGAAGGCGTTTTGCTCGGTAAGCCATTTATTTTCAGGTTTTTTGCGGGTTTTCCCAAGCCCAGATACCATGCAACCGGAACAGATTTTAGTGGAGAAATTGTAGGTGCCGGAAAAAATGTGGTTGAATTTAAGGTAGGACAAGAAGTTTTTGGTTTTTTAGACCATGGACTGGGAACACATGCGGAGTATGTTTGTATTGACATAAAACAGCCGGTTTTCCTTAAACCCAAAAATATTTCACATATACAAGCGGCGTCTGCACTCGAAGGGGCTCATTATGCTTTTAATTTTATTAATAAAGTAAAAATTGAACCAGGCACAAAAGTTTTTGTAAATGGTTCCACCGGTGCCATCGGCAATGCTGCAATCCAGCAACTCAATACGATGGGAGCTGAGGTGTCATTTACTTATCCGACAGATAGTTATGATAAGATTTCCCACTTAAAAGCAGTAAAGAAAATCGACTATAAAAAAGCAGATTTTACGGAGCTGAGTGAACATTATGATTTCGTTTTTGACGCCGTGGGCAAAAGTTCTTTTGGAAATTGTAAGAAATTATTGAATGAAAAAGGTGTTTATATTTCCTCTGAATTGGGACCCAAAGGAGAAAACATTCCTCTGGCTATTTTAGGCTTATTTCAATCTGGCAAAAAAGTAATTTTCCCGTTTCCGGGTAGTCCAAAATATAGTATTCCTCATATTATCAATCTTTTAGAAACGGGTGAGTTTGTGCCACTAATTGATCGCACTTATCCGATTTCTGAAATCAAAGAAGCATTTAACTATATGCTTTCGGGCGAAAAGAGGGGGAATGTGGTAATCACTTTTTGAAAAAAATGATTTACATTCTCTCAATCCTCATCAATAAACCTTCTAGTAATCGGGTGATAACTGTCAATTCTGCGGTCACGAAGGTAAGGCCAGGTGGTGCGATAGTATTCGGTTTTGTCTAAATCTATGGTTTCTACATGGGTTTCTTCCTTGTCATGCGAGGCCAGATATAGCAACCTTCCATGTGGATTGGCCACAAATGAGCCTCCCCAGAATTTTTGGTTAGCCTCAATTCCAACTCTGTTGACCGATACTACATACAGCCCATTGGCTACAGCATGTGAGCGTTGGATGGTCTGCCAGGCATCATATTGTTCCTGATTGATTATCGGGTCTTTTTCATCCAAATCCCAGCCAATGGCAGTAGGATAGAAGAGGATTTCAGCTCCCATAAGTGAAGTGATGCGGGCGGCTTCGGGATACCATTGATCCCAACAGATTAATACACCGATTTTAGCAAAACGGGTTTCGAATATTTTGTAACCCAAATCTCCCGGAGTAAAATAAAACTTTTCATAATAACCCGGGTCATCGGGTATGTGCATTTTTCGGTATTTACCCAGATAAGCACCATCAGCATCGATGACCGCAGTGGTGTTGTGATATAATCCCTGAGCTCTTTTTTCAAACAATGAAGCGATAATGACCACACCTAACTCTTCGGCCAGTTGTTGCATCACATGGGTAGTTGGGCCGGGGATGGACTCTCCCAGTTTAAAATTTTCATGATCTTCGACATCACAAAAATACAAAGAGGTGAAAAGCTCCTGCAGACATACAATTTGGGCTCCTTTTCCGGCAGCTTCTCTGATTTTTGCACTTGCTTTTTCTATGTTTTGCTGTACATCTGCCGAGCAGGACATCTGTACCAGACCTATGTTTACATTGTTCATGATACAAAAATCAGATTACCACACGGTTTTTACAAGTTTTTCGTAAAGATTAAACCCGAAAATCTCAAAAGGTTTCATGATGAGAGACTTAAATACAATAAAATCAATTGGTTGGAAGTAAAATTTTCGGAAGTAAATAGTGAACTATTTATGACTGAAATTTTGCTGAAACTAATTTATTTTGAAGTATTTATGACTCGGAATCGAAATCCTAATGAGATTTTCGGGTTGAATTTTGTGTCTTTCGAAATGATACTATGATTCTCCACTGCAGCTGTTGATATTAAAAGTCTGTCGAAGGGGGCTTTGAAAGGTTAGAAGTTTCGTCAAAATACCAAAGCAATGTGGAAGTGTCTAATAAGTAGGGCATTACATATAATCTTTTAGTTCCTTCAGGGGCTCATCAAAATCATCAGAAATTTTAAAGTTGCCTTTCATAGTGCCCAGTTTCCTTTTTTCAGCAGGTTTTTTAATATCTTTTTCCTCAAAAATCACTTTTACTTTGGAATTTTTAGGAATTTCCGGGGCTTCTTTAAAAACCACATAGCCATTTTCAAATATGCCTTCGTAAGTTTTTGTCATTGTATTTTCTCGATGATAACTCAAAACTATAACATTTTTTAAATAAATCAAGTTTAACATTGTGATTTTCATTTTCTAATTGGTTGAAATTTAGATTTTTGTATTACTATGCAATTTTTTTTTCATGAAAATTCATAAAACTTTTTTCATAAGAAAACTGAAATTATGATATGTAAATGATTGTAAATGAGTGATTTATGAATTTCTGATTTTTCTGAGACAACATTTTGAAATTTATTTACGTCTAATCATTAAAGTCTATTTGCCAATATGAAACAATACTTTGGAATCGTTCTGTTATTAATAATTGGATTTGGGTGTCAGAAGCAAAATACTGATGAAGTATCGACCGATGCAACTGCCGCCAATCCTGACTGGACTGAAATTTCACATAGCAAAGTCGCTGCTCCAGATTATTCAGTTGTTTTTCCACAGGAAAAGGTAAATTCCATTGAGATTACTTTGGGCAAAACTACCTGGGAGAAGATAAAATCAGATATGGTGGCAAAGAATAAGGGTACCTTTGGTGAAGGCGGCAACTCAGGTGGGGGAGGTAATCCCGGAGGAGTTATGCCCGGTGGACCTGGTGGAGGAGTTCCTGGTGGAAATGGCGGTGCTGCTCCTGATTTTGGTGAAGAGCCGGAATATTTTGAATCAAGCATAAAATTTAATGGCAAAACATGGAAAAATGTAGGCTTTAGATTGAAAGGCAATTCAACCCTAAGTTCTACCTGGAAATCAGGAATTTATAAGTTACCTTTTCGTTTGAAATTTGATGAATTTGAAGATGACCATCCCGAAATCAAAGATCAAAGGTTGTTTGGGTTTAAAGATGTTTCTTTTTCGGCAGCTGTAAAAGATAATTCGCTTATCAGAGAAAAAGTGACAGCCGATATTTTCAGAATGGCAGGAATACCTGCCGCTAGAACCGCTTTCTACAAAGTATATATTGATTTTGGTGAAGGACTGAAATATTGTGGTATTTATGCAGCCGTGGAGGTGATTGACGATACTATGGTCAAGGATCAGTTTGGAGAAGACAATGGAAATATCTACAAACCGGAGTCAAATTTTGCCTCATTTAGTAAGGATAATTTTGAGAAAAAGAATAATGAAGATGCCGCAGATTGGTCTGATGTGCAAAACACTGTTTCAGCTTTGACAGCCACCAATCGTACTTCTGATGCTGCAGCATGGAGGACAAATCTGGAAAAATACATGAATATGGAGCATTATGTGAAATGGCTTGCGGTAAACACGACTTTAGTAAACTGGGACACCTACGGTGCTATGGCTCATAACTATTATTTGTATAATCATTCCACTCAAAAACTGGTTTGGATTCCCTGGGACAATAACGAAGCTCTTACAAGTAGTGCCCGTGTAAATCTCAATCTTTCGGGCGTGGCCAATACCTGGCCATTGATCAAATATGTGGCAGACGACCCGGTTTATTATGCCAAATACAAGGCTTATGTTAAAGAATTTAACGACAATGTATTTACCACAGCAAAAATGAATCAGCTGTTTGACAATGCCACAAATCTGATAACTCCTTATGTAAATGGTAGTGAAAAAGAAGTGTCGCCTTATACCAATTTAAGTAGCCTGAGTAACTTTTCAGCGGCTCTGCCAATACTTAAGCAACACGTGGTTACCAGAAATAAACTGGTAGAGGAGTTTGTGAAATGATTAGAGTGTTTTTTTATCTGAGTTGAAATTCTTTGTAATCAAGTTTTAAGTAAGAATTTGCCAAATTTAAATTAAAGACATTTTCAGAAACCTCATTTATCGTATTTACACTATAGTCTGAATGTTTGGTAATCAGGAAAAAATATTCTTTGCCAAATTCAAAATTCATTTTTAGTTCTGCTAAATGATTTTTATCAGAAGAATTTTTTAAGCGTGGAACAATACTAAACTTATCTGAAAAAACTTCAATTAAACCATATTCCCCTGATCGGATTTTTATCGGATTTCCAGAATTTAAATTTGTTTCAAACCTAAAGTCTGAAGCAGTGAAATTAGCAAAAAAATGAAGTTTGACCGATTGCCCTTTACTTTCTTGATTGGAAATTAGAAATGTTAGGATGAAAAATAATTGATATTTCATTTTTATAGCATTTAGATAAGATTTCATCCCGAATTTATTTACTAAAAGATAAACCAGATGTTAATAAAATGCTAAAAACTTCTAAAATACTTTATTTTCACCACTTCACCCCAAATCTCTCTCCCAGTTCATGAAGGCTTTCCACAACTTTTTCGTTTAGTGGAAGTCCGGTTTTTAGTCTTTCTGCTCTCCAATATCTTTCCTGGTCTCCGGGAATCTGAACATGCTCTCCATCAATATGATCTGCATTTCGGAAACGCTCGATCCAGCGGTCCATATTTTGTTTGAAATCTTCTTTAGGCCTGAAAGCATCAATCCGCATGGCACCTAAAAAATGCCCGGTACCCTTACCTACTTGCTCAGGGGCTACTCCATGGAATTCAGCAGTGGCAAAAGGCGGCACCCATGGCCCATAGTTTGCTCCTGAAAGTACTCCTGAAAATATATCGACTATTGCTCCCAGGCTGTAGCCTTTGTGGCCGCCGTTTTCGCGGTCACCACCCAATGGGAGCAATCCGCCACCTTCTTTTACGGCATTGGCATTGGTAGTAGGCATTCCGTGCTTATCCTGCACCCAGCCCAAAGGGGCATCCATGCCTTTTCGTTGCAGGATTTCCATTTTTCCATAAGCCACAGCAGTAGTGGCAAAGTCAGCCAGAAATGCCGGCTGTTTATCGGCAGGTATAGCAACGGCTATAGGGTTGGTTCCCAATAGTTTCTCTTTAGAATAGGTTGGAACCACCAATGGGGCGGAATGCGTCATTGCTATTCCTATCATCTCACTCTCAAGTGCTATTGCGGCATGATATCCACCAATTCCGAAATGGTTGGAGTTTTGTACAGCCACCCAACCGGTACCTGCTTTTTTTGCTTTTTTCATGGCCAGTTTCATAGCAAAAGGTGCCACAACAAGACCTAAACCTCTGTCGCCATCAATAGTAGCTGTGGAGGGTGTTTCATGAATAATCTTGATTTCAGGCTTGGGATTGAGTCTTCCGTGGTCACTTAATCTTACATAACCGGCCAATCGGGCCACACCGTGAGAATCTACTCCATTGAGGTCTGCATTGATTAAAACGTCTGCAGCAAGTTTAGCATCTTTATTGGAACAGCCAAGGGCTTTGAATATATTTTCGGTAAATTTCCGGGTCTTTTCTACTGGATACATAATTGTTTTTTTTCAATGCGAAATTATTAAACTTTAAGGTTATTTTACACTTATTTTTCAAGAAAATACACCATATTTTCATTATTTTTTACAAATGTTGCGTTATATTACCATTAAAATTAAAACAGAATGAAAATCCTGAAAATCGCATTTTTTGTAAGTATTTCAATATCAAATCTCTGGGCACAATCAGAAAAAAGAGTTAATGCCAAAATAGACCATGCCACTGTTTTTTTGAGCCAGGCACAGCTCAACAACAGCCTCAAAATAAGTTTGCCACAAGGTGCAACTAAGGTAATTATTGAAAATATCGCCAATACCATTGACCCAAATAGTATTCAGGTGGGAGGAACCGGAGATTTCACCCTGTTGGGAGTGAAATATAACCGTAATTATCTCAATACCAAACAGTTTTCTGTTCAGGATTCAATCAAAAAGACTCGTTATGACATAGAAAATATTGATATGCTGCTTGCGGTAGCAGCCAATGAAGAAAAAATGATTATGGCCAATGTGGACATAAAAAGTGAAAAAGATGGCCTTTTACCTGAAGATTTGAAAGAAATGACCGACCTTTTTCGTCAGAAACTTACAGAATTAGGCACAAGAAAGTTGCAGCTGTTAAGACAAAAAGAACCATTGATGGATCGAAAAAGTCGTTTGGAAAGACAATTGGCCGAAATCAATAATGCATTTTTGCCTTTAGGTGAAATAGAACTCAGTGTAGTGGCCAATAGTGCTACTACCGCCAATATTCAATTGAGCTATGTGGCTAATTCTGCCGGATGGTCTCCTAGCTATGATTTGAGGGTTAAGGACATCAAAAGTCCTGTGTCAATAGCCTATAAAGCTAATGTGTATCAAAACACCGGTCTGGACTGGAAGTCTGTCAAACTTACTCTATCTACTTCAAATCCATCGGTTTCGGGGTATAAACCTGAATTATATCCATTGTATTTAAGTTTTTGGGTTCCTGCACCTGTTATGCGTAAAGAAGCCAGAGTTGGAGGTCAACCAGAGATGATGGTAGCAATGGCGGCGGCATCTGCGTCAGAGGATGCTGTTATGGGTGAAATGAAATCAAGTGCCAATACTGTAGAAGTGGTGCAAAGTAGTCTTTCTGTAAATTTCGAGATTAGTACACTCTATACCATTCCCACAGGTGGGCAACCAGAAACGGTTGAAATTCAGAGCCTTTCGGCTGAAGCCCAATACAAAAGTATGATAAGTCCAAAATTGGATCCGAATGCATTTTTGGTGGCTGAAGTTAAAGATTGGGAAAAATTGAATCTGATGAATGGCGAAGCCAATGTGTATTTTGAGAACAAGTTTGTGGGAAAAACCTTTATTTCAGAAAATACCACCGACGAATCAATGAAAATTAGTCTGGGCAAAGACCAAAGAATCACAGCAAAAGAGAGGAAATTGAGAATTATAAAGCCAGAAAAGCTGTTGGTTCAAATATAAAAGAGTCTTTTGGGTATAAAATAACTGTTAAGAATGCAAAAAGTGAAGCCATAAAGGTGATTCTTGAAGATCAGGTGCCGGTGAGCCAGGATTCTGACATTGAAGTAAGTGTGGACGAGTTGCAGGGCGGAAATATGATTCCTGAGAGTGGAAAAGTTACCTGGGAATTTGATTTGCCAGCCACCCAATCCAAAGAAATTTTATTAAAATATACTGTTAAATATCCTAAAAATAAGAGAGTTAATAATTTATAAATATGTTTGGAAAGTTATTGAATAAATTCATTTCTTACTTCATTCGTGGGTTGCTATTTGTAGCACCTGTGGGTTTTACGGCTCTGATATTATACAGTGCTTTTGATTTTGTAGATAGCCTTGTAAGAATTCGTTTTTCTATTGACAGGCCCGACGAACTGTTTTTTATTCCCGGTCTTGGTTTTTTTATTGTTGTGGCCGGCACGGCTCTGATTGGCTTTGTTTTTACAAGGTTATTGCCACAAACTATACAAAACTGGATAGAAAACGGCATCAAAAACTTGCCATTGGTAAAAATATTCTACTCGGCATTTAAAGATTTGGTTTCGGCTTTTGTTGGGGATAAAAAGAAATTTAAGACAGGGGTTTTAATTACTCTAAACGTAAATTCCAACATCAAAAAACTTGGTTTTCTGACTCAGGATAATCTGGATATTTTAAATCTTCCCGACATGGTAAGTGTCTATTGTCCACATAGTTATGCTTTTTCAGGCGAAATGTTTATAGTGCCAAAAGAACAAGTTGAAATTCTTTCAATTTCCAGTGCTGAAGTAATGAAAATTATTGTATCAGGTGGGGTGTCGATAAGTGATAATTAGGATTTGGAAAGTTGGTAAGTTAGAAAGTTGGTAAGTTAGTTGGACGAAGAGAAGGACTTTAAATGCAGGTTTGGGTTTAATTTTTTGATTTGGTTTTAGAATTAAACTCGCCAAAATTTTTCAATAATTATTTTTGAAAATATTCTGAATAATAAAAATATTAAAGATGAAAAATATATTTACCATACTGCTAATAAGTGTTTTAAGTCTGAATGTTTTCGCCCAGGAGCCTCACAAAAAGAAAGCATTACCAATTGAAGAATTACTCGAAAAAAATAAACCAAACGCTTATAAAACCATTGTAGAAAAAGGTAATTTCCTTGTCCTGGATAATTTCAATACTGGAAGAAGAAAAAGGTTTTATGAAGGTGACAAACTAAGGTTTAAAACGAAAGAAGGTCAGATTTTTCAGGAGGATTTGCTGGAAATCACCGACTCAACTTTTTCGGTATATCAATATTCTGATCTTGAAAGAAAACTTTATAAATACACATTCAAACCTGAAGAAATTACCAAAATATATCGCAGAGATAAATATAAAGGTCTAAAGGTGGGTCTGACCTGGAGCAGTTTGGCGGTATTAATGCCATTGGCATACGATTATATTTATTTCAAAAAAAATCCGTTCCAAAATACTCAGGGTTGGGTTACTATTGGAAGTATTCAGGCGGCGTTAATAGTTTTACAAAATCACAGTAAATTTTTTAATGCCAGAAAACTAAACGATAATCATCAATTAAGGATTTTGAAGGCATATTGAAAATATTTTATGCCAAAAAAAACTAAATTTGACCTAATTACCCTAAAATACTATGAAATCACCCCGTAATGCTGTCGTGGATATTTACCGTGGATTTGTGATGTTCCTTATGATGGCAGAAGTCTGGGAGTTTTGGAAAGTAAGCCAAAATTTTCCCGACAGCAGTTTTTGGAAGTTTCTGACTTATAATCAATCTCATGTCGAATGGACCGGGGCCTCACTTCATGACATGATTCAGCCCTCATTTTCATTTCTGGTAGGAGTGGCTTTGCCTTTTTCGGTGGCTTCAAGAATAAAAAAAGGGGAGGACTTCAAAAAAATGATGTTTCATGCTCTCAAAAGGTCTTTGATTCTGATTTTATTAGGTGTTTTTCTAAGATCATTTGGGCAAACTATCACCAACTGGACTTTCGAAGATACTCTTACACAAATAGGTCTGGGTTATCCGTTTTTGTTTTTGTTGGGTTTTGCTTCACCCAAAATTCAAAGAATTTCTTTCGCCGGAATAATCTTTCTTTACTGGCTGGCTTTTGCTTTGTATCCTGTTGCATCGGCTGGTTATAATTGGGAAACAGTTGGAGTTGCCAATGATTGGCAACATTTTTTGTCCGGATTCGCCGCCCATTGGAATAAAAATTATAATCTGGCCAATGCATTTGATCAATGGTTTCTTAACCTTTTCCCACGCACGTCTCCATTTGTTTTTAATGGTGGCGGGTATGTTACACTTAGTTTTATTCCCACTTTGGGCACTATGATTCTGGGCCTTTTCGCTGGAAATATTCTAAAAGCTGAACCTGATTTTCCAGAAAAATCTAAAAAATTCGGTATTTATGCTATTGGGTTGATTTTCATAGGTTTGTTGCTACATTTCTTCGGAATTAACCCAATCATAAAAAGGATCTGGACTCCTTCTTGGACTTTGTTTAGTGGAGGGATCTGCTTTTTATTTCTTTTATTTTTTAGTTTTTTGGTCGAAAAATTCAAAATTGTAAAGCCCCTTGAATTTTTCAGAATAATAGGCCTCAACTCCATAGCAGCCTATATTTTGGCTCATACGGTTAATGGTTTTATTTTTGAAAATTTCAAAATACATTTTGGGCAAAACATTTTTCTGATTTTAGGCGAAAGCTATCAAAGTCTGGTTTCAGGTTCTGTGATTTTGGCAATGGAATGGCTCGTTTTACGGTGGATGTACCGAAATCAGGTTTTTATAAAGATTTAAAAAGGCTATCTTTGCACAAATTTTGGATGGATGCAGAGATATTTAATTAAGGCAAAAAACGACATTTTTAACGAAAAAATTAGGCTGGCTTCTTCGAAAAGCGAGAGTAACAGGGCATTGATTATTAATGCATTATCAGGTTTTACAGGTGAGTTGGAAAATCTTTCAACTGCCCGCGATACTCAGACTATGATAAGGTTGTTAGAGTCAGATGATGCGGTAGCTGATGTACTTGATGCCGGAACCACCATGCGTTTTTCGACTGCTTATTTTGCCGCCACCAACCAATCAAAAACCATGACAGGTACACCACGTATGTGCCAGAGACCTATTGGAATATTGGTAGATGCCCTGCGTACCATTGGTGCTGAAATCGATTATTTGGATCAGGCCGGATTTCCGCCACACAAAATCAATGGTTTGCCTTCACAAAAATCAAATACCATTGAAATCAGAGGTGATGTCAGCAGCCAATATATCTCCGCTCTTTTAATGATTGCCCCAGTTTTACTCCAAGGTTTGACCATTAAACTTACTGGAGAAATTGGTTCTATTCCTTATATCAAAATGACTATCAGGCAAATGGAGGCATTTGGGGTTAAGGTGGAAGAAAATTGGATAGAAAAAACGCTGAAAGTAGCTCCACAGAAATACCTTGCGGCCCATTATAAAATTGAATCAGATTGGTCAGGTGCGTCTTATTGGTATGCAGTGGTGGCATTGGCTCAAAATACTGAGGTGAAAATCGAATTACTGGGTTTGAAAGAAAATTCATTGCAAGGTGATAGCTCGATTGCTGAGATTATGAGCCATTTGGGAGTAAAGAGTACATTTACTTCTGAGGGTGTTTTGCTGGAAAAAATACAGGCCGAAAGCTCATTCGAGTGGGATTTTACCAATTGTCCAGACTTAGTCCAGACAGTGGCAGTAGTTCTGGGAGCAAAGGGAATAAAAGGTAAATTTACAGGTATCGAAAGTCTGAAAATCAAAGAAACAGACCGGGTGTTTGCTTTGCAACAAGAATTAGCCAAGATTAATGCCTCATTGGTTGAAACTGTAGAAAACAAAGAATATGAGGTCAACGGATCTGGAAAGTGGGATACAATCCCTGATATCGAAACTTATGATGACCATCGTATGGCAATGGCTTTTGCACCTTTGGCCATGCTTAAAGAAGTAATAATCAAAGAACCCGGTGTGGTGGCTAAGTCTTATCCAAGTTTTTGGGAAGATCTGTCAAAAGTTACTGAAATTGAAGAAATTTGAAATTGATTTTATGAAAAAAATACAGCTCCTGGTTTTTCTGACATTAATTTCTTTTTCAGGTTTTGGGCAAATTCTGGATTCTACTCAAAAAAAGGCCGAAAAATTATCGGTTTTAGATCGGAAAAGCTATGCAATAAATATTCCCGCAGGATGGAAAGTGGAAAATAATTGCAAAGATGAATGGTGCGATATTACCTCGCCTTTTGATACTTTGGGACTGATTGACAGGTATTTGGAAAGTATAAATTTTGCCGTGAATAAATTGCCATCTGCCAACTATACGGTAGATCAATATGCCGCTTTTTCAATTAAATATCTGCCCACGGTCGTTAAAAATTTTAGTATTATTGAAAAGAAAAAATTAAAATCAAATGCCTATCGCCTTACATACAAAGGTGAAAAGGATAAGTTTAAACAAACCTGGAGACAATATTATTACATAAAAAATGCAAAAGTTTATATAGTAACATTTGCCTGTGAGACCGAAAAGTATGCTTACTATCAACCTTTGGTAGAGCTTTATTTGAATAGTTTCAGGTTGAAATAGTCTTGGTATTTATTACAATTTTTGGAAAATAATTTCCTTAACTTTTGAAAGATAAGTTAAATTTGTGGCAAAATAATCCTTTAAATGAAACCACAATTATTCTACCTGAAATACACAATAGTATCGTTTTTTATTACTTTTTATTTACTGCTTTTTTTTAAGTTTGAATCAAACGCCCAAGAGCTATTCTATGAAAAAAATATTTCTAATGGCAGCTCACTCCCTGACAGTTTTTGTTTTGGATATCAGATTGGCAACCAATTTTGGTTTGGAGCCTTCAATGATAAAAATTATTCGGAATTTGAAACCTTTAAACTTTCAAAATCAACTGATTCTGGATTAACAAGAGTAAAAAGTTTTGAGGGATTCGGAGCTTCTGAGGATTTCTATAAAATTGGAAATAGTGTAATTCAATTTTACGGAAATGGTGAAAAAAATTTGTTAGTCCTTGATGGAATTTCAATTAATTTAATAAAACTTGGGAACGGGGTTTATGTTAATCAGGCAAGTATAAAAATCTTTAAAAATAGGTTATTTTTCCTTGCAAGAACTTTTTGGGATAGCCCAGAGGACCTCTACGTAACAGATGGTACTGAAAATGGTACTAAGAAATTAAAATTACCCTTTGATGGATTTGTTTTGGAAGCATTAATGGCAAATGAGCAAAATTTGTTTGCTAAAATTTCAAATTCTACCTTAAAAGAATATGATTTAATAGGAATCGCAGGTGAAAACGAAAATGAAAATCAAAGAATAAAAGTTGGAAAAGAGGTTTTTATTAATAGAAATAAAATTTTCTTTTTGGATGATGAGAGCAAAATAAATGTATATGATATCTCAAAAAAAGATAAACTAGTACTTGATTTAAAGGTTAATGGCCATGTTTTTTTCGATTCAACTCAAGAATCAACCTTTTTAGGTTTTGGGAATAAAATAATCAAGTATTTGCCCGAAGGGAATAAATTTGAGTTGATGGACTCACTGAAGAATGAATCTATTTCGGACTTTTTCAAAGTCGGTCAGAAGGGAGTATTTTTTTCTGCCAAAAATTCCCAAAATGAAAAGTCAATCTATTTTAGAAGCAATAATTCGACTGGTTTAAAGGCTGTAAATCTTGCGAAATATTCGAAATTAAATAATATTCTATGGGCAAAAGAAATAGGTTCCAATATTTATTTTATTCACAACAACATATTCGAATCAGATGATAATATATTAACCTCATACAATGTTTCTACAGGGGAGACCCAAATTATTGGTTTTACTTTTAATAATCAATGGGCAAAGTATATTATTACTTCTTCAAAAGTTGTAATTCCGGTCAGGAAAAAGAAAAATTCCACAAATGATCTGCTTATTGTTGATTCGGATAAATCCTTGTTTCTGTCAGATATCCAGGAAAAATTTAATTATAAGGATTTAAATTTCATAGGTTTTTTCGATGATGGAATGGTATTTAGTGGAAATATGGCTAAAATTGGAAGAGAACCATTTTTTACCCGATTTGAGAAAAACGACGCAGTCTTAATTAATGATATAAAAACGGATTCTCCGGAGGGCTCAGGTACATCTAATCTTTTTCAGTATGGTTCAGATCTATATTTCACAGTAGAAGGTCAGAATCATAGTTTTAATATAATTAAGACAAATGGAAATAAAAATTCAATATTAGAAATAGATGGAAGTGATTATGGCGAATTCAATATGTTTTTTAGTTTGAATGATAGGCTTTATTTTATTGCCGGATATAGCAAAGTATATGAAATTGACACATCAGGTAAAATTAAATTAGTGTCTTCAATACCTAATAGTAATAATTCTTTCAGTTATATAGTCTTAAGAATTGGCAAGGTTGAAAAAAATGGAAAAAGTATTGAATGGATTTTATATAATGGCAACTTATTTTTTTTTGATGGAAATAATGTATCTGTTTCATCTGCCGGGCAATTAAGGTCTATTAATAATTATCTCTTATTAAATAATGAGGAATATTTTGTTGTTTACAATGGATCCAAAACCTCTGTTTATAAATTGGTTACTTCAACTAACACCTTCCAAGAAATTTATTCTAGCCAATACTTTAATTACTTTTCTAATTTTCAGTCCAAAATGGATATTTGTATTTTGTAAAAAAACTTTTGGGTGAAAGTGATCAAATTATAACGGTATATTTAAATGATAAAAGTGTTACACTAACAAAACTTGACGACTTAATTATTAGTGGCTTAATGCCATTAGAAGATAGTTTTTATTTTTTAACTTATAACAAAAAAAAAAATAAAACATCACTTTTTGAATTAAAAACAAATTCACTTCTATTGACAACTTTGGTTGAAGAGACGTCTCTCGAAATCATGGAATTATCTAACGATACCATTTATTATTCTTTTAATTCTGGAGGAAAAAGAATTATTGAATTTATTAAAAAATCAAACAGGCAGAAGAGCAGAGTTTTAGTATTGGATAGTGATGTTCTTCTCAGGAAAGAATCAAAAATATATATTGGATATAGCTTTGACGATAAAAATAAGAAGTTCGATCTCACTAAAATTGATATTCAAAAAGGAAAGGAAGACCTAGTTTTGCAGTCATATGAAGGCTTTAATTATATTTATAATCCCTTTATTTTTAAAGAGCATATATATTTTATTGGAGATCATAAAAATAGAGGGTTAGAACTTTTTCGGAGTCAATTAAAAACTCCTGAAAATGAGCAATTGGTAAAAGCTGCCTTAATCTTAAATCAGCCACAGGATTCACTCATATTTGCAAAAAATGGTGGTATTTTAAGTCTTGAGATTGAAAACAATGCGGGAGTAAATTATGAATGGCAATTATTTAAAGATGGGAGTTGGGATGAATTAAAATCAGTTAGTGATTATTTTAAGGTCAATCAGGTTTTTTCCAACGAATTAATAATTAGTAATTTTAATATTTTAAATGATGTTATCAAAGTAAGATGTAAGATTTCTAAAGATGGTTTTGATGAATTGTTTACCTCTGAAATTAGTATTTTTCAAAAAATGGAAATATTAAACCATCCAATTTCTGGCTCTTATCTGAAAGGTGAAAAAGTAAATCTGAAATCAAATACCAATATTAATCCAAATAAAGAGATTTGGGAAACTGATATTACAGGTGAGTGGAAAGATATAAATTTGTTGAAAGAAGTTTTCCCGCAAATGAAAATTGACAGAAATCAAATTGAGTTTCAAAATGTCGAAAATATTGAAAACAATGGATTTAGAATTAGATATAAAGCTGTTATTGATGCACCTTACCAAAATGTTACGAGTAATATTGCGGAAATTAAATTTCTCAGTCCTTTAAATACAGAACCCAAAGTTTCTGAGATTTTAATTTTCCCAAATCCTTCCAATAAAATACTTTCTTTTAATAAGACATATAGCCAATGTTTTATTATTGATCAATCTGGGAATCAATATTTTGCAGGCTCAAATTTGCTACAAGTTGATATTTCCAAATTGAGTAATGGAATTTATTTTGTTGTATTAAAGGATAAAAATTCATCAATAATTAGGAAATTTTCAAAACTTTGAAAATAACAAAAAAGACCCGCTCAAACGGGTCTTTTTTGTTTATACAAAGGGTAAATCATATCCCCAATACTTTTTTATTAACTGCTTCGTCGGCTCCTGTTGCAGCAAAATCGTCAAACGCACGGGTAGCTACTTCTATGATATGGCTCTCGATAAATGGTGCACCTTCAGTTGCACCTTGTTCGCTCGATTTTATACAGCATTCCCATTCCAATACTGCCCAGCCATCATAATCATACTGAGACATTTTGGAGAAAATAGCAGAGAAATCTACCTGACCATCACCCAGTGAACGGAATCTACCTGCACGGTCAGCCCATCCGGCATAACCACTATACACACCTTGTTTTCCGGTAGGATTAAATTCCGCATCTTTCACGTGGAAGGCTCTGATACGCTCATGGTAAAAGTCAATAAACTGAACATAATCAAGGCCTTGCAATACGAAGTGACTCGGGTCGTAGTTGATGCAGGCTCTTTTGTGACCTCCGAGTTTATCTACAAACATTTCGAATGTTGTACCGTCAAAAAGGTCTTCTCCAGGGTGCAATTCATAGCAATAATCTACACCGTTTTCATCATACACATCCAGAATTGGCTTCCATCTTTTTGCCAATTCTGTAAATGCTGTGTCAATCAATCCAGCAGGTCTTTGAGGCCATGGATATAAAAAAGGCCATGCCAAAGCTCCGGAGAAACCTACATGCGAGGTCAATCCAAGATTTTTTGAAGCTTTGGCGGCATATTTTAGTTGCTGAATCGCCCATTCTCTGCGGGCTGGTTCATTGCCATGGACTTCTGCCGGTGCAAAAGCATCATACATGGTATTGTAAGTTGGATGCGACGCTACCAACTGACCTTGAAGGTGCGTAGAAAGCTCAGTGATTTCCAAACCTTTGGCTGCAAGTTTTCCTTTGAGTTCATCACAATAAGTTTGAGACTCAGCAGCAGTTTTCAAATCAATTATTCTTCCATCCCAGGCTGGGAGCTGGATGCCTTTATAGCCTTTTGCGGCCATATAGTCGGCGATCGTATCCAAAGAATTAAACGGAGCTTCATCCCCCATAAACTGAGCAAGAAATATTCCGGGTCCTTTAATTGTTTTCATTTTATTTTAGCATTTGGCTGTCAGCTTTTGGCTTTAAGCGTTTTTAAAATTATTCTTATCTAAATACCTATAAATTAATATTCTAATTCGCCTTTTGGGTCAAATTTTTTGTCATGATTTTTGGTTTGCTTCGCTCCTAAAATGCATGCCCAAAAAAATACATTCTCTTTTTTTATAATTCATCGGATTAAAACCCGGAGCTATTTTTTTTACCCTTACAGGTATTAATTATCCAATTGAAATTGTATTTTTTTGTAAAAATTATTAATCAATTAATCCAAAATCCTTAATCGTCAATCGATCCCGATAGTTATCGAGACGTCAATCGAATCAATTCCTACACTTTTACCCACTTATCGCTACGGCTACTTTCGAGGATCCTTTCACAAATCAAAAGCTCGCGGTAGCCATCGGCAAAGGTTGGGAATTTTGGATTTTCAGGCATTTTATTGGCCGCAACTGCCTCATACACTTCTTTGAAAAGTTGTTTTGAAGTATCGCCAAAGCCTTCGTTATGACCTCCCGGATAAGTAATTAATGATCTTACTTCCTCATGTACAAGTGAAGGATCTCGCATCAACAACGAGTTAGCTCCATCTCTTGAACCAATCCATATTTCGTTTGGAGCTTCTGAATTCCAGGCCAATGTTTTGACAGAACCCGAAATTTCTACTTTCAACTGATTTTTTCTTCCTGCCGAAACCTGTGAAACTGTAATTGAGCCTCTGTTTCCATTGTCAAAACGAAGCAGCACATTGGCATGGTCTTCGGTATTGATGGGTACATCAGCATAGTCTTCGGGTTGAAGCATTTTGCCTGAATAAGTCTCAACAGGCTTTAAAGGCTTTTTGCGGTTTTTGTGAATGGTATTAAAATCAGCCATGACCTCTACTGTTTTCAGGCCGGTAACATATTCAATCAAGTCCATCAAGTGTGAACCAATATCAGCAATCGCTCTGGAATCACCCGATTTGTCGGGTTCCAAACGCCAGTTGTAGTCTGTTGCATAGAAAAGCCAGTCCTGCAAATAAGAACCAATCACCGAATAGATATCTCCAAGTTCACCTTTTTCACGCATCATTTTCATTTGACGAACCAAAGGATAATATCTCAGGTTGAAATGAACGGCATTTACTAGTCCAGTTTTTGCAGCCAACGCCACTAATTCTTCTGCCTCATGCAAGTCTTTAGCGAGCGGTTTTTCACATACCACGTGTTTTCCAGCCAATAGAGCTGCCTTTGATTGCTCATAGTGAAGGAAGTTTGGCGTACAGATATGAACACACTGGATATCAGGCATCGACAGGAGTTCATCGAAAGTACAGGGTCTTTCAATACCCAGTTGAGCAGCTTTGGTGGTGGCTAATTCCAAATTTACCTCACAAAGAGCTACCACTTCTATATTTGGGAGTCTCCTGAGAGCTTCAACGTGGGCAGGCCCTATAAAACCGGTTCCAACTACGCCTACTTTAATTTTTGACATTTTCTATACTATGTTAAAAGGTTAAATTTCAATCAATTATATTTCAAATTTTGTCCATTTCTGGTCAGAATTGTTGGATTTGATTACAGTTTGGATAAATCCCATTCCCCGCATCCCTTCTTCAATTCCCGGAAAATCATGAACCTCAGGATCATATTGACCCGAAATCGTATGGTCGTTGCCCAGATTACCCACAGCAGCTGTGGCAGAAGAATTGCCCCATCTTGCCCTTAATGCATATGCAAAGTTCCGGTAAATATTTGCAAATGTTTCTACATATCCTTCAGGATGGCCAGCCGGTTGACGGGTATGGGCTGCAGCTTGTGCTGAAAGATTTCCAACACCGGTCCTGATTATGTGCGAACCGTTTTCCTGGTTGGTAATTTCAAGGGTGTTGGGTTCCATTTGTTTCCATTTCAGGCCACCAAATTCTCCATATACCCTGATATTCAGGTCGTTTTCTTCACCATTACAAATCTGGCTGTTATGCAAGACACCTTTTGCCCCATTATCAAATCTCAAAAGAATATTAGCATCGTCATCCAGTTTTCTACCATCTACAAAAATGGTAAGGTCGGCACAGAGCTCGGTGATTTTCAATCCGGTGATGTATTCAGCAAGGTTTTCTGCATGCGTCCCGATATCTCCGATTCCCCCGCCGGCACCGCATCTTGCAGGATCAGTACGCCAGGCAGCTTGTTTTTGACCGGTAGCTTCTACCAATTGCGATAACCAGCCCTGGGGGTATTCCACTATTACTTTTCTTATTTTTCCCAGTTTACCCGACTTGATAATTTGCTTTGCCTCTTTTACCATTGGATATGCAGTATAATTATGGGTAAGGGCAAAAATCACATCAGAACCATTAACAATTTTTTCGAGAGCTTTGGCTTCTTCCATGGTAAGGGTTATGGGTTTGTCCAAAACTACATGGAAACCGTTTTCAATTGCAAATTTCGCTGCTTCAAAATGTACATGATTGGGTGTAACTATAGAAACGAAATCCATTCTTTCTCCTACAGGAAGCTCTTTTTCTTTCAGAATCATTTCTTTATAAGAACCATAAACCCGATCGGAAGGAAGGTAAAGGGCTTCTCCGGTGGCTTTTGATTTGGCGGGGTCAGAACTGAAAGCTCCACATACGAGTTCGATTTCACCATCGAGGGCGGCCCCTCTCCGGTGTACAGCTCCGATAAAGGCTTCAAGGCTTCCGCCAATCATGCCCATTCTCACTTTTCTTGACATACGGTTGAATTTTTTTCGATAATAATTTGGCTTGCAATATAGGAAATTTAAATAAATCAGAGTTTGAAGAATTCAATAAAATCTTTAATTTATTAAATTGATAAAATGAAAAAATCTTTTTCCAATTCTTAAAAAAATGTACATTTACGAAATTTTCAACCCTTATAAACACAAGAAATTTTATGGTAAATAGAAATCGATTATTTCTCGCTAGTTGTTTTGCTTTAATTACTACCTCTATGGCTTTTGGTATCAGAGCCGGTATTCTTACACAGTTAGGTGCTGAATTCCAGCTTGATCAGGAACATTTGGGTTATGTTAATCAAATGGCTTTCTTAGGTTTTCCGATTGCGATGATTGTCGGAGGCCCACTTTACAACATTATCGGTCCGAAGAAAATCATGTGGTTGGCGTTCATTACCCATGTTTTGGGATTAGTTATGACCATTTTTGCTGGTGGTTTTTGGACACTTTTAATTTCTACTTTTTTTGTTGGTTTTGCAAATGGCACTGTTGAAGCTGCCTGTAATCCGATGATCTCTGACATGTATGAAGGTAACGAAAAAACCAAAATGCTGAACCGTTTCCATATGTGGTTCCCGGGTGGTATTGTTATTGGTAGCCTACTTTCACAGTTTATGACCAAAAACGAAATGGGATGGCAGTTTCAGATTGGTGCTATTCTGATACCTGCGGCGATTTATGCGGTTCTGATTATCGGCCAACAATTTCCTGAAAGCCATGACGAGGGTGCTGCCTCAAACAGTGGTAACCTGAAAGCCATGCTTTCACCTCTTTATTTATTTATGTTGGCATGTATGGCTTTAACGGCTATTTCTGAATTTGGGCCGGAGCAATGGATTGGACCAATCATGGAAAAAACTGGAGCAAGCCCAATGATCATTTTGGCAATCGTAACCGGATTGATGGCAGTTGGAAGGTATTTTGCCGGTCCACTTGTTCACAGTATTAACCCAACCGGAGTACTTTGGGGATCAGCGATTTTAGCAACCATCGGTATCGCCCTAATGAGTCAGGCTTCAGGTGTTATGGTTTATGTTTCTGCCATAATTTTTGCTTTGGGTGTTTGTTATTTCTGGCCAACAATGATTGGTTTCGTAGCTGAAGAATTACCACAAACCGGTGCATTCGGAATGTCAATAATGGGCGGAATGGGAATGTTTTCAACTTCAATTTTCCAACCGATTATTGGTAAATGGCTTGATAATGAAAATGCAAAGGCTTTGGCTTCAGGCTTAACCGGGGATGAAGCCAATATTGTAGCGGGACAGGCTACTTTAGATAATATGGCTGTTTTTCCTGCTATTTTGATTGTGGCTTTTGGTATTCTGTTTTTTGTTATGAGAAAAAGAAAAGCAGCTTTAGCTCATTGATAATATTTGTTTGAACTCACAGAAAGGTGATCTTAAGGGGTCACCTTTCTTTTTTCAATAGGTCAAAAAAAAATGAATGTTTGTATTGATATTGGTAACACCCGAACAAAAGTCGGTTATTTTGAAAATGGAAAATTACTGAATGTTCAGCGGATTCCGGCGGCAGAAAAACTTTTTGATTTTTTAAGAATAGAAGATAATGACAGAATAATTATTTCTTCAGTGGTAAAATCAATTGATGAGCTAAAATTACTATTTAAAAATTATCCTTCGGTCTTGTTTTTAAATTCCGATTCTTTATTACCAATAAAAAATAATTATGCTTCTCCAAAAACGCTGGGTTATGACCGAATAGCTGCTGCAATAGGTGCAACTGTGCATTTTCCCGGTGAAAATGTATTAGTGATTGACATCGGAACCGCAGTTAAATACGACTTTGTGGATTTTGAAAATACATTTGTAGGTGGCATTATTTCACCCGGGAAAAGGATGAGATTTAAAGCCCTGAATACTTTTACACAAAAACTGCCGTTATTGGATACAGATGATATTCCGGAACTAATAGGTAACAACACCGAATCCTGCATGAAAAGCGGAGTAATGAATGGTTTGCTTGCCGAAATCAATGGAATAATTGAAGAATACCAAAAAAAAGTTAATTTTCAGATAATTACCACCGGAGGAGATGCCCCATACTTTGAAAGTAGGATAAAATATCCGACCTTTGCAGCTCCAAATTTGGTATTGGAAGGTCTCAATAGAATTTTAGAATATAATGTCATTTAAAAACAAGCTGTTTTTTAGTTTAATTATTGCCACACAAAGTACCCTGGTTTTTGCTCAGGGACACGGCAGCTCACCTTACTCGAGCATCGGCATAGGCGAAACGGCATCTGAAACGGTAGCCGCTCAGGATATGATGGGAGGTGCCGGAGTATCTTTTACCAATAGTTTTTATGTAAACCACCTAAACCCTGCATTGATGGTGAAAAACCGCTCTATTGGGTTTAATAAGTATGTTTCATTGAATATTGGGATGACTGGCTCCTACAAAACGATAGCTCAGGGAAACCAAATTACCGATAACTTTGGACTGAATATGAATAATTTCAGTTTTGTTTTTCCAATCAAAAACAAATGGGCAATGGGGTTTAGTATGAGGCCCTACACGGTTTCAGATTATGTTTCAACGAAAACCATTGATTTCGTAGGTTCTTCGGAATCAAAAGTAGAAGAAATCAGAAATCAGGGAGGTTTGTCAAGAGTGGCATTCACTAATTCTTTCGAAATTGTAAAAGGATTGTATTTTGGGGTGGACGGACAGTATAATTTTGGATACATTTCCCGTGACACAAGCTCCAATATGGAAGGATTTTCAACTTATCAAAGGTATAGTTCCAGAACCAATTTACACGGAGCAAGTGCCCGTACAGGTTTGGCTTATCAACAAAAAATAAATAAGAAATGGAAATTGAATTTTGGTACAATGTACCAGTTGGGCAACACGCTTAAAGGAGATCAGATCCGGACTTATAGTCTTTTGAGTGATAATGGTAGTGGCCCGGCTTATGTTCAGTTGCCAGATACCCTTAATATTTCCAATGTATCTTCAGGAATTCCATCAAGCTACAAAGTGGGTTTAAGTCTGGAAAAAACCTATAACTGGATTTTTGCGGCTGACTATGGAAAAACGCTTTGGACCGGTGTAAATCAATTTGATCCAAATGCCAATAATACCATGCAGGATGCGACAGAAATGAATTTTGGTATGGAATGGATGCCGAATTCGAGTTCGTCAAAGTATTTGAACCAGGCATTTTATCGCTTTGGATATAAACAAGTGCAAACTCCTTATGTCATCAATGGCAACAGAGTGCTGGATAATAGTTTAAGTCTTGGGATTTCATTGCCCCTCGGTAAAGTACCCGGATATGTTGATCTCGCTGTAATGGTCGGTCGTAGAGGGAAAAATTCTGGAGGGCAGATTCAGGAAAACTATACCAAAATCAGCATGAATGTATCTCTCATGAGTGTTTGGTTTAATAAACAAAGAATAGATTGATTTAGGTTTTTTGTAACTAACTTCTGGCTTTCTTAAGAACTTTATAAAATGAAAAATCTTATTTTTTATTTTTTGCTTCTTGTTTTGATTTGGCCTGCTTTTTCAGGATGTGAGAAAAAAGAAAAAGAGCAGGAATTTATTGAATATACCGGCCCAATTTTAAATACTGATAATCTGGCGGTTACATTTAGTGACTCTGGCAGGGTAAAAGTAAAAATGTCCACCGCCAAGCAACTAAAATTCCAAAATGAAGACGAACAGTACCCCAAAGCTGTATATGTTAATTTTTTGGATAAAAATGGTGTGGAATATTCCATGTTAAGAGGGGATTCGGGGAGTTATTCCAAATCAAAAAATCTTTATACCATCACAGGAAATGTTTTTTTAACAACAGATTACTTCAACAAAGTCTGGCAACAGAGGAATTGATTTGGAATCCGGTCACAAAAAAGATTTATTCCAATAAAAAGGTGACAATAAAAACACCCCGGGAAAACATCACTGCATTTGGGGGTATGGAAGCCTCAGAAGATTTTTCAAACTATACTTTCAGAAAGCCAAAAGGAACAATGCTGGTTGATTCTTTGCGTACTATTGTTGACACCACTGAGCAGAAATAACAGCAGTTTAATCTCAAATTTATTCGCATTTCACGTTAGTAACCTGTTCGGTTTCAACTGTGGATTGATCTTCGCCCCATCTATCATAAATAAAAGTAGTGATTTGGGCTATATCAAGGTCGTATAAATTTTTATTTTTAAGCATTTTGCCATCATAAATTATCCCATTGACCGTAACAGGAACTGATGAGCCGTTTTTAATAATGCAAATTACCTTGTTTTTGTTTTTTAAGAAATCAGAACCTTTTATGGGCGGATACAGTTTGCCGAGGCCCTGACCTTCGACCCCGTGACAATTGGAGCAATGTTTGGCATACAATTCGGCCCCCGCTATAACAAATTGCTCATGTTTGATGGCTTCGGGATTTGAGCACGCCCATCCTCCCCAAGCCACCAATATCACAAGGAAATTATTTTTTGAGAAGTAGTTCAATGTCTTTCATGAGTTTATTGACTTCGATTTCTTTTGTGCCGTCATATACACCTCTGATGCGGTGATTTTGATCTACCAACACAAAAGCACCGCTATGTACAAATCCGCCTTCTTCCACAGCAGTTGAGTCTTCCAAAGCCGAAACCATGTATGATTTTTGAGCGATTTCGTATATTTTAGCCTGTTCACCGGTTACAAACTGCCACTGGTCACTTTTAACTCCCAGTTTTTCCTTATATTTTTTCAAAACTGCCACTGTATCATGTCGCGGGTCAATGGTATGTGAGAGTATGGCAAGCCTGGGCTCATTTCCG
The DNA here is from genome assembly GCA_016722655.1 of Cytophagaceae bacterium. NCBI lineage: Bacteria > Pseudomonadati > Bacteroidota > Cytophagia > Cytophagales > Cytophagaceae > Cytophagaceae bacterium. The sequence goes on from JADKIR010000004.1 coordinate 2,830,958, forward strand.
AATTTTTCATGAATCCTGAGCATTTGGGTTTTCATTACCGGACAAATAGTAGGGCAGGTGGTGAAAAAGAAATCAGCAATATAGATTTTGTCTTTAAAAAAATCTTGTGTCAGTGTATCTCCATCCTGATTAACAAAAGCAAAATCAGGGATTTGGTGATAAATAGTGTCTCCTTTGCTATCAATAGTGTTTTGACCAAGGTATGGTAAAGTTCTGTTCGAATCTCCACATGACCACAAGAGAGCAGAAAAAGCTGTGAATATGAAAAATAACAGGCTACTTTTTCTCATTTTTAATATGATTTAAGAATGTAAAATAGAATCTTACTTGTTGCTTTCGACAAACCTTTTGGCATCATCCATCGATTTTACGGTGAGGTCTTTAAGAGATTTTACTTCGGTATTTAGCTCTTTGTAAAGTTTAAGTTTTTCGGTCTTGTCTTCAACATCATTCATGGCCTTTCCATAGTTTTCCATCCAAAGGTACATATCATCTTCGGCTTTTTGAAGGTTGGTTGAAATCTCCAAAGCCTGATTTTTGAGTTCCTCAGATTTTCCTTCCGCCGCAGCCAAAAGATTCTTTTTAAGGTCAGCAATCATCATGGTTTTGGGCATGATTTCGTCATGACCTTTCATGAGCTCGGCATTGATGGTCTCTATTTCTTTGTCTGTTTTTTGGTCACATGATGTTGCAACAAACACTAAAACCAACAGAGCAGAAAGTTTAATAAAATTTTTCATGTTTTTGTTCTCTTAAAATAATAATATGTAAAGTTTAGATATTTCCCAAAATCTCAATGGCACTTCTGATTGCACTTTCCGATGGATTCTGGCCGCCTATCATTTTAGCGATTTCGATAATACGTTCATCACCGGATAGTTTCCGCATCAAACTTACGGTTTTTGTGTCAGAATTGTCTTTGTAAACATAAAAATGCGAACTTCCTTTACCTGCAATCTGATGTAAATGTGTAATGGCAATTACCTGAAGTTTTCCTGACATTTCCTGCAAAATATTGCCCATTTTTATGGCAACTTCACCTGAAATTCCAGTATCTATTTCATCAAAAATGATGGTTGGTAATTGTTTTTTTTCGGCCAAAATATATTTTAAAGCCAGCATAACTCTTGAGAATTCACCTCCTGATGCCACATCTTTCAGTGTCTTGGGCGAGGCACCTTTGTTGGCACTGAATACAAAAGTAAGGTCATCGGCACCATCAGAGGAAAGTTTTTTCTCTTTGAAAATAATCTCAAACTGTGCTTCAGGTATTCCCAATTCTTTCAGAAGGCTTACAATCTGGGTTTCAAGAGGTTTTCCGATTTTTTTTCGGCTTTTCGATAAATCCTCTGCTTTTGATTGTAAAACCTCTAATTTTTTGGCTGTTACTTTTTCAAGTTTTGCCAAATCCTCATCGAGGTTTATTACCTGCTCAATTTTGACTGAAAGCTCATTTTTAATGGCTATCAGTTGTTCCACAGTTTCAATACCATGCTTTTGCTGCAGTCGATAAAGACCGTTTAGCTGGTCTTTCAGGAAATCGGTTTTCTGATTATCGGTTTCGACGTTTGATGCCTCTATTTCAATTTCATGTACTATGTCCTGGAGTTCGAGTAAGGAACTGTTTAGTCTGTCTTTCAGGTTTTTATATTTTTCAGAAAAAGAACTGATAATGCCGAGAGCGATTCCGGCATCCCGCACCAAGTTTACACCTGATATTTCGGGATTTGCGAGGTTTTCATAGGCCAGATTAAGCCTTCTTTTTACCTCTTCAGCATTTTCCAAAATTAATAGCTCAGACTCCAGTTCTGCCTGATCAATATTCTCAGGTTTCAGGGCATTCAGTTCTTCAAAAAGGAAACTATTGTATTCAAATTCTTTTTTTAGAGAAGCAGAATTTTCTTTTAAGGATTGGAGTTGCTTCTCTGAGGTTTTATAATCTGAAAAAGCATTTTTATAATCTTCTAAAACCGATGCATTCGCTGCATAGCTGTCAATCAGATTTAACTGAAAAACATTAGAACCCAATTGCAGCGTTTCGTTTTGAGAATGAATATCCATTAATCTTACGCCCAATTCCTTGAGCGAGTCCAGTGTCACCGGGCTGTCATTGACAAATGCTCTGGACTTTCCGGCCGGAAGTATTTCCCGCCTGATCACACAATGGTCTTCGTAATCCAGCTCGTTTTCAGCAAAAAAATCTTTCAGATTGAGTCTTTCAATATCAAAAACTCCTTCTACGGTGCATTTTTCGGTTTCTTCAAACAAAACTTTGACGTCAGCCCGATTTCCCATCAATAATCCCAAAGCCCCGAGCATAATTGACTTGCCCGCACCGGTTTCACCCGTAATCACATTCAGACCATTTTCTGGCTGAATCTCCAGGTGCTTGATGAGAGCATAGTTTTTAATAAGCAGGCTGCTGAGCATTTTTTGATTTGGATAATTCTTTACAAAAATAAGTGAGAGCAGGCTATAAAACAAAAATGCATCGCTCAATATGGCGATGCATTTCAATCAATCTAATCTTAACCTTAAACTATGAAAAAAAATATCTTAGTACATGCTGAGTTTTCAAAAGTTTGAAAAAAAAGCATTACTCAAAATGGTAATGCTTTTTGTAATAAATCTTAACCTTAAACTATGAAAAAAAACTACTTTCTCTTTAAATTTCTTCCAAATCAGGAGGCTTTTTAAAAATGCACCGCTCAATGTGGCGATGCATTTTAGTACAATAAACCTTAACCTTAAACTATGAAAAAAACTACCTACTGGTATATCTTTTTGAGTGCAGGGTACCGTTTTTTGAGTACCGTATACTCTTTTTTATTTCTTTTATTTTTCAAAAGTTTGGGAAAAAAAGCATTACTCAATGTGGTAATGCTTTTTACAATAAACCTTAACCCTAAACTATGAAAAAAAACTATTTATCTCGTCTGTTAAACCCCAGGTAATCTTTCACTGCGAGTATTTTAAACTCTGTGCGGCGATTGGCCTGATGTTCACTTTCCGGACAATTGTTGAAATCGTTACAGTCATTTACCAGTTCCGATTCTCCGTATCCTTTTGCGATTAGCCTCTCGGGGTCGATGCCTTTTGAACTTAGGTATTTTACCACCGCCATTGCTCTTTCCTCTGAGAGTTTCATGTTATAACTTCCGCTTGCTCTGCTGTCGGTATGTGACCGCAATTCAATCTGGATTTCGGGATATTTCTTTAATAAAGGAATCACCCTTTTGTCCAATTCTTTTTTAGCGTCGGCTCTTATAACTGCCTTATCTACATCGTAATAGATATTTTCTAATCTATATATATCACCTTCACCAATCATGCCAAAGTCGTGTTCGAGTGAAATATTTTTTCTATTATTTTTTATTTTACCAATACTTTCAGAGTTGCGGGCAAAGTTTTCCTTAACCGCTGTTACTCTGTATTTTCCGTCTCTTGTAGGCGTAAATGCGTACCGGCCGTCAAATCCAGTTATTACAGTCTCTATACTGCCGTCTTTTTCATTTTCCAAAGTGACACTTGCACCGGCTATTGGCGATTGGTCAACTTCCGAAATAACCTTACCTTTTACCATTGGTCTGGAAGCCGGACTCAGATAAATTTTTACCTTCTGATTCCGGGATTTGGAATTTGACATGGTGCCGTAAGTTATACTACTTTGCTGATAGCCTTCTTTTATTGCTTTAAATTCAAAGTCAGCACCCGATTCCAGACAAACGCTTGCTTTTCCTTCGGAATTAGTTGCATAAAATTGTTTGTTAACGCCATTTTTCACCATTCTTAATTCCACATCTAATAATGGAAGTTTGGTGACCGCATCATATACTAAAAGCTCCAATTGGTTACAGCCTTTTTGGAATGAATAAATATTGTCATCAGAATAACCTTTTTTGCGGTTAGAACTGAAATAACCTTCAGACCTGTCGCCTTTGGCTATCAAACCAAAATCGTCCTTTGCAGAATTGATCGGAGCACCGACATTTTCCACTTCACCGAAAGGATTTCCATGCCGGAACTCTACAAAGAATACATCCAAACCCCCTAATCCCGGGTGACCGTCGGAAGCAAAATACAGATTGCCGATTTCATCCATAAACGGAAACATCTCATTACCTTCAGTATTGATTTCCTTACCCATATTTGCCGGAGTACCCCATTTCCCATTGTGATACTCTACAACATATAAATCAGTGCCTCCAAAGCCTCCGGGCATGTCTGAAACGAAATATAACTTGTGATTGTCAGGTGAAAGTGCCGGATGACCGGTTGAATATTCGTCAGAATTAAAAGGAAGTTCCTGAATATCAGCCCATTTTGAATTTTTCTTTGTGGCAATGTAAAGTTTCAGCATGTTTATGCCTTTTTCACTTTTCTTTGCCCTGCCTTTGTTATAATTATTTCTGGTGAAAATCAGTTTTTTGCCTTCTTTGAAAAAAGTAACGGGTCCTTCATGATATTTTGAATTTATACTTTTGCTAAATTCATCAATTTCAGGCTCAGGAATCTCTTCAAAAGATTGAGTCCCATTGCTTTTGTCGGTTTTTAAAGATTTTCCACTGGATCCCAGACTAGCCTGTGCTTTTATTTTTTCGATGTTCCTGGATTCCAAAGCCAGGGAAGCGGTGTCAGAAAATTGAAAAAGGTCCAGAAAAGGAGTTTCGTTTTGGCTAAATATCCTTTTTATGCCATGACCTTCGTTTCTGGCAGAAACAAATACTAGCCCGTTTTCATAATACATGGGGCTAAAATCAGAAAAACGGGAATTGATGGGAAACATGTAGTTTACTTTATACAATGCCGAGTCTTTATAAAAAACCGAATTGTCCATATAAGCTACCGTAAATTTCCTTCCGCGAAGATCTTCTTTTTGTTGTTCACCGTATTTTGAATAATATTTTTGAGATTCCCGGTATTTGCCATTGTTGGCCAATGCCTGAGCATAATACAGGTATTGTTCTGACTCCAGTTCTTTTTCATATTTTTTGAAAAGATCCTGGTAGGTAAGCTCAGCGTTCTTGAAATCTTGTATTTTTCGGTAAGAATAAGCGAGTTTGGTGAGTGCTTCTTTTTCGTACTCATTATCAACTTTTCCCGAACCCAGATAAGCCTCAAAGCTCCGGACAGCCGCCGGATAAGCCATCTTGTCGTAAGACTCGAGGGCATTTCTCAGGCGGCTGTTCTGGGCAATACATTCTAGGCTCAGTAAACTGAGGAATATGATGATAGGAGTTAAACTTTTTTTACAGGTAAGCACTGTTTGTTTTATTGTTTTTTAGGAAAACACCTGAACTTTTGATTCAGATATTATATTCTTTTCAAACAGCGTGCCAGAAAATATTTTTTGATATAAAAAAATTATAAGTTATTGATATTTAGTTAAATAAAATTTATAATAATTTTAAAAATTTTATTATACGGCATTTTCAACTTAAAAATATCGGAAGTTTTTAAGCCTAAAACCCAGGCGATTTGGGTATCGGAGATTAGCACTTTGGTATTTTGTTTTTCGAGGATATTTACTTTTTTGTCAATTAAAATATCGGAGACAAGCTTAGTGCCTTTCATACCGAATGGAAACATTTTGTCACCCTGTTGCCACTTTCTTATCTTTAATGGGAAAATCAATTTTTCAGCATCGAAATAAGCAATATCAGGGTTTTTGAAATCAGGATTTTCTGCTGTCTCAATTAATGAAATTTCTATTTCGAGGTTTTCAAAAAAGTATTTTCCAGGATTTGGGATAATTAATTCTTCTGAAAGATTCAGTTCTTTTTTCTTTGATAAAAAGAGTTGGTCGCCAGATTTTGTCAGTTGAAAAAATTCGGTATTTATTACTTTTCCTGATTGTTTGAAACCGAAAATTTCTTCAATTTGATGAAAATTAAAACCATAAGGCTTGAGAAATTCTTCCAAAATGAGCTTGAAGCCAGCTTTATTTTTCCAATTTTCGAAAGGAATATTAAAAATGCCTGCAGTTTCGGTAATCTCGTTTTTAAATTCCTGCAGTTTTTCTTCGATAATTTCATTCAAAGATTCAAACCTTTTAAGATTTACCAATTGCGTTTCATGTAAACCGGGATTGATTTCCTTTAATTCAGGCAAAATATGGTGTCTGATTTTATTCCTTTGGTAGTCTGTGGAAGTATTCGAGATGTCTTCACGCCATTCAAGATGGTTAGTTTTCAGATAATTTAAAATCTCTTCAACGCCAATAAACATCATTGGCCTTCTTATTTTTTCAGTTTTTATCGGAATTGATTGCAAACCTTTTGGACCGGTACCTTTGGTGATATTCAATAATAGTGTTTCGATTCGGTCGTCGAGATGATGGGCAGTTAACAGGAAATCGTATTTTTCTTCTTCCAGAATCTCAGAAAACCACTTATATCTCATTTCTCTAGCAGCCATTTGGGTTGAAATCCCATTTTCTTTCGCAAAAGACTTGGTTTTAAATTTTATGGTATGAAATTCCAGATTGTTTTTTTTACAAAAATCTTTGACAAATTCCTGATCCCCGTCTGAATCAGCACCTCTTAATCCGAAATTGCAGTGGGCAATTCCAAAATCAAAACCTGCCTTTAATAACAAGTCAGCCAAGGCGACCGAATCTTTTCCCCCGCTATGAGCCAAAAGCATCCTGTCTTTTATGGAAAAAAGATTTTGATTCTCAATAAATGTTAAAAATTGACGCAGCATCAGGTGTTTCAGACAATTCTAAAACAAAAATACGTTAATTTTGCCTTATGAATTTTCATTTTGGACATCAAATACTTATTTCACGACTTCGAGGAATCTCCTTTGTAGTTCTTATATTATTGTTTTTTTTTAATTCTTACGGCCAAAAACCTCTAAATCCCATCAAAGACAATGGCCCGAAATCAAAGATAGAACTTATCAGGGCCGATAGTTTGGCCGGAGAAAACAGCCTCAATCGCACCCAAACTTTTTTAGGAAATGTAATTTTCAGTCATCGCGGGGTACTATTGGGTTGCCAAAAAGCCGTCCACAATCTTTCTTCCAATTTTATTGAAGCCTACGGGAAAGTGGTTATCAATCAGGGAGATACACTCACGATTGTGGGAGATACATTGATTTATGACGGTAATCTTCGATTTGCCAAAGTATATGGCCGGCAAGTGATTTTAAGAGACAAAAAAGTTACATTACGTACCACTGAAGTTCATTATAATCTCAATACCGACCAGGCGTATTATCCTGTGCCGGGTGTGCTTAATCAGGATTCAAGCAGATTGAGTAGTAAGTTGGGATATTATAATACCAAAACGAAATATTTCAGGTATATCGGGGATGTCGAAATTATTAACCCACAATATGTGCTCTGTACCGATTCGCTGGATTACGATACATATACTAAGCTCGCAATTTTTAAGACTTTTACTACCATAAAAAGTAAAAACGGAGACCTTTCGGCTTATAAAGGCAAATATAACATTAAGACCAAAGAGTCTTTTTTTGAAGGGAGGGCCAAAGTGACTAATGATAAATACTCGCTGGAAGGAGACACGCTTGCTTTTGATAATACCAAAGGCTCAGGATATGCCAATGGTGCGGTAGTATTTGTGTCATTCGAGGATAGTCTGGTGGTTTTGGGCCAAAAGGCCATTAGAAATGGGGAGGAGGGCTTAACCAAAATCATGAAAGAAACGCTAAGCCGGCGGATTTCTAAAAATGATACACTTTGGATAGCCGCAGATACCCTTTGGGTTTTTGAAATCAGAGAGAAAGTAGATTCTGTTGCGAGTTTTACTGGCCGAAGTGATTCTTTAAAAAAACAAAATACGGTTTTACCACCCAAAGTTTTAAATCCAAGTCTGAAACCTGTCATAAAAGACGCCAAAATGGTGGGAATGGAGTTGAGGAAAATCTTGTATGGAATGAGGCCAGCCAAAATTGATTTGTTAGTGGGCCCTGCCGAGTTTCAACATATGGATTCTCATAATTATGTTTTAAGGTCAAATCTGGGGAAAAAGAAAGAGAAGATTTCTGAAAAAAATAAAGAAAAGGAAGAGGATAATCAGGCACCCACGAAAAAAGACCTCGAAAAGATAGTTGCCGATGGACATGTGAGAGTAATCAGGGCCGATTTTCAGAGTGTGAGTGATTCTCTGCTTTACAACCTTAAAGACTCTGTGATTTTCTTCTATAATGACCCGGTGCTCTGGAATCAGGAAAATCAGCTCGAAGCCGATACTGTCAATATTTTACTGAAAAACAATCGTTTGCATCTAATGAAATTATTGCAGGATGCTTTCGTGATCCAGACTGACACCATTAAAAACTACAACCAAATCAAAGGACGTACTTTGGACGCATTTTTTGACAAACAAGGCCAGCTCAGCACCATTAAAGTAGATGGCAATGGAGAGTCGCTGTATTTTGCTTTGGATGAAAAAAATAAGATAATTGGGCTCAACAAAGTGCAATGCTCCAACATGCAATTTTATTTTAAACTAAAGAAAATCAAGCAGATAGTATTTCGTGGTGAACCAGAATCCCTGCTGATTCCCCCCAAAGAAGTCCTTACAGAAGACATGAAGCTGGAGAAATTTGAGTGGAAAACAGCTCTCCGGCCTAAATTATCTACAATTGCCACCGAAAAACAACTTTCGGTAATGTCGTCAGTAAAATTGATTCGAGACTGATGATTTTCAGTCATTTTGACATCCTTAATCTTCTAAATATCAACATTTTCGGTCATTTCGTCTGAAAAAATACTTTTGCATGCCTTTTGAGGAATACAATTTACGATGGATTCGATTTACGATTGAATTGATTTTGGATTGATACGATTTACGATTCTTTCAGTTGTGAATTTAAAATTTATTTTAAAATTGATGTTGAATTTAAAATAATATTGAAATCTGTAGCTCAGGGTTTTAACCCGGAGAAATTAAGATTAAATAATAATTTTTTTTCATGAATTTTTGGTGCGAAACAAAACAAAAAGTGCGAGGAAAATATATTTTTAATTTCAATTAAATACCCCGTAGAGGTGTTACCATAATAGCACCAGGTTTTAACCCGGCGGAAAAAGTTTAAAGAGAATGTTTAATTTTTTTGGCGTGAATTTTTGGTTCGAAGCAATTCAAAAATCATGACGAAAAAAGTAAGGGAAAATCCATTAGAGATAAAATATATGTAGTAGCACCGGGTTTCAACCCGGTGGATAAAAGATAAAAGCGATTGTGTAATTTTTTGGCGTGTATTTTTGGTTCGAAGCAATCCAAAAAACATGACAAAAAAGGAGGGAGAAAAGCCCGATTGAAAACGAAAAAAATGAAAAAGAATATAAAAATAGCCGACAGCCAACAATATGAACTTTAACCAATATACCATCAAATCCCAGGAGCTCATCCAGCAAGCTGCTCAGATAGCTCAGGGTTTCTCGCAGCAAGCTGTGGAAACTGGGCATTTGCTCAAGTCCATTTTGGAGGAAGAGCCCAATACTTCCACGTTTTTGCTGAAAAAATATGGAATTAGCCCCGATGGCATTTTGCGGAAATTGGACCCCATCGTTGAGGCTTATCCAAGGGTTTCGGGCGGTAATCAACCATTTTTGGGAAATGACCTTAATAAGGCGATGACCAAAGCTCAGTCTTATTTGAAAGAGTTTGGCGACGAGTTTGTGAGCGTAGAACTCTTATTTTTGGGTATTTTAGGAGGAAATGACTCCGTAGCCAACCTGCTCAAAGCAGAAGGAATAAAAGAGACAGATATTAAAAAAGCTATTATAGAACTTAGAGGAAAAAATAATCCAGTGAAAGATCAAAACGCAGAAAACAAGTACCAAGCCCTTGCTCGTTACAGCAAAAATCTGAACGATTTGGCGGAGCAAGGCAAAATTGACCCCGTGATAGGGCGAGACGAGGAGATTAGGAGGGTTTTACAGATTTTGTCGAGGCGTACCAAAAACAATCCAATGTTGATTGGTGAGCCTGGAGTTGGTAAAACTGCGATAGTTGAAGGTCTGGCCCAACGTATAGTACAAGGCGACGTGCCCGAGAATTTGAAATCTAAAATTGTGATTTCGCTCGACATGGGATTGCTTGTGGCAGGAGCTAAATACAAAGGAGAATTTGAGGAGCGTCTGAAAGCCGTTATCAAAGAAGTGACCGACTCTGAAGGAGAGATTATTCTTTTCATTGATGAGATTCACACATTGATTGGTGCTGGAAGTGGGGGAGAAGGTGCAATGGACGCCGCCAATTTGCTTAAGCCAGCTTTGGCTCGTGGTGAATTGCATGCAATTGGTGCGACTACTTTGAAAGAATACCAAAAGTATATAGAGAAAGATAAAGCTCTTGAAAGACGTTTTCAAGCTGTGGTGGTAGACGAGCCAAATGTGGCAGATGCAATTTCGATTTTAAGAGGTATAAAAGAAAAATACGAAGTGCACCACGGTGTGAGAATTCAAGACGATGCCGTTATTGCCGCAGTAGAGCTTTCAAATAGGTATATTTCAGATAGGTATTTGCCAGATAAAGCCATCGACTTGATGGATGAATCAGCAGCAAAGTTGCGTTTAGAAATGGACTCTATGCCCGAAAATATGGACGAGCTCCGCAGACGTATTATGCAGCTAGAGATTGAGCGTGAGGCTATTAGACGTGAAAATGATAAAGAAAAAGAGAATAATCTGAGTAAAGAGATAGCTGAACTCAACGAAACTTTCAACGATCTCAAAGCTAAATGGGACTCTGAAAAAGGGAAAGTGAATGAGGTAAGAACGCTCAAAGAAAAAATAGAACAACTGAAATTTGACGCAGACCAAGCAGAACGCTCAGGCGATTATGGCAAAGTGGCTCAAATTCGATATGGCCAATTGCCAGAAGCTGAAAACCGTTTAGTTGAGCTATCTGCAAAAAACGAGGACAAAGACAACCTCATCAACGAAGAAGTTACTGCCGAAGACATAGCAATGGTGGTGGCCAAATGGACCGGAATTCCAGTTTCGAAAATGCTTCAAAGCGACCGTGAAAAGCTATTGCACTTGGAAGATGAACTAGAAAAACGTGTTGCTGGTCAAAAAGAAGCCATTGAGTTGGTTTCAGATGCAGTCAGGCGTTCACGTGCAGGTATGCAAGATCCGAAAAAACCGATTGGTAGCTTCCTATTTTTGGGAAGTACAGGTGTTGGTAAAACTGAATTGGCGAAAACTTTGGCTAATTACCTCTTCAATGACGACAACGCCATGGTGCGTATCGATATGAGTGAGTATCAGGAGAAACACACCGTGAGCCGTTTGGTTGGAGCTCCTCCAGGATATGTGGGTTATGACGAAGGCGGACAACTGACCGAGGCCGTAAGACGTAAACCTTACAGTGTGATATTGCTCGATGAGATAGAAAAAGCTCACCCAGATGTATGGAACGTGCTTTTACAAGTATTAGACGATGGCCGATTGACCGACAACAAAGGTCGTGTTGCGAACTTCAAGAACACGATCATCATCATGACTTCTAATATTGGTAGCCATTTTATACAGGAAAAATACATGGAAGCCCTAAAAGGTGCACCAGATGCTTGGGAGAAATACTTTAAAGAAGAAGCAAAAGAGCAGGTGATGGAATTGCTGAAAGCCAGCGTGAGACCTGAGTTTTTGAACCGTATCGACGAGATTGTGTTGTTTGACCCATTAGGAAAAACTGAAATACGGAAAATCGTGGCCATACAGTTTAATTTAATCAAAGCCAGACTGCAAGAGCAAGGCATCTTGATTGAAGCCACTGAGGCTGCTTTGGACAAGCTCGGAGAAGAAGGTTATGACCCGGTTTTCGGTGCTAGACCACTCAAAAGAGTAATCCAAAGAAATATCATGAACGAACTCTCAAAAATGATTCTTGCAGGCACCATCAACAAAGAAGCCATCATTGTACTCGACGTTGACGCCGAAGATCATTACAAATTTGAGAATTTGCCTGAAATTAGTATTGCATAATTTTAGTTCCGGGTGCTGAGTTGTGAGTAGCGAGTTTGATTTTTAGGTTTATATAGGGTAATAGTGGATTATGACTTACACCCCCGTCTTTTTGAGATGGGGGTGTTTTTTATTTAAAGTATTTATATCAAATTTTAAAAAAGATATTATTTTTGGTAAAAAAAAGTATTATGGAAATTCTTCAAATAGAAGTACTTGATTCCAAAGCCTTAAACGCAATTTAAGAGTTGAGTGATTCAAAAATGATAAAAGTTTTAAAAAGTAAAAAACTTACTACATTGCTGAGAGGGAGTATTTCAAAAAAAGATGGAATTGAGTTTACTAAATATTTGGAAGAAACAAGAAAATCCTGGTGATAAATTATTTACTGGATTCTTATTACAAAAAAACATTTAGAATGTCAATTTTCTAAAAAAAATCTCAAAATTTGAGTTGAAGTTTGCATTTATTGCGGTAATCAACTTTGTTAAGCAACTAAATAATATGAATATACTAGATTTTAAGCACATGAAAAATACAAAAATTATCTTTATCCCTTTATTTTTTATATTAATCGGCTTTAATTCCTTTTGCCAAAGAAAAAGTGAATTGAAAAGCGAAATATTTTTTTTGAAAATTGAGGTTGAAAAATTGAAAACCCTTAATCAAACTTTAAATCTAGAAATAGAAAAAAATAAGAATTTTAACTTACAAGAAATAGAGAAATTAAAACAAGAACTTTCACAGATTCAATATCTTCTGAAAAACTCAAATAATACCAGTAATTTGGTATACCCGCCAATAAATCAAGAATTAGGAAAAAATTCTTCAAAAGGAACACAAACTAACTCTATTAATGCCAATAAGCCTGAAAACGAAAAAAACAGTAAATATGGATATACTCCTTCTACAGGAGCTACTATTCATACAGGACCTAGAGGAGGCAGGTATTATTACAACAGTAAAGGAAATAAAGTATATGTCAAAAGGAATTGATTTTAATTAAGATAGGAAATTCTATTAATTTTAATAATCCCCTTTTGACTTAATTAGCCAATTGTACATGTAATACGCTAGAATCTGTATCAAAACAAGTTTTTTAAATGGATTTTTTTTAAAATTAAAAAATTAATCAAATGGTATTTCCCAAAACAATTTTCCTATATGGAAAAATATGTGACAATGAAGAATTAAGAAAAATTTTGTTAACTCAAGATTATTCTCTTTTAGAGATATTTTTAGAAAAGGAAATCGATTTAAAATTATATGATAAGCAATTCCATTTTTTTACTGATAATTCTGATGAAAAGAAAATGATAGTAATTAATACCTCAAGTTCAAATTTTGATAAATTCTCTGGAGTATTGTTTTCAGGAGAATTTATTGATGAAATAAAGAAATATATTAATTCTTTGTGAACATAAATAAATTTTAAGTTGGGAATTTGTTTTTTATATTATGGAAAACTTTTACAAATCTCTAATAATAGTTCAGTAGAAGTTTTTAATTCATCGTCAGAAAAATTATTGAGGTTATCAGTTGGATGATGGATTTTGTTCCTAATTAGAGTGGGAAGTGTTTGATAATTTACAGTGCCATTACTCGAGATTTTACTATGTATGGCGGAATTGAAAAATGGATGATTGGCTATATAAGTATCACAATCTTTTATTTTTGGTTTGTTTATTTTATCTTGAATAAAACTGAAAAGCTCAATATGAAAATCATTTGTGCATAAGTTGTAGGCAAAGTATTTAGTTGCAGCTAAGGTTACAATTGGGAAAAAAGAGGGTGAATTTATTATTTCACTTTCAATATTTCCTGAATTATTGTTCAGACGGATTATTAAATTTTCATCAATATTGTCAAAAGCTCCTTTCAAGACATGGTCAGAGTGGGTGGCAAAGAATAATTGAGCTTTAATTTCTGATCCAAATCGAAATAGATTTTTAAAATATTCAATAATTTTTTCTTGCCATTTAGGATGCATACTTAATTCTGGTTCATCAATAAAAATCGTTGAATTTTCCATTAGGGATTTGTTTTTCAACAAATGAATACCTCGAAATACAATTTGTTTTTCACCAGTACTTAATTTATCAATTTTTACGTCTTTTTGATTTTTTGAGAAAAGAATATCATTATTAATCTCAACAGTTTTAAATTTAATTTCTTCAAAAAAGCTATTGAAAGCACTTTTGAATCTGGAAATTTTTGAAGTCGGATAAAAATCATTCCAATCTGTTTTTTGATTGGGGTTTTCCTCCATTCGAATTGAATTATTCCTTTGATCATTGACGTAAATATCAACTATTAATTGTTTTAATTTAGTAAAACTATCGTCAATATCTAATTCTTTTTTCTTTAAATCTAGATCGTTGTTTTGTGGTCCAAAAATATTATCTGTTTTAAAATCAGATCTTGCTTTTGAAAATATTGAACCATAGTTTCTCAAACTAATTTCAGAAGGATCATTACCAAATTCAGGTAGTACAAATCCTTCAATTAATGAATTTTCCCCAGTTTTCAAATTGATAATTTCAAAACTATTTGGATTATTGGCCAAATGTTGTTGATAACCTGAAAGGTTTATCGGTTTTTTTACTTGATAAATATTATTATTCAACTCATATTCAATATAATTGAAAAAAGAAAATGGTCCACCACAAAGGAATTCAGAAAGACTTTCCATTACAGTAGTTTTGCCACAACCATTTTCACCTATTAAAAATATTGAATTGAAAGGAAGCCTTTTGGCGGAATTCACAAAATTCAGTTCCAAATTTTGAAGAACTGGGTGGTTTTCCCATTTGATTTTTCGAAGTTTCATAAATTGGATTTTTTTGATTAAGATTATGCAAATTTAGCTTTAAAAACTTAATTACAAAATAGTTAGATATTTTTGCTACAAGACTGTGGTGATTTCCCCCAAAAATCCCTTAACTTTAAATGCATTTTAAATCTACTTTTTCAGAATGAGAACTCCTCCAATAAATAACAGTTTTTTGAAGCAAAACTTTTTTCTGTTACTGCTAAATGTCCTTTGTTTTTCGGCATTTTCACAGGAAAGTCTGCCCAAATTATTGCTGAATTACTGGGAAAAAACAGAAATCACCGCTCCTGATGGCAGCAAAATTTATCACTCAGGATATGAAGATAAATCATTTGATTTAAAGATTCTGAGTGCCGACTCACTCATATTATTTAAGGAAAATCTGGCGACTAGTTATAAGTATTTTTATAAAGACAGTTTGCTGATATTCAAAGATTTTCATTTTAAGGTGCTTAAACTTTCCGAGTTGGAGTTAGAGCTGCAGCGTGTCCATGTGAATGATACAACTCTGGCTCTTGTGATTCATTTTGAACCCAAAAAATTGTTCGACCTTACCTATACCCCTGAGTCTTATATTGCACAAAATGGTGAGCCGGTGTATAAGGTGGTTTTTGGCAAGCTGGAGCCAGCATTTAAGGATTCACTCTGGTCACCGGTTGAATATATTATGAGGAGATTTGGATTCCCTGAATACAAAAAAGGTGGGTTTGTAGTAAGCTTAGTAATCACCAAAAATGGAGATATAAGGGCTGCAAGGGTGATTGCAAGCTCTAAAAACCGGTACAATAAAAAGCTTCTGAAAGCAGTGAAAACTACAAAAGGAAAATGGCTGCCCGCTGAGTTTCGGGGTGAAAAAGTAAATGTGGCGTTAGAATTTGACTTCAATTTGGGTTATATCGACACGGAAGTGAGTCAAGTTGATTCGGTTCTATATTCTTTAGCATATCTTGAATGTGCTGAACAATCATTTGAAGTAGGTGCTTATTCAAAATCTCTAAATTGTGCAAAGCTGGCAATTGATTATAATCCTTTTAATGTGGCTGCGTATTACCAGCATGCTGCAACAAGTTTGTATTTACGGAATACAAAAGCAGCCTGTAATGACTATCGGCAACTCATTTTTTTGGGCCAAAAGAAAGCTGAGTCTCTTTACGAAAAGCATTGCAAGTGATGTGAATATTATTGGCAAAAAAATTAATTATGCTTCTCTTTCATCCTCAAATACCCATTCAAATAAAAGAATTTGGAGGCATAAAACGGTAACATTATGATGGCGTATTCCATTTTATAGTCAAATATGGCCAAATCGACTAAAAGCAATACGTTGGAAAGAATGATTAACCAAAGACTCCAGGAGATTTGAGAATCGACTTTTTTGTTTCCAAACACCAGAGTAATATAATAAGCAAACTGAAAAACTCTGATAAAAAATAATACCTGGACAGGGAATGAAAACAATGGGAAAAAGACAATGATAAAAAATAAGCCAAGTGAAATTATCAAAAATGTCTTTGTGTAAGTTTTGGTTTCTCTGGTGTTTACTTTTTTTAGTTTCTTTAAAACCTGATAAAGCTGTATTTGGATTTCGAAAAAATATATGATGGTTAAAACGGGTAAATAGTAAGTTTCTGTATAACAAAAATAGCTAAAATTTAGTCCGATTAATAGAAATACAAAGGCAGCAACTATCAGGTATTCTTCCTTTTCGATTGAAAAATTATGAATTTGAAAAAAAGCAAAAATTAAAAACAGAGGAATACTGTTTTTGATGAATAATAGAGAAGTATTTAAATTAAAAAATTCAAATATTAAATCTAAACCTACCAGCAAAAAGTAAAAAAAAACTAATTCTTTTCTCAATGGCTAAAAAGTTTTTTTAGAAAGGATAAATCTAACGAGTATAATCTTGTCTATAAAGTGTACTATCCTTCCTGTAAAGGATATAGAATGCTTTCCTGATGTTGATTCCGAAACAAATATATTTAATTGTATCTAAAAATTAATGTTCCGCACCAAAAAAACATCTATATCCATGAAGCCATTTTATTGATTTTTAATTTCTTTCTTAAAAGTTTTCAAGAAATTTCCCAAAAAACCAAGTTTATACTTCCGTATCGTTAATTATTTATGGTAAAAGATTAGATATTAATATATAAAAAATCTTTATTTTCCTTTCTGGACACTTTCAATTCCCATCAATAAATACACCAGCGGGGCATTCCAATTGATGGCGATTTCGTTGGAAGCGTAGGAGCAAACATCATCCACAAATGACTCGTCAGGTACCGAAGATGCGTATTGGCATCGATCCTGCTGACCGGGGTTGGGTCCGCCTGACAATAATCCCGGTATAGGTTCCACGATTCCATCTGCCTCGGAAGGCCTGTGATGCGGGTGCATTACTTGTTTGCTTCCGTAACCGGTCACAAAACTGTATCCGGTGCCGTTTCTTCCCAAAATATAATCCAGATTTTCGAGAGAGGCATTCAGATAAGCTTGTTTTGGTGTAATTAGATTGGCCTTCAAAAGTAAAATCCCCTGATTGGCATTGTGAGAGTTACTGCCCCACATATAATCACGTGCGGTATTGCCAAAAACTGTATGATAAAATTGCTTTTCTGGGTTTTCCAATAATTGGTCGGCAAGTTCTATGATTTGCTTTTTGCATTTTTCGACCACAGATACTGCGATTGCAGGTAATTTGGTTTGACCAACAAGTGTATAATGCCCCAGGGCATAGGTTTGGTTCCATGATGGAATCGGCAAGCTTTTGGGGAAGTATTTTTCAACGGTTTCCAGATATTTTGCATCTTTGGTGAGTACAAACAGCTCTGCTCCAGCCCAATACCATTCGTCGTCAAAGCGTCCGTCGCCATAAGCCCCGGTAGTTATAGCCGGGCTGAATGTCTTGTTTATTTTTTCCTGCTGATAAAAGACTGCCGGGTTGGCCTCAGCCCATTTCCAGGCTTTTTGAGCAGCTATTTTGCATGAGTCTGCCAGCTTGTTGAGTTTATATTTTGGCAAAATTCTGGCCGATTGGGCCATCACAGCAGCAAAGTCCAGAGCGGCAGATGTACTTTTTTGTACCACATAACGAGGTTTTGTGGTTTCTGAAGGCATCTCCATGCCATCAAAATCAGCATTGGTAAGTTTATGATATACACCACCATCGCCCGGATCCTGCATGGCAATCATCCATCTGAGGTTCCAAAGGATTTCATCTGCCAGATCTGGAAGGTTATTTCCACTTTCCGGAATATTTAAATTCAGTTTTTTGGCCAGACTGGGAAAGTCTTCCAAAGCAGCCAGTAAAGTGTTCATCGTAATTCCCGAATTCACGATGTATTTGTTGTAATCACCGGCGTCGTACCAGCCTTTAGGAGCTGAAATCACAGTGCCTTCGGGTCGGTTTGCACTTACAGCCGAAGCATGTACGAGCACTTTGTCGTCTGGGTGTCCGGCTTTCCTGGCCCATTTTCCGGCATATTTTTCAGTCAATTCTATCGAATGCCGCTGGAAATAATAGCTTTTTATGGCTCCTTTCAACACTTCTTCATGCACATTTTCTTTTATTTCAAATGGAAAAGACTTTCCTACTTCCGGAATAAATATGAAATATTTTCCGGCTTTTTGAAAGGAAGAAAAATCGGCCAGCTGACTGTATTTTTCGGTAAACGGACTTTTTATTGCCGCTGTGAGGGTGCCTGTAAACACCGTATCTTTCGCTGAAGTGCCAACAATATAAAATTTGGTGGCATCTTTTCCGAGCACAACGGCATGTTTGATGGCTTTCGGGTAAAATCCGACCTGATTGAGTCGGATGGCATCGGGACTTTGGGCACAGAGTATAGTGGCATTGCAAGCCAAAATACCGGCCAATAATAAGGTTTTTGTCATGGTTGAAAAAATGATTTTGGTATTCAGTACTTTACGAAAAAAACAATATCGAATGGTTAAATTCCGATGATTTCGTTTTTTTCTTTAGGTACAATTTCAATATAAAATAACCTCATTTTTGGGGTAAAACCAAGACATTTTTCAATAAGAATAAAAGAAATTAGAGTGTTCTTTTGATTTTTTCATTCAAGACTCTGTCATCCTCTAAAAACAAATTTGTTTTCAAACAATTTCAAATGTTTTTCCATCAGATATTAATTTTTTTAGTTTGAGATAACCAATTAAAAAGTAAAATTTCGAAAAATATACCAATACCATAGTAATCGCATAATCATAAGGATTTTTAAACATTACCATGTGTATCAATGAAGAAATATCTGACAAAATCAACAACCATAAACTTATAGAAATGGCGGAATTTAAACGGCTATTGCGAAACACTATCGAAATAAATATTGCATGTTGTAAAACATTGATAAACAATAAGATTTGATTGATAAATGAAAATTGGGGAAAGAACATTATAATAATAAACAAGCCCAAAGAAAAAATTATGATAATTTTAATAAAGTCTTGTTTATAAGTTGATAGAATAATATTAGTATGGTTTTTTAAAATCTTGATTTGAAGTTGTATCTCAATAAAATAAATTATTAAAATCAAAGGGATATAATTTTTTTCTTTGTTGAAATAATAGCCAAAGTTTAATCCAAGCATCAAAAAAATGAAAATGATTAACAGTAAATAATCATTTCTGGTGAAGTGGAATTTCCTGAAATAGCCCAAAATTGCAGCCAGATATAATGGAATACAATTTTTAAAAACAAACAAAAGTATAGGGCTTTTAATAAATTCAAATATTATATCTGAAATTACTAAAATACAAAAAATAATAACAAAGACTTTTTTCAATGGCTTAAATAATGAATTTTTATTTTTCAGAGAATTTTAATTGGAAAAAGCACAGCTATTTTAATTCCCTGAAAATTCGTTTATCTTTATTTATCCTTCAATAAATGTACCTAAAGTATGATTTAGGGTAAATATTTTTGCATCCCATCTCAATTATTTTTTTAGACAAAAATCGCTTTTTTTACTTTCAACAATTCCTCTATTTCAAAGACTTATGAAAAAAATATTTATAAGTTTTAGCCTCCTTTTTTAGGTTGAAATGTAATGAAAACTGTCTTTTATTAAACTGAAAAAGAAGGTGAGTTAATTTTTTCTTATGCTAAACAAAGGATTTCTCATATTCAAAAAATAGGATAAAAAAACCTTCTTATATATTCATTTTCCCTCTATTTTCGCTAATTTTGACTACCTGAATGATTGCCCTCATTCACAAAATCATTTATTCCTAAATAAAAATATTTCCCAAATGAATACTTCTATTTCAAGAATTTCTTCCTTAAAAATTAATCTGAAAATTATTACCATTTCATTTTTTGTTTCCTTTTCGTTTAAATCCATAGCACAGGATTACAAATCATTTCCAATGTGGGATTCCAATCTCACCCGTGAGCAAAGAATCAATGATTTGGTGAGCCGCCTTACACTCGATGAAAAGGTGAGACAGATGATACATTCAGCTCCTTCCATACCTCATTTGGGAATTCCGGCTTATGACTGGTGGTCAGAGACCCTGCATGGTGTGGCCCGAACGCCATATAGTGTAACTGTTTATCCTCAGGCAATTGCCCTGGCAGCCACCTGGAATCCACAAGGGATTAAAAATATGGGCAGGTTTTCGGGAATAGAAGGCCGTGCGGTATATTACAGGTCATTGCGGGAAGGAAGGAATAACCAGCGGTACTCAGGACTTACTTTCTGGACACCTAATATCAATATTTTTCGGGACCCACGATGGGGTAGAGGACAAGAAACTTATGGCGAAGACCCTTTCCTGACTAAGACAATCGGAAGTGCAATCGTGGCAGGTCTTCAGGGAGATGACCCCAATTTCTTGCTTTCAGCCGCTTGTGCCAAGCATTTTGCGGTACATTCGGGTCCTGAACCCAGCAGACATGTCGACAATTTTTATCCTTCAAAATATGACCTTTGGGACACATATCTGCCTGCATTTAAAGAGTTGGTCACAAAATCAAAAGTGGAAGGGGTAATGTGTGCCTATAACAGAGTTGACAACCAACCTTGCTGTGGAAATGACCTTCTTATGACTGATATCTTAAAAAATCAATGGAAATTTGACGGATATGTGACCAGTGATTGCTGGGG
Organism: Cytophagaceae bacterium; assembly: GCA_016722655.1. Classification (NCBI taxonomy): domain Bacteria; kingdom Pseudomonadati; phylum Bacteroidota; class Cytophagia; order Cytophagales; family Cytophagaceae; species Cytophagaceae bacterium. The sequence continues at coordinate 2,851,870 of JADKIR010000004.1, forward strand.
TATAGAAGACTTTTTCAGATTCCACAAAACTCATAAAGACGCCACCTCCGCCGCTGCTGATGCGGTTCTTCACGGCACCGATGTTGAATGTGGAAACAATGTTTTTCATTCATTAAAAGAAGGTGTAAAAACAGGTTTGATCACGGAAAAACAAATAGATGAATCGATAAAGCACCTTTTTAGAACCCGTTACAGGTTGGGAATGTTTGACAGCCCTGATTTGGTGAGTTATTCAAAAATACCTGAAACCGCCCTTGAATCGCCCGAACATAAGGCTCTTTCCCTTCAGCTGGCTCAGCAATCTATGGTGCTTTTGAAAAATTCAAAAAATACTTTGCCATTAAAAAAGTCTATCAAGAAAATAGCTGTAATAGGCCCAAATGCTGACAATGGAATCGCCATTTTAGGAAATTATAACGGTTTACCTTCAAAACTAACCACAGTTTTGGAAGGAATAAAGAATAAGCTTGGTTCAGAGGTAGAAGTGATGTATGAAAAAGCAATCAACTATACCAATGATACCCTTTTTGTGCCTGACAATAAAATAGTATTGACTTATGACAATCAAAAGGGAGTTTTGGCCGAATATTACAATAATGATTCATTGGGTGGGAATCCCGTGATTAGTCGTCGTGAAGAAGGAATTAATAATTATTGGACTGATGGGAAAAGTCCGGGTGACGGGGTCGATAAAGATCATTTTTCGGCAAGATATATTTCTTATTTTGTGGCAGAAGAAACCGATACACTGAACTTTGAAGCACAAGGCGATGATTTTTATCGTGTCATGATAGACAGAAAAGTGGTAATCAATGCCTGGGAGAGGAATCGATGGGGAGCAAGACACATCAAAGTTCCTGTGGTTAAAGGTCGTAAATATGAAATTAAAGTTGAATTCAAACAGATTGAAGGCAATTCATTGATACGGTTTTTTGCAGGGAAATACGAAAAGACAAATCTTGCTCAACTGAATGACAGAGTGAAAGACGCCGACGCCATTATATTCGTTGGAGGAATTTCGCCCGCACTCGAGGGTGAAGAGATGCCTGTTAATCTTCCCGGATTTAATGGTGGTGACCGCACTAGTATTATGCTTCCAAATGTTCAAACTGAACTAATGAAAAGCCTGAAAAATACCGGCAAACCATTGGTTTTTGTAATGATGAGTGGTTCGGCAGTAGCAATTCCATGGGAGGAAGACAATGTTCCCGCCATCTTAAACGCCTGGTATGGGGGTGAAAGTGCCGGAACTGCTGTTGCAGATATCCTTTTTGGAGACTATAATCCTTCCGGCAAATTGCCAGTGACTTTTTATAAATCTGATTCTGATTTGCCTGATTTTCTCGATTATTCGATGGATAACCGCACCTACAGGTATTTTAAAGGCCAGGCATTGTATCCGTTTGGATATGGTTTAAGTTTCACTGCCTTTAAATACGGCAATCTGATTTTACCAAAAACGCTTGCAAAAGGCATGCCTTTGGAGGTTGAGGTGAGTGTCACAAATTCCGGAAAATTGGCCGGTGAGGAGGTAGTGCAGCTCTATGTTTCACACCAAAAAATAAATGGAAAAGCTCCGATTCGGGCTCTGAAAGGATTCCTTAGAATTAGTCTAAAACCTGGCGAGACTCAGGTCGTAAAAATGCAATTGTCAGTAGAAGATTTATCGATTATTTCTGAAAATGGCGAAGAAGTGCAGCCTGTAGGTGAGATGGTAATTTCTGTGGGTGGAGGCCAACCCGGTATGAAAAATAAAACTACCAGCAAGGTAATAAGTAAAAAAATGAGGGTAATCTGATATAAATAATCAGAAAACAGACCAAGCCGAAAAAGCTCAGGAGATTGCTCAAAGTCTTAAATCTAGTTTTAGAACTGTATATGACGATGGTGGTGCCATTGGTAAGCGTTATACCCGTCAGGACTTGATTGGTACGCCATTCTGTATAGCTGTGGATTACGAAACCATGGAAAATGGAACTGTAACAATTCGTCATCGTGATAGTATGAAACAGGAAAGAGTGGCAATTTCTGATTTGAAAGAGAAAATTGGTTATGCAGTAAGTATGGAGAGGATTCTGGAAGAGATTTGATTTTAAGAATATTTATCGAAAAGGCTGGGAGAGATTCCGGCCTTTTTTGGATTTTAATATCACTTTTTTTTTGCCTTTATAAGTGTCTGCCCGCCCTTGTTTGTGTCCGCCCTTGTTTGTGTCCCCACAAACAAAAATATGGCATTTTATGACTGCCATTTTTTATGACTGCCCTTGTTTGTGTCCCCACAAACAAGCATATGGCATTTTATGACTGCCATTTTTTATGACTGCCATTGTTTGTGTCCCCACAAACAAGAATATGGCAATTTTGTGTCTGCCATTTTTTATGCCTGCCCTAGTTTGTGTCCCCGCAAACAAGCATATGGCAATTTTGTGTCCGCCTTCGTTTCCGTTTGCCTTCGTTTCCGTTTGCCTTTGGTTGTGTCTGCCTTTGTTTGTGTCTGCCCTTGTTTGTGTCCCCACAAACAAGAATAGAGTTCTTCCTATATCTTCGAAAAAAAACATATCCCCCCCCAAAAAACTTAAGCCCGCCTTCAGGGAAAGCGGGCTAAGTGTCTATTCAACCCTAACCTATTAAACTATGAAAACTTAATATGTTGCTAAATAAAAAAACCTTTAAACCGGCTATTATAAGCTGGTAACAGGTTCTACCTCATTCGGAACTTCGGTTAACTCAAAGTCTCCGTTGCCGGCGTTTTTACTTGACCAGATAAAATCAAAAACTGTTTTGTTTAATTGAATTTTCTGTGCCCAGTTTCTTGCTTCGCTTTTTCTCATGCTACCCAGTTTTTCGCTTAGGTTAGCCGAAGCATTCATAAATTCAGCCTTTTGAGCTTCATTTAAGTTGTAAAAAGCTACACTTGAATTGTGATAAAGATTCACAACTTCAACGTACTTTTTCAAATCCTCACTGTTTCTTCTCGAAACTTTTTTAGCTTTTGAATTTACATAAGATGTAAACTCTCCGGTGTTACCGGTTACAATTCTGTCTGTTACGCTTAAAATCGAATTGTGATTCTGAGCATTAACTGTAAACGTTCCAAAAATTAGTGCTAAAACGACTGCTTTAATTTGCTTTTTCATGTTTTTATCTATTATTCTTTAAGTGAATTATGATGCAAAATAGTAGAATCAAATTTTAATAACCAAATTTTGTTTGGCATATTTAACAGAATAAAATTCTGAATAATTATAAATCTATAAAATGAAAATTAAAAAAAGCAAATTATATTTGGTTTTAAGAAAATATTATTTCGTCAAAGTTTGGAATCGTTTATGAAAATTTTTTTTTGTAGTATTTTTGAAAGTTCTTGAAATAATACAATCATTCGTTGTAAAAGTTCATAGTAGGTGTAATCCCTTGCGTGCAAAAGCTAAAAATCATATCTATTGCCTTGTCTGTTTTTAGGTCTATTTCAATTCTTTCGTCAGTCGAAAACTTTCCCAAAACATAATCAACTTGTCGCCCTTTGGGGTAATCAGAACCAATGCCAACTTTTAATCTTGGATAAATATTATTCCCCAATACCTCTTCGATGTTTTTCAAACCATTATGGCCTGCGGAGGATCCCTGAGCTTTTAAGCGGAGTTTTCCAACCGGCAAAGCAATGTCATCTACAATTACCAAAACGTTTTCAATGGGCACTTTTAGCTGATTCATCCAGTAATTTAAAGCTTTGCCGCTGAGGTTCATATAAGTAGTGGGTTTAATAATAGTAATGGATCTTCCTTTTAACTTAAAGTCTGCCACACTTGCCAATCTGTCAATTTTGAAAGATATTTCTTTTTTTCGGCCAGTTTATCCAGGATCATAAACCCTACGTTGTGCCTTGTTTCATGATATTCAGGACCTATGTTGCCCAATCCCACTATTAAATACTTCATTAATTGCTCCTGATTCTATGTTAATTTGCAAAATAACTAATATTTTTGTTGATAATAATTATCAGCGATGCAAAAAAAGAGGCTTATTCTCAGTCAGCCATTATTAGATATTACAATTAGAAGGCTTTGTCAGGAAATAATTGAGAATCATGACGCATTAAATGAAACCGTCTTGATGGGTTTGCAGCCACGGGGTGTTTTTTTAGCCGAACGGATTCAAAGAACTTTAAAAGAAGAATTTGTCACTGACCTTAAGCTCGGTTTACTCGATGCCACTTTTTATCGTGATGATTTTAAAAGGAAAGGTAATATTCTGAAGCCAAATTCCACGAGAATCAATTTTATCATAGAAGAAAAGAATGTAATACTGATTGATGACGTATTAGCTACTGGTAGGATGGTAAGGGCGGCTATTGATGCCATGCAAGCATTTGGAAGACCCTTGAAAGTGGAGCTTCTATGTCTGATAAATAGAAAGTATAATCGTGATTTGCCTATACAGCCCGATTTTTCCGGAATGAAAGTCAATACTCTTGACACCCAAAGAGTTCTGGTTGAATGGACAGAGCAGGGTTTTGAAACCGATAGTATTTGGCTGATCGATTGATGATTCCTGCCGATATTCTGATAAAAGGTTACCTCAATGGCGTTTTTCCAATGGCTGACGACGCCACCGGTGAAATCTATTGGTATTCACCGGATCCCAGAGCTATTATTCCAATTTATTCTTACCAATGCCAAAAATCTCTTAGGCCAGTTTTAAATAAAAAAGTATTTGAAATAAAAATTGATTTCGATTTTGAATCGGTTATCAGATCATGCTCAAAGGAACGTTTTGATGGAGATGGGGTTTGGATTTCAGAAGAGATTGTAAAATCATATTATAATTTACACAAATTAGGTTTTGCACATTCGGTGGAAGCATATTTTGAAGGAAAATTGGCCGGAGGCTTGTATGGAGTGGCATTGGGCTCTGTTTTTTACGGCGAATCTATGTTTTTTAATATTCCTAACGCCTCCAAAGTGGCTTTTCATTATTTGATAGAAATCTTAAAATTTAATAATTTTCAACTACTTGACACACAGTTTATTAATGATAATGTTAAGCGTTTTGGAGCCATAGAAATTCCCCGCCGTCGCTTCCAGATGCTTCTTAAAGATGCCCTGAAAACTGAATCACACTTTGTTTTGCCTTCATAAATAAGTATTTAGATATAGATAATTTCAGTTGTAAAATTTTCAAATAATTTTCAAAAATTGAAAGCCTGTTCCTTATATTTACTTTATAAACTACCTTAAATAAATGAAATCAAGATTTAGTTTTTTGGCAATTCTGCTTTTGTTTTCCCATTTTGGATATTCACAAAACGGATATCAACCTAGTCCCGAAAACCTTGAGGCGAGAAAATGGTTTCTGAATGCAAAATTTGGAATGTTTGTGCATTGGGGCGTTTCTAGTATGCTCGGAAATGGTGAATGGGTAATGAACAACCGTAACATCAAAGTGGAAGATTACAAGCGATTGTCCAATGCTTTTTATCCTCATGATTTTGATGCTCAAAAATGGGTGGCTACTGCAAAAGGAGCCGGAATGCAATATATTACATTGATTACGCGGCACCATGACGGCTTTAGTATGTGGGATACCAAACAATCGGACTGGAAAATTACAAATACTCCCTATGGGAAAGATGTAGTGAAGCAAATTGCTGCTGAATGCCAAAAACAGGGCATCAAATTGTTTTTCTATTATTCACTGTTAGATTGGTATAGGTCTGATTACCAATATGAAACAGGAAAAACAGGAAAAGGAACCGGCAGAACACAAAAAAGTGACTGGCCTTCATACATAAATTTTATGAAAGCTCAGCTTACCGAATTGTTAACCCAATATGGTCCCGTTGCAGGTATATGGTTTGACGGTCACTGGGATCAACTCGACAATGATCACGACAAAACTCTTCAGTCCAAAGTCGATTGGAAATACGATGAGATTTATGCTTTGATTCATAAACTCCAACCCGCGGCTTTGATTGGCAATAACCACCATTTGATGCCATTGCCAGGTGAAGATTTTCAAATGTTCGAAAAAGACTTGCCCGGGGGTAACAGTACCGGTTTTGGAGGAGCCGATATCAGTGCTTTGCCTTTGGAAACCTGTGAGACTATAAGTGGGGCCTGGGGTTATAATGCCACCGATTTAAATTATAAAAGCACCAAACAGTTGATTCAGTATATTGTGAAAGCTGCAGGTTTTGGGGCCAATTTCTTGTTGAATGTAGGTCCTATGCCTGATGGTACAATTCAGCCCGAATTCACTCAAAGGTTGGCCGAAATAGGCGATTGGATGAAAGTTTATGAAAATACTATTAGAAATACCACAGCAGGATTTCAGCGGCCAAATGAAAAACTTTCGATAACTCAAAGTGGTAAAAAAGTGTATCTGCATTTGTTACAGGCAGAAAAAGACCTCGCAGTAATAATTCCGAAAGAAGTAATTTCAGCAAAAACTTATATTGATGGCCAGGTAGTGAATTTTAAAGCTGCCGGCTTAAACAATTATTATGTTTTTGATCTTTCAAAAGTGAAATTTAACGAGATTGATACGGTAATTGAGCTAACAGTAAAATAAAATGGAACCCAAAGAACTTATTAAGAAATGGGTGGAAACATTCAATAATACTGATGCCATTGCTCTCAGTGATTTTTATGCAGAAAATACTGTGAATCACCAGGTAAATACAGATCCGGTTGTTGGAAAAAACGCTATCAGGGAGATGTTTGAATCTGAGTTTTCGAAAGCTAAAATGGTTTGTATCATTGAAAATATATTTCAGGATGGTGATTGGGGCATGTTGGAATGGAGTGACCCATTGGGGCTGAGGGGTTGTGGGTTTTTTAGATTTGAAAATGAGAAAATTGTTTTTCAAAGGGGTTATTGGGACAAATTGAGTTTCCTAAAAATACATAACCTGCCCATTGAATAAAATATAATTGCAAAAAAAAAAGCCACGAATCACAGTAAAACCCGGATGATTCGTGGCTTTGTGTATATCAAAGGATACTATTTCAGTGTTCTTATCTCAAACCTCAGCTTTCGGGGGTCGGCTTTTGATATAATCTGTTGATTTCGAATATATTCCAGATTGTAAACATTGGAAATTACCTTCCCAAATTTTGTAAATACTTCCTTCAGTTCTTTCACGTTTTCAGGAAAACTCACCGAGCCACCATTGGATGCCAGCTTGGTCAAAACAGCCTGATCCACGCCTCCGTTTCCGTTTAATCCGATAAAGAAACTGGTGATTTTATAGCTGTTTTTGTCGTTTTTGATTCTATTAAGCAAGTAATCAGCATTTACACTTGGAGGAGCCATGTTATCAGTACCATCAGTAAAAGTAAATAATACTCTGGATTGTGATTTGGAGTCCATCAACATGTCAATTCCCGCGTCGATTGACTGATAAAGAGCGGTAAATTTGCCTTGTTTCAATCCTTTTACATAATTTTTGAGAGCTTCTTTGTCTGTGGTTAATGGATATTGATTGATGGTATCAGCAAAGTCCACGATTCCCATTTTTACGACTTTTCTTTCTGTAAAAATCTTTTCGATAAAATCAATTGCATAGGTCTTAATGGTTTCAAAATCAGCACCTAATGACTCGCTTCGGTCAAGCACCAACACAACACTTATGTCTTCAGACTGGCTGAACGACATCGTGAATTCAACATCTTTTTTCCAGTCTTTGGTATCATTTTTATATTCATAGGCTGTAATCGACTCAATGTTGTAATTGGTATTACTGGCGTCGATAATTCTGAAATTATCAATGATGACTTTGGTGAGGGTTGAGCCCTGGGTTTCACCGCCAAAGGTTTTCGAAAAATCGATTTTGATTTCTCTGGAAGTGTTTTTTTCGTCAAATTTTACTTCAGGATTTTTTCCGGTAGTATTCCAGAAATCGAGATAAATCTGAAAGGTATTTTCGGGATTAACATCGTTGCCACCACAGCTGATGAGAACCAAAGCCAAAAGGAGGCTTTTCAGAGTCAAGAAAGCTAGTTTCATTTTTTTAGAATTTTAATAAATCAGTCTTGGTAACGAAAACAACCTACCAAAACTTTTAAAAGCACGTTAAATTATTGCAAATTTGCACAAATATTTTGAAAAACATGAATGTTGGGCTGGTTATTTTAGCTGCAGGAGCCTCAAGCAGGATGGGAACACCCAAACAAATCCTTCCGATTTTTGGTAAACCCATGATTATTCACCTCATCGATGAGGCGTTTAAAACCAATTGTCATCCAGTGACGGTGGTGCTGGGAGCCAATAAAGAGAAAATTGTGCCTGTGCTGGAAGGAATCCCTGTCACGCTGGTTGATAACCCTTTTTGGGCCAGTGGCATGGGTAGTTCGGTAAGGATGGGATTGGTGGGTAGTTATCTTTTGACCAAAGGAATAGAGGCACTTATTTTTATTACATCTGACATGCCCTATGTAAACGCCGACCTGCTCAATGAAATGATTAAACTGGCAGAATCAAATGATGACAAAACCATCGTTGCAACAAAATATGCCGGGACTCTGGGTATTCCGGTGTTATTTAAAAAGCCTCATTTTGAAGAGATATTGGAATTAAACGGGCAGTTTGGTGCTAAACAGATCATAGAAAAACATAAATCGAAAGTGCTGGAATTAGCCTTTGAAAATGGGAAAACAGATTTAGATACCAAAGAAGATTACTACGAATTTCTGCAATCAAAAAATTAATTCATGCAAAAAGTTCTGATTTTTATTATTGAAATTATCTTAAAAACCATAGCTGCCTTACCGCTACGGGTTTGGTTTTTTATTTCATCGTATCTGATTTTTCCTTTGCTATTTTATGTTTTAAAATATCGTAAAAAAGTAGTTATAAGTAATTTGCAAAATTCTTTTCCTGAAAAAACTTCATTGGAAATAGAAGAAATAGCCCGAAAGTTTTATGTATATCTGGCAGATAATATTGTAGAGACCATTAAACGATTTAATATTTCGGAAAAAGAATTAAATAAAAGAATCACAATAAAAAACCCCGAACTCATAGAAAAGTATTTTAATGAAGGTAAAAACCTCATGCTTTCAGTCGGGCATGTCGGAAACTATGAATGGTTTGGTTCCTTTATTCCAAAACTGGTTTCTTATGAGGTTCTGGTACCTTATCGGAAACTCACCAGCCCGGTAGGAGAGGCCATAATGAAAAAAAATAGAGGTATTTTCGGAATTATTGCTTTCCCGACTTTAGAAACTGCCCAGTATCTTAAGAAAAAGTATTCCAAACCGTTTATGCTTTTTATGGCCAACGATCAGTCAGCACATCCTTATAAGGCTTTTTGGACCGAATTTTTACATCAGGCTACTTCTTTTTATCCCGGTACCGAAAAACTCGCCAAGCTGTTTGATATGCCGGTTGTTTTCGCACATGTGAAGGTTCCCAAACGTGGATATTACGAGGTGACCTTTGAGCTTTTAAGTGATGAGCCTAAGGTTTTACCAGAGGGAGAGATTATGAAAATGCATGCCGCAACTTTGGAAAAAGATATCATTGCCAGACCGGAATTTTGGCTCTGGTCGCATCGCCGTTGGAAACACAAAATGCCTGAAGAGCTTGAATTTGGCTTTGTGGCCAAAAAAGATAGGAAAGTAAGGCTTTAATGTGCTAATTAATAATGGGTTAATGTGTTAATTAATAATGTGTTAATGTGTTAATTGTTAATGTGCTAATTGATAATGTGTTAGTGAGTTAATTGTAGTTGTTTTTTGCAAAAAAAATCCGTTTTTAAATTTTTTCTCAGCACCCGGTACTCCCAACTCGGCCCTCACAACTCGCAACTTATTCTAATTAAAACTCAAATTCTCAGCTCCAACTATTTCCAGTAATCTTTTCTGAATGTCTTTATTTAAATCAACTTTTACACTCCGGCTAAACATGGCCACGTCGTACCTTTCTGTAGTATCGTAAACATTGATTTTAAGGTCAAATTTTCCGGGATTTTGCTGAATCACTTCTTTCAGATGCTGAATGGTCACATCATTTATTTCTTCCAAATCCACTCTAACACGTACCTCTTTAAACCTTTTGGCTTTCATTTCATTTAAAAGGTCGATTTGCTGAGGTTTGAACTCAAATTCTCCCTCCCGGTTCCATTTGGTCTGAAGCTTACCTTTAATGGATACAAAAAGACCCATTTGGAGATATTTCGAAAACTCAACATAGTCTTTTCCAAACAACATGATTTCCATCGACGAACCGTAATCTTCGATCTTAAAAATACCGAATGGGTTACCATTTTTTGATTGCCTGATCTGTACACTGGATATAACCCCTCCAATCAAAATATCTTTTCCATGATTTTCCGGTTCAAAAACCTGATCTAAAGGCTTGCAAACTGACATTTCGATAGAAAACTGATCCAAAGGGTGCCCCGAAATATAAAAACCTACTACCTCTTTTTCATATTTCAGTTTTTCAATATTTCCCCATTCTTCGATAATCTCAATCTTCGGTTTTTGTACATCAAAAGAATCGTCTCCGCCAAATCCACCAAAGAGTGAACTTTGGGATGAAGATTTTACTTCATGCACCTTATTGGCATATCTAATAAGTTTTTCGATGAAACTGCTACCTTCATGTTCATGGAAATATATCGCCCGGTGAATGTCAGAAAAACTATCAAAAGCCCCTGCATAAGCCAGTGATTCGAGCGTTTTTTTGTTTACAGTGCGGAGGTTTACTCTCGAAATAAAGTCAAAAATATCTTTATAGTGTCCATTTGCGGCTCTTTCTTCAATAATTGCATCTACAGCTGCATCGCCAGAACCTTTGATACCACCCAAACCAAACCGAATTTCTTTTTTCTTATTTACTGAAAATTTCCTGGCCGATTCATTGATGTCGGGCCCCAAAACATTTAGCCCAAGAGCCTTACATTCTTCCATGAAAAACGTAATCTTATCAATGTTGCCCAGCTGTGAAGTCAATACCCCTGCCATGTATTCTTCGGGGTAATGGGCTTTTAAATATGCAGTTTGGTAAGCCACAAAAGCATAGCAGGTAGAGTGAGATTTGTTAAAAGCATATTGGGCAAAAGCCTCCCAATCAGTCCATATTTTTTCGCAAATCTTGAGGTCATGGCCATTTTTATCTGCACCCTCCATAAACTTCACCTTCATCTTGTCCAGAACGGCTTTTTGCTTTTTACCCATGGCCTTACGCAGCACGTCGGCGTCGCCTTTGGTAAAGTTGCCTAACTTTTGTGAGAGCAACATCACCTGTTCCTGATACACCGTGATACCATAGGTTTCGGACAGATATTCTTCCATTTCGGCAAGATCATAGTGTATCTCCTCCCTGCCGTGTTTACGGTTAATGAAGTTGGGTATGTAGGCTATCGGACCCGGACGATACAAGGCATTCATGGCAATGAGGTCGTCAAACTTATCAGGTTTGAGTTCCTTCATGTATTTTTTCATGCCGTCAGATTCAAACTGAAATATGGCGTTGGTTTCGCCATGTTGAAACAGCTCAAAAGTTTTGGCATCGTCTAAAGGAATATAATCTATGTCAATAGCTACTCCGTGGTTTTCTTTTATCATTTTGAGGGCCTCTTTGATAATCGAGAGGTTTCTCAGACCCAAAAAGTCCATCTTGATTACTCCGGCATCTTCAATCACTTTTCCCTCGTATTGGGTAATAAGCAAGTCAGAATCTTTGGATGTACTCACCGGTACAATATTAGACAAATCTTCAGGTGCAATGATGATACCCGCCGCATGGATACCCGTGTTTCTCACTGTGCCTTCCAGTTTTTCAGCCTGATGCAATACTTTACCCACCAGATCGGGGCTGTTGTACATATCACGTACTTTCTTCACATTCTCGATTTCATCGGGGCTCAAACCCAGCTCATTCAGAGAGTCAGGCCCCGCCAGAGGTTTGTGAATTAGTTTTTTAAAGTCCATGCCATAGGCCGGCTTATCAGGTATCAACTTGGCAATATAGTTGGCGTCGGCCAAAGGCAACTCCATCACCCGGGCCACGTCTTTGATACTTGACTTGGTGGCCATGGTACCATAAGTGATGATTTGTGCCACCTGGTTTCGGCCATATTTCTGCACCACGTAGTCAATCACCTTCTGGCGACCTTCGTCGTCAAAATCGGTATCAATATCGGGCATTGACTTACGGTCAGGATTCAAAAAACGCTCAAAAAGCAGATTGTATTTTATCGGGTCAATATTCGTAATGCCAATACAATACGCCACAGCCGATCCAGCAGCCGAACCCCGACCCGGGCCAATCATCACGCCCAGATCACGCCCTGCTTTGATAAAGTCCATCACAATCAGGAAGTAGCCCGCAAAGCCCATCGTCTTGATTGTAAAAAGTTCAAAGTCAAGTCTTTCCTGAGTTTCCTGGGCTATCTCTCCCCATCGTTTTTTGGCCCCTTCGTAGGACAGATGTTTCAGGTATTCCCATTGATTGAGTTTATCGTCGGGGTGAATTTTGAAGTCATCGGGTATCGGGAAGTTGGGCAGCATGATATCTTTTTTCAGCTCCAGCTTCTCAATTTTATCTACTATCTCGTTGGTGTTGTCAATGGCTTGTGGCACATCGCTAAACACCTGGGTCATTTCGGCGGTGGTTTTGAAATAAAACTGGTCGTTATAAAACGCAAACCTCGTATCCCTGGCACTTACTGAGTCGTCATCATTGAAATCTTTCGCCGATGGCGTACTCATTTTTTCGTTGGTGTTGACACAAAGCAGGATATCATGAGCCACCCAGTCTTGTTGGTCCACATAGTGGCTGTCGTTGCTCGCTATTACTTTTACACCATATTTTTCGGCCCATTTCAGCAGTACGGCATTCACCTGATTTTGCTCCGGAATATCGTGCCGTTGTATTTCGATATAATAATCCTCACCAAATCGCTCCAACCACCATTGAAACTCCCGCTCGCCTTCTTCTTCTCCCTTTTTCAGGATTACCTTAGGCACTGAAGCACCGATGCAACAAGTGGTGGCAATAAGCCCTTCTTTGTATTTTTCAATCAAAGCCTTGGTTACCCGTGGATATTTGCTGTAAAGTCCCTCCATATAGCCCAGAGAGCATAATTTCGTGAGGTTTTGGTAACCCAGGGCATTTTTGGCCAACAGCAACTGATGATACCGGATGTCTTTTTGTTCTTTGGTAAACTGCTTGCGGGTGTGATCTTCCACAACATAAAACTCGCAACCTACGATGGGTTTCACATTAAATTTCTCTGATGCCGCCACAAAGTCAAACACGCCAAACATATTTCCGTGGTCGGTGATGGCCATGGCGGGCATGCCATCGGCTTCGGCCTTGGCAAATAGTTTTTTGATGTTTGAGGCTCCATCAAGCAGCGAATACTGCGTATGGTTATGCAAATGCGAGAATTTCATTCCGGTTTTTTAAGTAGTATCATACAAATATAGCTAAAAAATTTGGCGGTGCAGAAGCCGATTTTTCCACATTGACCGAAAGGACTTGAAAGAGAGGAAGGTTTAAGTATAAACTAAACGAACATAGATTTACACGGATGGGACACGGATGAGAATCTTACCTAAGTTATTTTTGGCGGCCCCACGCTTTGGGCGTGGCCGGGCTATCCATTACAAGTCCTCCCACGCTTTAAGGCGTGGTCCGGGCTTTCCATTTCTATCCCTGGCCGGGGGGGTAATTCAGTTTTGGTAATTTTTTACTGGATATAGCTTTTATAATCAACCTCCAACTCTTTCCAAACCAAGGCTCCATTGACCTACTCCCAATACCTCAGCCCAAAAATACAACTTGCTATTTTCGATTTTATATGTTACGTAACCTGGTTTACCATTAGGTACAAATAATTTAATCTGTTTGTTTTCAATAACCCAATTCCAGTTATATTCCTTACCATATGCTTTTTGAATTGCAGTTCCATCTGGGTTAAATTGCCAACCATCATCTGTTCCAGAGGGAGGGTAAATCCATTTTCCAAAAAGGTTAGGGTCTAGTTCCATGTTATTGAGCTTGACTTTGAGGGTTAGCTCCCGGCTACCCAAATATCCTGCTTTTGAAGCGGTGTTGGTCACCAGAGCAAAAAGAACACTTTTGTCGGTTTTAAGTTTTAGGATGTCTTTGACAGTGACTTTATCAATAGAAGAATTGAGAAACTGCATTTTTGTTCCCACAGTTTTATAAACGGTCACCCGGCTGTCGGCATCGGTCGGCACAGTAAACACGATGTTGGCTCCATCGGTAAATTTGTCGTAGTTGAGACTAACCCTGTAAATGGCCGCAGAATAGTCGGCATAAGTTTTCTTAAATTCTTTTACCGAATCTTTTTCGGCTTTAATATCAAAAAGTCCATTATGAGAAGCCAGCCAGAATCCCGTGTTTACATCATCATACACTTTTCCTTCAAGGTAATCTCTGAAAAAAGCGTCCCACCAAATGAAAGGCAGATTTGGACTAATGGCCTCTACGGGGTGCTTATTGGTTTTGATTTTTTCATATGCTGATTTTACCAATGCATCGCCATTTTTGTCAGTCAGATATTTCACCACTGCCGACATGCCATAGCCATGTTCACCGGCACTGGTTTCGGCTCCTTTCTGGAATCCATTGAAGGGAGCCATTTGGTGACCGTTTCTGATGGTCGATACATAATTAGCCTGACTCGAAAACATCTTCTCTATCCAAACTGCCGTGGCTTCGTCGAGCCAAAAATGTGCATAGTTACCGGACTTGGCCCGGCTAAAACGATTTCGCGGATCATAAAACGACTGCACCAGGTGGAAGAACTCATGTCCTGCTGTCAGTTTTAATTCGTCAGTATCTTTCATTTTTTCAGAATTAAACTCCATCCAGCCATAATTATAACCCAACACCGAATTGGAAGCATAGCCAAACACTCCCGCGTCCAATTTTTTTACGCATACCTTCATTGGCCAGCTGGTTCGGCTGGAATAGGAGAAACCCAGGTTTTTAAATTTTGTGTAGGCACCTTCCAGATAAGTTCCGAGTTTCAGTACGTCGTCTTTCATACCCAGAAACGGAAAATATATTCTGAAATGGCCCTCAGGAGTATCAATGGAGAAATTGCCGTCAAACGAAATCAGATACATTTTTACTTTAGTTTCAGCTATACGGCCGGAGACATCACCTTCTGATACTTTTTGGTCTGTCGCAGGTAAGGTTACCAATGTATAACCTGAAGAATCAATGGCCGGCAAATAATGATAATGAATGGCTGTTTTGTTAAGACTTTTTACAAAAATCTCCTCCCCAACGGCCACCAGAGGTACTTTTGCCTCAGTATTTGTATTTTTTTTGATTTTAATTTTGATTCCCTTGTTGACATTAAGTGGCAAACCTTCGAGGGCAAACAATTTAGAATTTACCGATTCCAGCTCCTCCGGGGCATTTTTTACTTCACTGATTTCCAGGCTATTGGTGCCTTCAAATGCCGCTGCCGGAATGCTCACAATTAAATCGGTGGATTCCAGCGAACCGCCTTTTTGGTCAATATCAGCTTTAGCAACCGATTTTTCGGGATTTATTTTATCACCAAGCAGATTGCAGGATGTTGAAACAAATATTAAGGAAATTAGATATAACAACCTCAAATTTTTCATGACAAAGCGAGTTTATTGATTTTCTACAAGGTAAACTCTATCTATCTGAATTTCAATGAGTGTGTCTATAATGAAAAATGATATAAGTCAGGAATGGGGTTTTGGAAAAGTTTTTCCCGGTATTTTGAGATTATTATTTTTCAAACAGAAGATTTAAGACATTTAAAAAATATTGCTTTCAAAAGCGAATCTATCAGAGAAATACTTCCACAGGAATTCTGAAAATAGGCCTGAATCTCTTATGAAATGGCATCCAGAAACATTTTTGAACCAGCTATTTGCAACCTTTTTAGAATCGGTTTGATGGTTTTGGTTCGTCATTAATATATTCTAAAATGTCAGCCGGTTGGCATTCTAATATATTACAGATGGTATCCAAAGTACTGAATCTTATGGCTTTTGCTTTTCCCGTTTTTAAAATGGAAAGGTTAGATAAAGTCAATCCTACTTTATCGGAAAGTTCATTTAGTGACATTTTACGTTTAGCCATTACAACGTCGAGATTTACAACTATTGCCATGGTTTTAAACAGTCAAATCGTTTTCATTTTGAATTTCCACTCCTTTATTAAAAATAGTTGCAATAATGTAAATCACCGCTCCCATTGTTATAAATGCCTGGCTGTCAGCCCAAAATTGGTTCAAACTGCCGGTGTCAAAACCCTGATGTGTTAAATTTCTGGCAAATTCCCGGGCAATATAACTTAATAGTCCTATGGCCAGGGTGCAATAACTCATCAGGGAAATTTGCCTGGCAACATAACTGCTGAATGGTTTTTTGAGATCCATTTTATGCATTAATCTGATAACTATATAAAACAGGAAAGCTTTCAAAATCGAAATGCCTAGAATAAAGCTATAGATACTAAAAAAAGAAAACCAGCTTTCTTGATAAATCTTGGATAAGTCGAGCTTTTGATAAAGATTTTGGACAAATTCAGGCTTATAAATACTGAAAAAGAAATTAACTATTAAGCCTCCTGCTTCAATGCTCAAGCCTACAAAAATAAGCCAGGCCACAATATATAAGCCCCAAAATACGAAGTTATTTGCTTTTGACATTACCGTTAAAATTTTATTTGATGTGCCAAAGATAATACGTATTTATTGATAAACAATAAAAATAGATTTTTATTCAAAAAATATTTACCGAATATAGAAACTAGTAAATAATCTGCTGATTACTGCATCTTTCCAATTGATTTATTATGGCAGGTTCGGAGTACTTTGGATGGAAGCGGGGTCGATTGTTTTTTTTAATAATAAAATATGAGAAATTAAAACTATCGGAACCACACAAGTGGGCAACCAACAATATGGAAACTCCAGCACCGCAATATTCGGCTGGTCAAAGGCAAATTGTTGAACAGGCAATGGTGCCGACAGAATAGCTAGAGTCACGATGATAGATAAAAATACGATTCCGGTAATGTTCCAAATCAGGAAAAATTGAGGCTTGATTTTTCTTTTCGAGATGAATTGATAAAATAAAATTGCCAGTGCCGAAAGGCCAATCAGAATATCAAAATTCCAACCTTTAAAGGTCATTAAGTTTGGGATTTTATTTTGCAAAAACAATTGAAATAAAATCAGTTCAACCGGAATTCTTAAGACATGTATGCTTAAAAGGATATTTGGATTAAGTTTTTGTTTGCCGATACGTTTTAAGGAAAAAATGGTGACTGCAATGGTTCCAGCCATTAAAAGAGGAAATAATAGGGGAGTCTTTTCAAAAACTTTTAAATAGGCGAGTGTTCCGGCAAAAAGTTGCCAGATAACAAAAAACAACAAAAGCCTTAGATCTCTGCCTGCCCCAAAATAGAGGCCAGACAAAGACAAAAGACTGATTAGAATAAAGGCAATAGATATCATTTAATTCATTGGAATTGTAGTACGTACTTCAACTGTTCCGCCCGCAAAAAGCACCGGACAATGCTTTGCCATTTCAACGGCAGCTTCCATGGTTTTGGCCTTCATGGTTAGGTTGCCACTTATAAACTTTCCATCTTCCATCAGGAATTTGTTTTCAGTGGTTTGGTCACTTTTGATTACAACCCCCTCAAAACCCAGTCTCGAAACATTAACCAGCAATCCACGGGATGCAACTTCGCCAATAAATTTCTGCCATTGCTGATGCATTTTCTCGATTTGCTCTGCATTTGGTGGCGTGTTACCGGCCGGCATTCTGAATAGCAACATAAACTCATTTAAGTTTTCCATAATTTTTTTTTATTTTATTTATGGAACAAATGTACCGGGTACAAATTGCCGGAAAGTTGCCCTATGGCAAAAAGTGATTTTACATTGAAATTTCTTTCCTGATTCTGCTGAGAGAATATTTTGTGATGCCCAGATAAGTAGCAATATGTTGCAAAGATACATTCTGGACAATATGTGGTTTTTCTTTCATCAACTGCAAATATCTATCCTTTGCCTGGTCGGCGATGATAGACACGTTATGATTTTTTAATGCAAAATACGAATTTACCAATCTCCGCCGTCCGTGTTCTCTAAATGTTTCAATACTATGGAAGAGTTGCTGAAAAGTCTCAAAGTCTAATTGCCAGCACACACAATCGCTCAATGCCTGAATGTTTTCTCTGGTGGGGTTGCGAAGAAAAAACGATGACCAGTCAATCACGATCTCTGAGGTGCTGAAAAAGTTTGTGGTGATGTCGTTTCCATCGGTGTCGTTTACAAAAGAGCGGGCAAAGCCACTTTCCAAAAACCAGTAATGATTTTCTGTTTTTCCTTCCTGCAGAAAATACTCAGATTTAGAAAATTTCACTTGCCGAAATTTTGGGAGAATCAGTTCAAGCTCACTCTCTTTAAAGTCTTTCGGTGAGAAGATTGTTTTTAAAAAGTGTTCGTCTTGCATAGGGTTTTTGTTTTTGAAATGGAAGTTTGACGGTTTTCGAGCAAAAACTCCATTGTTTATAATACAGCAAAATCAGGGTTAATCAGCTCAAATTTATCATAAAAGCTTGAAAGTATTCGGTTATGTTCATTTATTTCAATTTGAAAAAAAGACGCAATGGTATTTCAGGAAAGGAATTATAACCCCAACAATAGCTTCTATTGGATTTTATATTTAGTGCATTATTCAGAATTTTTTATCTTTATCAATAAGGGCATTGAAGTGTGTTTGGCTTTGGTTTCCAGATTTTTAACTATTTTATCAGTAGGTTTTTGGATTTAAGTCTTGCTTCCAAAATATAAATTAACTTAGGAATACCCTTAAAATTCTTTCATTTCGGATGCTTTGTATTGGAAAATTTTAAATATGATTCTTTATTCCTTTCAATAAAAGCCATAGCATAATTGAAATTTCACTTACCAAACCCATTAATAGTGCAATGACAGTGACAGATCTGAAATCGGGAAAAAAAAGAAAAGAAACATAGTCAATTAGGTACCCAACACCACCCAGAAATAGTATTGTCCCAAAAAATTGAAGTATAAATTTCGATTTGTAAATCAATAATCCCAATGGGAAAAGCCAAAGCCCCCAGAACATTTGCCCAATTGAAACCATATTATTGTAAATATTTATGAATAATATCGAAAAATCAATTCTTTGGGTACTGTCAATTGATTTCAATAATTCTTCTTTTGCTATCATTAATGAGGTTAAATTGAATACCTCAGCTACAAATTGAAATGGAATAGAAATAAGGATAAGGGAAAACATAAATCTGGCTTGTTGAATACTCACATTTTTGAGTATTCGGTATAAAAATAATGCCATTAACAAAGTTGGAATCATGCTAATAATTCTACTTACAATACCAGTTCGGAATAGAAATTCATTTGCAATTATATTTTCTGCCATTTCTTTGGTACCGCTAATTCCTAATTTGAAAGAAACGAAAAAAACTCCATAAATAATCAATAAGATGTGCAGTAAGTAAAAAAAACCGGCTAATCTAGCCTCTTTTTCGAGTGTTTTTGTTGAATTATCCATGATGGTTTTTCTCTAAATTTTGAAACCAATTATTTTAAAATCAAATTTCTGTAATTCAGATGAAAGTCAATTTGACAAATATCAAATAATGCTATTTTTTAGCTCGCATCCGGCTTAAAGTTTCAAGAGTTATACCAAGGAAGGATGCTATATAGGTAAGTGGTACTCTCCTGATGATATTTGGATGCTGTTTTAATAAATTTTCATAACGTTGATGTGCAGTTTCGAAGTGAATTGAATCCATTCGGTTTTGAGAAAGAATAAGGGCTGCAGAAAGCAATTTACGAAACCAGGTTTCAATATCATGGTAAGTTGTTGAAAGTCTTATTAAATCATCATAATGGATTCCCCAAACTTCACAATTCTCTAAAGTTTGAATAATAAGGTGGCTTGGGGAACGCTGAAAAAAACTCTTTATTGAAAGCAAAAATTCTTCATCAAGAGCAATCCACTCTGTTATTTCTTTTTCATTTTTATAATAGAAAATTCGTACAGATCCTTTCGCAACAAAATAAATGTAGTTACAAACTTGTTGTTCTCTTACTAAAAAATGTTCTTTCTGAATGTCCCAGGTTTTGAATGCCTTAAAAAATGCATCTTTGCTTTCAATTGATAGTGATGAAATAGCAAGAATGTAATTTTTGAGAGCTTCGTTAATCATAATTTAAGAAGATTAAAGCCAGTTCCTTAGGATGGCAAAATTGGAAATATTACAGAAATGCATTTCTCAATCATCATATTAAATTTTAACTATTTTTGATATAACTGACTTGTAATTAATGCTTTTATTTAAAAATAAAATTACGTAAATATTTGTCTCATTGATTCGGAGTTTTGATTTTATTGTATTCAAAATTAGTGAAATATCCTTTTTCAACAATTTAATTTATATAAATATCAAAATCATTTTTAACCTGAACATCAACTCTGATTGTTACATTCAAAAAAGATTTTGGCAGGAAATAGCCACGGTTAAAAGACCTTTATGAGGTTTGGAAGGTTGAAAGTTAAATCGTTCGTTGTATATTTTCCTCAATATGAATGCTAAGATTTTGTAGGGCAGAATGTCAAGCAAATCATAAGATATTTTATCCTGTTTTTATTTCCATTTCTGTTCTAAGTCGAGGAGGTATTGTTTTCGCCAAAGTCCACCACCATAACCGGTCAGTTTTCCATCAGTGCCAATCACCCTATGACAAGGTACAATTATAGACACCCGGTTCAAGCCATTTGCATTGGCAACTGCTCTAGCAGCACCCGGAATATTTATTGAATCTGCTTGCTCTTTGTATGTTTTTGTGGTACCGAATGGGATATTTCGTAATTCATTCCAAACCTGATTTTGAAATGCAGTACCCGGTGTGGAGAGTGGCACAGTAAAGATCTTTCTCTTACCTTCAAAATACTCATTGAGTTCTTGCTCTAATCTTTCAAAATGCTGATTGTTGCCTTGAACGATTGTTGCGTTGAATAATTTTGCCAACGATTTTAATTCTGTTTCAAGCATTTTGCGGTCTGTGAATTCCAATAAACAGATGCCTTCCTCCACAGCACAAGCTATCATAGTTCCTAATGGCGTTTCAATACGTTTAAGGTCAATTATTTTTTCTTTTTTACTATTTTTTGGAGAAATCCCAAATATAGATTTAAAGGATTCGGAAAAACCACTTAGAGACTCAAATCCTGAGTCAAATGCGGTTTCAGTAACCGAATCACCATTTTGTATTTTTTTAAAAGCTGAATTTATTCTGAATATTCTCTGGTAAGCCTGAAATGTAATTCCGTGATTTTTTAGAAACCAACGTCGTACCTGATTGGGCTCTAAACCTCTTTTAACGAGATCATAATCCTTCAATTTATTGCCTGGATTTGAGATTAATTCATCAATTAATTTTTTAATCGAGTCAGGAGTTTCATTTAATTTTTCAATGGGTTTACATACTTTACAGGGTCGATATCCTCTTAAAATACATTCTTTTGAAGTTTTAAAAAATTCGACATTTTCTCTTTTGGGTTTTCGGGCCGTACACGATGGCCGGCAAAATATGCCTGTGGTTTTTACTGCTGTAAAAAAAATCCCCTCAAAGTTGGTGTCCTTATTTAAGGATGCCTGATACATGATATCGTCGGTCAGCTCCGCCTGAATTTGAGAATGAGTCATCATATTTTGACATTTTAGATTCAGTAAAAGTAGTATATCATTTAAAATTACTACAACCGAAATATTGACAAGTATTTTATTTGTTAAGATTAAAGGAAAGATTTAAAATGGCTCTTGTATTTAAGCTTATAGATTTTTGGCTGTAAGCTCCGCCCACACAAAGTGGAATTCCGATAGATCCCCAATTATAAGCTCGGTTTAGAAAAAAACATACTCCACCTGTATTTACCCATACGTTCTGGTTATTTTTTTGTGGCGGGAAATACGTTAATTCACCAAACCAGTTGGTATGTAATTTCCAGTCTTCATCAAGATTTTTAGTGTGGATATTACTACCAAAAAATGTGAATAGCCCCCAATTGTCTTCTTTGTTTTCAAAACCGGCAAATTCAATAAATTTTGATTTGTAGCCTAATCCAAAACCGGTCGCCAGGGCAGGGGTATAATAATTTGACCTTTTACTTAAATTGAAGTTTGCCACATTAGCCATTCTAATAAAATAGTTGGTTTGGATCTTTTGACTGTAGCCTTCCAAAACTGAAAATAAAATAAATAGAACCAGGATTGTCTTTTTGTTTGTCATTGTCTTTTTTAATGCAAAAAGACTATATCATAGACAAGGCTACAACCGAAAAATTGACAAGTATTTTTTTTAGTAATGTTTATGGCCTGCAGAAAAAGTCAGAAGTAGATGAGCTGGTTCTGACTAAGGCTCTTTGGAGTATATTTTGTGCAAGGGTTTTTGAAATAATAGTTAAAAAAACTTTCATGGGAATCTTAAAAACACTTTCTTATTATTTTTAAATTAAACAATTGCATGTTTTTCTGCAGAATCTATTTAATTCAGTCCCTACTTTTACAATAAGTCCAGGATAACATATTAAACTTGTTCATTAAGTTTTGCCAATCCATCTTTCATTGCTTTAACCTGGTCTGGTGAGTGTCCCTGCCAATGGGTGACTTCACCAACTATCTTAAATGGGCTGGTTGAACGATAAGATTTTGTCGGGTTACCCGGAAACTTTTTGTCTGTCAGGTCAGGGTCGTCTTCAATTGGCCCTGTTGGTTCAACCAAATAAATTCTTTCCCGATTTTCGCCCAATCCAAGTTCAGCACCCCAAATTGCAGCATCTAGCGTTGCGGAAAGAAAAATGTATTTTGCATTTTTCCTTTGTCTATAGTTGGAGTTGTTACCGACTTCAATAAAGTCGCCAGGTTTGAGGTCAGCCTTTGTCCCGTGAAAATAAATTTGAGCAAATGGAGTTGCACTTCTTGCTATGTTAATAAGCTCTCTTTCTAACCTGTCAAAGTTCTCCTCGTTTTTTGGTCCGGCAAAACCTTTGATTTTATCGCATTCTTCGACCGTATTAAAAATCATGCGGAAGGAAATTTTAGATTTTGAATCGTTTATACCTTCAAACCCTACTTCCATGTCAAAAAGCGGCTGGGAAGTCCTGGTCCAACGGATTAATTTTTTGGGCTCAACAATTTTAAACACAGATGAGTTTTCATAGTTACCCTTTTCCGGCCCATGCATGGTTAAAATCCATTTTCCTTCAGGTTGTAAATCAAATTCATGAATAGTGTTAGTAAATCCCTCAGGTCCCCACCATTTTTTTAAATGAAGTGGATTGGCAAACGCCTGATATAACATATCTAAAGGAGCATTCACTTCTCTCGAACTGTAAATTTCATTGTCAGAATTTGAACTCATATTTTTTAAAATTATTAAATGTCTGTCTGTTTTGATGGTATTAAAATGACCGCTAGCTAGCATGAATATGAAACTTATTTTAACTGTTTCATAAACTTCTTTTTGAATTAATTTTTTTTTAAAATTATCTCTTTATGAATACTTAAACTGCAAATAGGCAATCACTTTAATATCAATCTCATTGATCTGATGTTTTGATTTTAAAGTATTCAAAATTAGTGATTTTCTTTTTTTTGCCAATGGTTATCTGTTGATTATCAAAATCAATTTTTATTATGGAACCATGGCTTCTGGGGAAGGTTAGGTTTAAATTAAATCAATCGTTTAAATGATACTGATTCAGTTTAATTTATGTACTCTGTTGTCAAATCTATTTGTTCCGATATATTCATATCTCTTATTTAGAGTTTAGAAAATATTTCTCTTCATATCTTTTTTATAGTTTTTAAGCACTTTTCCAAACTCTTTATCTTTTTTTCGTCTCTCTTCAACGCTGGATTCAAAATGTGCTTTTTCCCGCTCCATTTTTAGATAGTTTTCATAAGATTTTTTGTCGATTTCTCCGTTTTCAACTGCTTCTAATACCGAACAACCGATTTCACTTGTATGCGTACAATCTTTAAATCTGCAATCAAGAGAAAGCTGGACAATTCTGTCAAAAGTGGTCTCTAGTCCACTTGATGTGTCCGCAATTCCTACTTCTCTCATTCCTGGATTGTCAACAAGGATTCCACCATTTTCAAGGACAATTAATTCTCTGTGACTTGTTATGTGTCTTCCTTTATTTGTGCTATGGCTTATTGAATCTGTTCTCATTAAGGCTTTCCCTGAGAGATTGTTCAATAATGTTGACTTTCCCACTCCTGATGAACCAAGCATACAATAGGTTTTGCCTTTTTCAATGGTCATTTTCAGGGCTTCGTATCCATCCTGAGTTTCGTTACTAATCGCAAAAACGGCAATGTCTTTTATTCGCTGTTTAATACTGTCAGTAATTTCAGTTAGCTTTTGCTCACTAATTAAATCAGTTTTCGTCAATACAATTATGGGTTTAACTTTTGACGAATAACATATGGTCAGATATCTTTCAAGTCTGTTGATATTAAAGTCTCTGTCGACGGCCTGAATCAGAAATGCATAATCAATATTTGTAGCTATTATTTGTATCTCTCCAAATTGACCGACGGCTTGTCTTGTAATCATTGATAGTCTTGGCAGTATTTTATGGATTACCGAAAATTCAGCATCGTATGTTGTCAATGCAACCCAATCGCCAACCGCAGGGAAATCTACCCGGCTTTTTGCTGAAAATCGTAGATTTCCGGTTATTTCGGCTTCATATTCACCGTTTTCGGTTTTTACAATATATCTTTCCTTATGCTCGGCAATGACTCTGCCAATCTCAAAGTCTGAAAGCTTATGCTCAACGCTTAACTTCCGGAGTTTGTCATTGTATCCAAGATCTTCTAATTTCATCATTTCTGTTATGTTTTTGTATTTTATGGGTGGGATGGTAATGGTTTCCCGGTTTGGCGATTTAGCAGACTTATAGCACAAAAATTCAATAGAATTATTGCTGTCTAATCTTATACAAATGTTTGATAGAAACACCTGAGCCGCCTTTTTGCCCAACTACTTTTAGCAATAGCTATTTTTAGTTTGTCCAGGGTTCTTTGTGTTTAGCGTCCATAAATTTTTCACCGTCAAAAATGCATAATCCTTGCCAGGTGCCAAACCAAAGTTGTCCTTTTTTATCTTCAAAGATACTAAGTACCAGATTTGAAGTTAATCCGTTTTCAGTAGTATATAATGTGAAATTTGTCCCATCATATTTATATACTCCAACATTTTCCGCTGTAAACCAAATGTTCCCTTTACTATCTTCATAAAGCCCACCGGTTTCTACACCTGCAATAATTCCTTCCTTAGTGAAGTTCGTGTACGTTTTACCATCAAACTTGCTCATACCACCATAAAAAGTTCCGATCCAAATATTCCCTTGCTTGTCTTCCAGGATATCCGTAGCATTATTGCTAGTCAGTCCATTTTGGTTGGTTAAATGAGTAAATTCCCCTTTATTGTATTTAAAAACTCCATTTCCATCAGTAGCAAGCCAAATGGTTCCACTTTTTCCTTCTATAATTTTAAAAACCAATTTATCAGATAGCATGTGCTGCGGATTTTCGACCACTGAATCTGGCAATGAAAAAGGTATAAACTTCTCTCCATCAAAATGTGAAACTCCTTCATACCCACCAACCCAAACTAATCCGCTTTTGTCAACGATTAATCCCCAAATTTCCTCATCATCGCCGGGCAATCCTTCTTTTTTTGAAAATGTTGTAAACTCTTTACCGTCATATTTTATGAGTCCTTTGGATGTTCCAAACCATAAATTACCTGCTTTTTCTTCTACAATCTCTAAAACCCTAAAATTAGGGTTGATTCCCGCAATCGTGATTTTTTCAAGTGTTTGTCCATCATAACGGATAATCCCGTCGCCATTTGTACCAAACCAATAAATCCCTTTATTGTCCTGATGCATTGTCCTTACAAACTCTCTTACCATTCCATTTAAGTTGGTGTGAATTTGAGGAAATGTCGTGTTTTGAGTCAAAATGAGTGGTAGAGTGTTTACTTCATTTTCTTTTAAATTAGCAACAGATTTTTCTTTCACTAGCCTCGTACACGATGTGATTTGAATTGTCAGAAGAACTAAAATGAAGTTCTTTGTATTTAAAATCATCTTATCACTAATTTTTACCATAATGTCGGTTTTTTAATTTGGCTAATAAAAATATCTACCCAATCCATTTTTAGATTTGCTTAAATATTTCATTTGTACCTAATCTATGAAATTAATAATCTATTGGCTATGAATACTTAAACTGAAAAAAGGCAATCGCATTAATATCAATCTTATTGATCCCATTTTTTGATTTTATTGTATTCAAAATTAATGATTTTTCTTTTTCGGTCTATAGATTTCTGTGGATTTTCCAAATCAAATTATCTTCTGGTATTATCCTTGCCGGGGAAAAGGTGGGATTAGGTAAAATCAATTGTTTAAATTAATATTTTATTGATATCGTTTTATTTTCAACCTCAAAACAAAAGTTGAAGATAAACCAAACTCTGCCCGGTGGTTTTCATTATAAATGCTACGTTTTTCCATTATTGTATATCGAACAACTTGCCCCGTAATGCTGGGAAGCATTTGTTGTTTCTTCGTTGTTTATGAGCTTCTATAAAATTGTCAGATTAGATTTTTACTTTTTAAAATTGTTTATGATTGTCATTTGATAATTTTTTAATGGGTTTTCATTTCTCCGTGGTGAAGATAAAAGTTTATGGACTCTTCCCAATCTTTCAAATTTTGTTCATACATTTTTTCAAGTGCCTGTTTATTAATTGTGTTGCCTGTATCATTCAGACCAATAAATGTATAAGTTATCTGAGCAGTTGTTTTATCGGCGGTTAATGGTTTGCATATTACCGTAATAGTCCAATAACGGTTGGGTGTCGAAACAAGATATTGAATCAAATGGGTTTCGGGTTGATACTTTGTTATTCTCCACAGAAACTCGGTTTCATCATGTCTGTGTGCTTTTGTTTTAAATGTTGTACCTTCTTCCAATATTTCGGTTGTTGGGTAAATTAAAGTAGGATTCCATCCTTCTGCCCATTTTCTCTCTTCAAATGCTCCAAATAAAGGGAACACATTTTGAATACTTCCCATCAATAGGATAGTTTCTGTCTTTGAAATTTTTTCAGCTTTAAAATTTTGATTATCCATGCTTTGCGGGTTTTTACATGAGACCATTAGCATTGACAGTATCAATAGGATACTCATGTTTCTCATAACTTTGCTCTTATTTACATTAATTAAAATCCATGCAAAATTATGATGCAGTTTTTAACCCGCCATTTACATTTGTTGAGAAAATGTTCTGCGTATCCTGCTTAGTTGTGTTGGTGTCATGCCAAGAAAGTTTGCGATATTATAATGAGGCACCCTGTTTAAAAGATTGGGGTATTCTTCTAAAAACCACTTGTATTTATTTAAAGCATCTCCAGTGATCAATACTTCAATTCTGGAATGATTCTGTTGGTTAAGTTTCTGGAAATTTGAAAGAATAATGTTTGTTATTTCTGTGTTTGAATTTAGATAAGAAAAAACCTTTTGGTAATCAGCTACTGAGATAATACAATCTTCCAGGGCCTGGATATTAAAGGTTGCCGGGATGTTGGGGATATAATTTCCAGACACAAGGTCATCTTCCATAAAAAAATGCGTAATAATTTCAATTCCATCATTGTCTATGCTATACCCTTTTAGGATTCCCTTAAGTATTTTCCCTATTCTGTAATTCTGCTGTCCATGTCTGACAAAGAAATCACCTTTTCGGATTTTTATTTCTGTATGAAGGTTTTCATTTATCATGATTTTTAAAAACTCACCAAAAACGGTTTATATTTTCGAGGGCTTTTCTGTGCGTTGGCCTTTGAGAGGTTGCAAAAGCTCTCGTAAATATTTGTGTTAAGTGATGGTTTTCATCTTTTCGCCCAATATTTCAATCGATCGCCATTTTTTGATTTAAAAGCTCTACGTTAAAATTAAGTTTGGCATTCAAAGCCTTAAAAACCTTTAAAATTGTATCAAATCTGGCGTCTGTAAAACTGTTTTCAATTTTAGAAATTTGAGCTTTTTTCACTCCAACAAGTACCCCAAGCTGCTCTTGAGTTAAGTTTCTTTCTTGTCTTATTTCTTTGATAGTTTGCCCAAGTATTTCAAGCCTTAGTTCGTTTTCATAAGCATCTCTATTAGGTGTTCCTTGTTTACCTATGTGCTTATCTTTCATTTCTTCAAAACTGTAAGTTTTCATTTTTTTGACTGTTTATGTTTGAAATAATCCATTCTAATCTGCTTTGCTTTCTCGATTTCTTTTTTAGGTGTCTTTTGAGTTTTCTTAATCAGTCCGTGGGTGGAGATAACTAAGGTCTCTGATTTATCCTCTTTGTCCCAAAAAGCAAAAAGTCGAATAGCATGCTGTTGAAATAACGTTCTGAACTCCCAAATATCGTCTTCCAGTTTTTTGAATATTTCTGGGTCGTTTACAAAAGTTGCCTTGTCGATGTTGAAGTAAACTTTATTTTTTGCTTTATCAGATAAAGAGTCAAGAAATTCTGCTGCTTCCTCAGTAAAAACAACTTTGAATTTTGGATTCATTTACTATTTTATTTCAAAGTTAATAGTTTCTTTTTCAGGAAACAAATCTTTTATGATTTAGGATTTCTCAACAACTACTATTGTTTTTGAAAGTGTATCATGAAACCCTTTAGGTGTATATTGGGCATATAAAAAAGACAGCGGGTCGAAAGGAATAAATCGGCATAAAGACCTAATTAACAAATCTGATAAAGTGGGTTTTTCGCCATTTTCTTTCAAAACAATAGTTTTGGTTATAAACTTGCCTAAGGTTTTCTGAAAATATAATTCCAATAAAAAGAAACGGAATTATATACTATTTGACATAGCGTATTTTTCGGCCAACTTGGCTCTACGCTTGCCTTGATTAGATTTTACGAATTGGGGGTTAAGGTCTTTGAAGTCTGTTTCTGGGGGTAGCATGGCATTAAATACGAGAGTTTCAAACATATCGTCATACTTCCGATTGTTGTATTTAAAGCAAAATTCATCAATGTAGTTCTGTAAATATTCGTCACTTACATTATGATACTGCCCTATAATACCCCTTTTTACTATTGCCCAAAAGCCTTCTATGGTATTGGTGTTTAATCCCCGATAACTATACATTTTCTGATGGTCAATCTTGATATGCTCAATTACGGCATTGAATCGGCTGTAAGATTTGTATTCATCGGTCAAAAGGACGCTATCGGGCAAACTTACATACTTTCTTACAAGTCGTTTCAAACTCGCTGAATCGGTCAAATTCATAACCTCTGCTACCACATTGCCGTTTCGCTGAACGATACCAGCCACAGGTGTTTTTAATGTACCCCTGCCACGTTTTGCGTTTTCACTATTTGCATTTTTCTTGTATGCTTCATTCTCAAAAACAAACCTGCTTTCAAGTTCTTCAATTCTATCGTCAAGCTCTGCATTTCGATATTTTTTACCAAATTTAGCACTCTGATATTTACGTGGTTTTCCTCCTATGTAGGTTTCATCCATTTCTAAAATACCTTCGAGATGTTCATTGCCATCTGACATGATTTGCCTGATTTTATGATACATCCTGAATGCCGTCACATAGCTTATGCCGAGATTTCGCTGAAGCTGTAAAGCTGACAATCCTTTTTTGGCATCACTTATCAAAGCAAAAGAGAAAAGCCAGGTTTTGAGAGAAAGGTTGGTAGAATGTAGTTGGGTGTTGGTTGTAACCGAAAATTTGCGACCGCACTCATAACAATGGTATCTGTAATCTTCGTAACGTTTTGTGATGTGTTCACCGCCACAATGACAGCAGTTTTTCTTTGTGCCCCACCTGACAAACTCAAAATAGTCTGTAACCTCTTTTTCGGTTGGCAAGTTGTTGGATATTTGGACGATGTTCATTGCTCTGAATTGTTTTTTGTATCAATATTTTCGTTTATGAACTTGACCACATGTTGAGCTTTGCTAATTTCAATAATAAAAATTCTTGAAACAACAAAGCCAAGAATTAGAATAGAGTATAGTAAGAAATTAATAAATGGCATTATATGATTTAAAGGATATTCAAGAATATGATTTGTAATAATAATTGAAACAATTAGCCCAAGCACTTTACTTAATATTTTTACAATTTTTGGAGACATATCAGAAAATTTATGGTAGTTACTAACAGTATCTTCAGAAAATTTATTTCTAAAATAGTATTTTTTATTATCCTCATTAAATCTCAGATATTTCATAAGAAATTTAACAGTTTTATCCTTGTCATAGATTGCATTTTTTTCTAATGGCAATGACAGTATAAAATGAAAAATAATTTCTATCAAGAAGAAATACACAAATGCGATACCCAAAAAAATCACAAAACTTATTAAAAATGACTCCTTTAAAATAGCATCAAAAGCAATAGCTAAATTAAATGATTCTGGTACAACAAATTCATATTCTAAATTATTCATAATCTTATTTGTTGAAATAATTGAAAAATAAAATCTAAATATTTCAATAAGTAACTTAAATCGTTTTAAATGCTCAGTTGTTAAGAAAGCTATTATATATTCCATAAAAGAGGTTTTAATTATACCCAAATTTACGGCAAATAGGTTTATATGTCAAATAGTATATAATTCCGAAAAGAAATAACAGAAAGCTACCAGGAATAGAATTATTAAACCAGAATTTCTTTTATCAATAAAATTTAAAATGTCAAGTATAGTCATGATAACATAAGCTATTGTAATGACAGCAACAAAGTCAATCAAAAAATTAATAATTCTTTGGAGGTAATTGGCTTTTGTTCCTTGAAATATAATTAGCGGTTCAGGCGGACTTTCTTTTAATTTTTCGATATAATCAATTTTAATTTCACGGAAATAAATTTCTTTTAAAGCCGCCTCAAGTGCCTCTGTTGTATATTGAGATTTATTTATGGTTACAATTTCAATTAGTTCTTCATCAGAACGTTTCTTCATTCTATCAGTATAGTCCAATTTCATTTATGAGTAATTTATTTTTGCTACCACGTAAAATTAGTATAGATACAATTCCCAAATCCAGTTGCGCATATATCGTTATTGTATGAGTTACGTTTATTTGTCTGCTACCTATTTATTTATCAAATATATCAAAGATCTCAAAAAAAACAAAAGGACTTTTCGCGGTTTTATTTACCCTATCCTACAAGGATTCAATAAAAAATGAATGGACTAAAGATATTGATAATTGAGGAATTGCAAGTAAAATATGATTAACGCCCCAAAGATGGTCCAACCATCGTAGAACGGAATTTAATTATAGTGAATACCTGATACCAACAGTCGGTTCATAATAATGATAAGTATCAATATAATTAATAATTGGGGTTGCAATTTGTTTAATAAGTCGAAATTTTTGTTCGTGTTTTCTTTTGAATAATTTGCCTTCAACAAAAAACCGTAACTCCACATTAATGCAAGCGGACTGCAAAGAGGATAAATTAAACTTAAAAATACCGGCACAGGCAGATTCAGCAGTGATGTAATGACAATACCGATAAAAAGTGGAAATATTACCAATGAATTTGTAAATTCTTTCCTTAAAGATTGGTTTTCAATAATCTCGACCGTGCCCATTTCAATAAAATACTCGCTTAACTTTTTTAGGATAAAAAATAGTGATACAGCCCCTAAAACAGCAATAATAATAGATATCAATATCGGGAATTTCAACGCGTTAAAAATATAACCCGTATCACCTTGTATGAAAAAAGGAGCAATCATCAGGTAACCCATGAAATTGATGTATCCAAATACGCTCATGTAAAGTAAAAACAAAAAAAATGTATTGCGTTTTTTATATTTTGAACAAATAAAATTAAATGTTATTCCTATCAACAAACTAAATATCGGGCCTGCAGCAGCCACGAGTATGCCACTTCTTAAAGACAATGAATTTTCGAGAACATAATTGTGAAAAAGCACTATGTAGGTCGAACGTAAAACAATTGCTGCTGCAAAATGCCCTACTTCGTGAAGTGTCATTTGTAAAATTGTTGCGATTACAAATAGTGCAGTTGAGTTAATTATTATATTTCTTTTGTTCATTTCATTATTATTTGTCTGTTCTTTTGGTTTTTTTTTACACTATTGAGTTATGCAATTACTTTAAGTACAATGATGCAAAACGGTTTTGGAGCTTTGCAAAGCTGATAAAACAGAAGCACAAATGTTCAGTTCAATATCAAAGTTTAATTGAGCCCCCAATGTTCAAATCTAGCATTAATGCCCCACTTTTGCAAAACCCCAATTGGTGGCTGGCTTTTTATTCTTTGTTTTTAACTTTTAAAATCCTTTTGAAATTTCTTTCTATTTCAGCTTGTTCTTCGTTTAATGATTTGTCAGACATTGGTGAAATATTGTCTTCACTATTTAATTGGAGAATTAATTTTCCGTTTTCAAAATAACTTCTTTTTTCAACAATTTTAGATTTCTCAATATCGAAAACTTCTTTATCACTACTTTCTGGTATTTTCTTCCAAATTGACCTATTGTATTTTAATCCTTTTTGAAAAACAAAAGAAAGTTTATTGTCTAGTAAATAGTATTCTGTCAGTACTTGATATGTTTCCCCAAATTCTTGTGTAATTATTTTGTCTAATTTATCATTCCAATTGTAAAATGTTACTTCTCCACCTTCATTACTTCCTTCCAAATATTTTGTTTCAATATTGCTCCAATTTCCATAATCAATTGAATTTAGTCTTTTGAAATTTTCTCTTATAGGTTTCAGTTTTTTTGTCAAATACTCATCATGAGGATTGTAAATTTGGTTCTTGCTATCAGCAATTTTAGAACTATCTTTTATTATTCTTGTTTTGTTAGAAATAATTTTATTAGAATTCTTTTTAGCATTTTGTGTTTTTGTCTCACAACTTGCCAATGAAATTAGGATTATTCCAACTAATATTTTCTTAAAGTTTCTTTTCACGGAATTGTATGTTATGCTTGCCACCAACAAATAAATTTAGGCAATACAATTTTTGAATTGCGTAAATATCCCATTTGTACTAAATCTACAAATTGATATAATCGACTGGCAATGAGTATTTAAACTGTGAAAGGTTAATTGCGTAAATATATATCTCATTGATCCGGTGTTTTGATAATATGGTATTCAAAATTAGTGATTTTTCTTTTTCGGAATATAGATTACTGTGGATTTTCAAAATCAATATTTCCTTCTGTAGCCTCTTTGCATTTCCAAAACATTTGCCACAGCCTCGCAGGGAGATTTTTATATTTAACTTGCCCAGATGTAAAAGCTTCAGGAAAAAGTGTAAAAGTTTTATTACAAATCATTAAAGTATAGCCGGGAATTTCTGTCTGATGGCTACTTACCAAATGTTATCCAAAGGCTAGCTCTTTTATCAGAAGTCTAATGGTATTTTCATGGGCCAATTAGCCAAAATAAAAACTAAAGGAGAAATATTTCCGGTTTGCCCTGCCATATCAATTAACCAAAGGTGATGCTTTTCTAAGGTATTTTAAATCGGCGGTACCGATAGAGTAATCCAAGAATGTATAAACTATTGATTATTAGATAGAAATAATAGGAAGTATTGCCAAATTACCACATAAATAGTTGAAAACTTGTGCTAAATTACCATTAGTGGAGGGGTAAAAGTGCTAAATTAACATCGAATTCGACGAATTTAACATCGAATTCCACGAATTTGATGTCGAAATCGACGAATTTAACATCGAAATCGACGAATTTAACATTGAATTTCACGAATTTAACATTGAATTTCACGAATTTGATATCGAATTCGACGAATTTAACTTCATTTTTCAGGAATTTGACTTCGAATTCGACGAATTTGACTTCGATGGAGGGTGCTACGACTTCATTTTTACCAATTTTGATCTCAGTGGAGGAGGCTGCGAGCTACCCGCCGGGTCTCGGCAACTACTCAACCCGGCCAGGAAAGTAAGTATTGAAGCAATTGAAAACGATGACCGTTAATAGAAAAATGAGGGAACGAGAAAAAAAGAGGCTATATCAAAGTGAATGGATGAAGGCTTATAGGTGGATATTCCTTTTTGAGGTTTAACTATGGTTTAAAGATAATTTGGGAATCGATTAGTTATGGCATAACGGTTGAGCTTTACAATCGGTACGGGCAATAGCCGTACTGGTGTAAAACTATTTTTTTTTTGACTTTCTTCCTTTCAGAGTCCCTTTCGTTTTCATATGTTGTGCATTAATCTTACAAGCTTCGCTCTTTGTCATCCATTTACAATTACTAGGAAAAAAACCTTTATCCTGATCAATCCGCTTGAAAACCATATCCATATAAGTAGGTTCTCCAACATCTTCCCTGAATAATAAGAAGTCGTTCCATCTATTATGAAATTCAATGTTGGGAATATAATCTCTTGAATTTGGGTTGATACTTCCATGTTTTATGCTACTCCATGTTTTATAAACTTTTGATTTAACATAGCTTTCTCCAGGCTTAGAAGGTGTTTTTACATCAATTCGTCCAGACCTAATTCTACCTTTTGCAGCTTCATATAATATTTTTCTTGTTTCAGAAACATATTTTGCAGCTTCTTTTACACTTTTAAATCTTTTCCCATCTATAGTTGTTGGTTTACTGTTGGAACCGCCACTAATTCCACCTGTTGAAATGTTATAGCCATTAGGAATCAATGTGTTTAATTTCTTTATCCATTCTCTTTCTTTTCGTTCTAATCCCTTTTTCGTTGTTCCAGAATCTATCGCCTTAATTGAGAAATTGTCCGCACCAAATTCTCTAATTGCTGCATGTAAAGATTCTTTACTTTTTATATGGTTTGTATTTGCTTGTTCTTGATGATATCTCCACCTTCTTTCCAAAGTTTGAACAGTCAAACCGATATATTGCTTCTCATTCAAGTTATTCGTTATTAAATATATGATTCCATCCGCGTATCCAGGGTTTGGGATTCTCTCAAAAGCTTCCTCCAGCTTCATACCTTCTTTGATCCATCTATTGATTGTTGTAGAACTTGCGGGAGGTCTTAATACTCGTGTTGCTTCCTCAATATTAGGATATTCTTCTCCAAATACAGTAACCTTGTTAATCTCTCGCTCATGTCTAATATAATCAGGTGAAAATATTTTCTCTTCATTTAATCCAGCTTGTCGCCTTTTTAATGCTCTATGATAATCAATCCCCTTTTCAATACATTTTTCTTTAAATGTGCCTACGGTAAAACTCTCAATTACACAATGAGGACATTTTGTTCCTCTGAGATGATTACTTGGAGATTGAAAAAAATCTCCATGCTTTGAACATATTATTTTACCGCTTTTAGCAGAATTCTTGTACATAAATTCACTGTAATCATAAGAATCACCATGAATTTTCTTAGCCCTATCAATAAACTCCTCATTTAATTCAGCTTGAGTTTTAATTCGCCCTAAATTATTTTTGTTTCCAGAAAGTTTAAGAACCTTGCATTGTACACAACCAGTATGACCTTTAATATGATTACTAGGTTTTTGTTTAAATAAAATATTGTGTAGAGTACATTTTATCTTAACCATCTTACCTGCAGATGGCAATTCATCAAAAAAAGAATAATCATATAAATCACCCCAATGTTCTTGTGAACGCCTTATAAATTCGTCTTTACTTGTTTTCTGAGAATCATCATAACATTTTCTACAGCCTACGCCATTTTTGTGATGACCAGGCGTAATTTGAAAGTTTCCATGCTTTGAGCAAATCACAGTTATTTTAGTTGTAGAATTAACATATTCTACTAGAGAATAATCGTATTTATCACCGTGTTGATTACGAAAATCTAATATTGCTTCATGTTGTGTTTTCTTTCTAGGCATTTTTTATTTTTATTTCCTTCATAATAGTGCCTATTTTAATGAAAGCCAACGGTTTGGGGCTTGACGCAGTGGGGGATTAGAAGCACAAATGTTCAATTTACTACAAAAGTTCAATAGAAGTACAAATGTTGAATTTACCACTTCTGCCCCCATTGCGTTCAAACCCCTGTTATGCCCTAGTGCCTTTTTCGTCTGTTTATTTTGGCTTTTGTTGTCGTGTCGTTGTGTGTTGGCTTGGTAGCTCTTTTGCATTTTTTAGCGTTGGTTTGAGTATTGGCAAAAAATGCAAATGTGCTACCAAAAGCGTTGGTGTTATTGTCATCAAAACTTCATTCTTTGTATTCGTACTGCATTTAGAATTGCTAATAATGCTACTCCTACATCAGCAAATACTGCTTCCCACATTGTAGCTAATCCACCTGCACCTAATATTAGAACAATGGCTTTAACAACAAATGCAAGTATAATATTTTGCCAAACAATTTTTTTGGTTTGTT
The DNA here is from genome assembly GCA_016722655.1 of Cytophagaceae bacterium. NCBI lineage: Bacteria > Pseudomonadati > Bacteroidota > Cytophagia > Cytophagales > Cytophagaceae > Cytophagaceae bacterium. The sequence goes on from JADKIR010000004.1 coordinate 2,888,375, forward strand.
TCCCTATGTTTATAGCCATTGGGATTTTACTTGGCATATCGTCTTGTATAACTACATCTGCTGTTTCTATGGTAGCATCACTGCCTAAACCACCCATTGCTATACCTACATTGCTCAATGCTACTACGGGTGCATCGTTTACGCCATCTCCTACAAAACAAACGGTTTCATTTTTAGCAATGAGTTCTTTTACTTTATTTACTTTGTCTTCGGGTAATAAATCGCCATAGGCGTTTGCAATGCCTAATTTTTCGGCTACAAATTTTACCACTGTGCTTTTATCTCCACTTAACATTGTAGTTTTTACTCCTAATGCTTTTAATTTGTCAATGGTAATTTGTGCATCTTCTTTAATGCTATCGGCAATGGTTAAATAACCAATAAATATTTTATCGTATGCAATAGCTATTAATGTGTAAACAATAGTACTTGGGTCAATATCATAAGCAATATTAAATTTGTCCATTAATTTAAAATTCCCCACTAATAATTCCTTTCCGTTTACAATTGCTTTTAATCCGTGCCCTGATATTTCCTCTACACTTACTAAGCTGATATTACTATCTACCTGACCAACATAATTATGAATAGCTGTAGCAACTGGGTGTGTACTTTGACTTTCTAAAGCATTTACTATTTGCAGTATTTCGTCTTTATTAAATTCGGGTTTTAATATTACTTCTTGAACTTTGAAAACGCCTTCTGTCATAGTGCCTGTTTTATCCATTACTACATTCTGAATATTGGCTATTATATCTAAAAAATTACTACCCTTAAATAAAATACCATTTCTGCTTGCAGAACCGATACCGCCAAAATAACCTAATGGAATACTAATTACTAATGCACAAGGACAAGAAATAACCAAGAAAACCAAAGCTCTGTATAACCATTGACTAAAAACATAATTATCTACAAAAAAGTAAGGAAGTGCTGTTATAAGAATAGCTAAAGCAACTACTATTGGGGTGTAAATTTTTGCAAATTTTCTGATAAATAATTCTGTTGGTGCTTTTTGTGCAGTAGCATTTTGTACCAATTCTAAAATTTTACTCAACTTACTATCAGTATAGGCTGTTGTTACTTTGACTTGTGCTACGGTGTTTAAATTTATCATTCCTGCTAAAACCACATCACCTTTCGATTTTGTATCTGGTTTGCTTTCGCCTGTAAGTGTTGCTGTGTTGAATGAAGCATTATCTGATATTAATTCTCCATCTAAACCCAATTTTTCACCTGGTCTAAGTTGTATAATATCGCCAATATTTACCTGTTCTGCTTTTGTAATTTTGGATTGATTGTTTTGAATGATAGTAACTTCATCAGGACGTTGGTCGAGTAATGTTTTTATGTTTGCTTTGGCTCTTTTTACTGCTAAAGTTTGAAACACTTCGCCAACTGCATAAAATAACATTACTGCTACGCCTTCGGGATATTCGCCTATTGCAAATGCTCCGATAGTTGCAATACTCATTAGCAAAAATTCAGAGAATATTTCTCCTTTTCCAATGCTTGTAAATGCTTCTTTGACTACTGGAAAGCCAACTGGAATGTAAGCAACTACATACCAAATAATTCTTACCCAACTTGTAAACCACGATTGTGGAAAATAATTATCAAATGCAATAGCAATAAGTAATAAACATAGTGAAATCATTGCTGGTAAAAACATTTTTATAACACTATCATTGCCTTTTGAATGGTCGTGTCCATCTTCGTCTGAATGTTCACTATGATTGTGCCCATCTTTTTTACTATGTCCATCTTCTAACAAAGAATTTGCCCCTGCATTTGTATATATTTTTTCTTGCTGTGAGCAACAAAGTTGCTTGCCTTTTGCATCGTAGGTATGTTTATGTTCCATAGTTAAATTAGTCTTCTTGTTTTAAGTTTATAATTGATATATTCTTGTCTGTGTTGTTTTTCTAAGAAATCTTCTTCTAAGCGAATTTGTATTTGAATTATAAAATAAGTGGTAATCAATAAGCAAAAGGATAATGCTGTAGGTACTATCATAAATAGACCCAAAATACTTATTATCATTCCTAAAAAAATAGGATTTCGGCTTATTGAAAAAACACCTTTAATTATTAATTCAGTTTTATTTTTTTCATCTATGCCAATACGCCAACTTTTACTCATTTGATATTGTGCAATACCTATCCATATTAAAGAAATATGAATTAAAACTAAACCAATTATTTTGAAAGCACTAAAACACAGATAAGAAATAGGAATGGTGTAGTAATAAAGTGTATTAGAAAATGAAAAACATAAAACTGCTACAAATAGAAATGCAATAAGTAGTTTCATTACAAATCCAATATAATCGTGGGCATTATCAGTCTTTCCAAATGTTATAGGATTTATTCCTGTTTTTTTGAAAGTTCGATATGTAGGCACTACAAATGCTATTAATATGTAAACTAATAAGTATATCGGTAAATATATTTTAAGTATATCCATAAGTTTTATTTTTAATGTTCGTGACCGCCTGTATTTGATAATTTAGCATTGATAAAAAATGCACCTTTAGTAACAATTACTGCATCTTTGGGTATGTCATTTACAAATGTGATTGCTGTATAACCCATATTAGAAACACCTTTTACAATTTCTATTTTTTCAAAATTGGTGGTGTTTTTTGGCTCTGCTTCCTTGCCTTTTTCTGCTTCCTTATGGTCGTGTACTTCTTCGCCATCTTCGTGGTGTTCTTCAGGTTCTTTGTTTGTTTTTATAAAAATGTAATACTTACCATCAGCTTCTACAATAGCTTCGGTAGGTACGGCTGGTGAAGTAACATTGTTTAGACTAACTATGGCTGTAATATTCATCCCATCAATTAATCCTGTTTTATTGCCTTTTACATTGCAATGTACTGGTATGGTTTTGCTTTCACTTTCAAAAGCCGAACCAATGCTATAAACTACTGCATCGTATTCTGTAGTTGGATTGTTAGTTAAGGTAAAATGAATAGTTTGTCCAACTTTTAGCATTGGTAGGTCTTTTTCAAATACATTGAGATCTAAATGTAAACTACCGTTATCTACAATTTCGGCTACAGGCGAAGATACATCTACATACGAGCCGATTTTAGCAAATACATTACTCACAGTACCACTTATAGGACTTGAAACCACCAACATAGATTGTAAATTTCCGTTGCTTACATTATTAGGGTTAATGCCCATTAGTTGAATTTGTTGCTGTAATGAAGCTCTACGAGTTCGCAAACTATTTAAATCGGCTGTGGCACTTTGTAAGTTTTTCTTTGCTCCTGCATTTCCTTCGTTTAATTCTTTTTGCCTTGCAACTTCTTGTTCTGCAAAGGTTATTCTACTGCCTGTACTTAAATATTCTTCTTGGAGCTGAATAAATTGAGGATTGGCAATAGTTGCAATGATTTGTCCTTTTTTTACATAAGAACCTATTTGAACATTCAAAGTTTTAATTACACCACCATATAAAGAAGTAGCATTTGCCTTGTTGTTGTTTGGAACTTTTAGATTGCCATTTGCTTTTATGGTTGCCGTTAGTTCTTTGTTTTCAATATTGCCAAAGGTAATACCTACTGTTTTAATTTGTTCAGCAGTAAGTGAAGCAATTGTGGCTGGGGCTTCTTCGTGGTGTTCTTCTTTTTTGGCTTCTGTTTTTGTTTCAGCCGTTCCGTGATTATGCCCATCTCCTTCCTTATGATTGCTACAGGCAGATAACAATAAAGTAAGAATTATTGTTACAGAAATTATTTTATTTATTTGAAATATCATCTGAAATATTATTTATTGATTATTGAATTTATATTGATTACTGTTTGATTTATTTGCTGTATTGATTGCAAGTATTTTAGTTGAATATCAGTAGCTGTTTGTAAAGCATATAAATATTCTACATAACTTACATCTCCTGTTTTATAGCCCAATTGTGCTGATTTTACAATTTCTTCTGCATTGGGTAAAGCATTTGATTTATAATAATTGTATTGCGTTACATCTTGCTCATATTGTGTCATCGCATTTTGCAGTTGTGATTGTAGTTGTTTTTTTTCATATTCTGCTCGTTGCTCTAAACTTTGCTTTTGATATTCTAAGCTCTTAATTTTTGCTTTTGTTGCACCATAAGTTAAAGGAATAGCAATACCAATATTCACAACATTAAATCTATTACCTGCACCAAAATATTTATCTGCACCATTGATAGTTTGAAAACCAATTAAGGATTGATTGGAATAGCCAATTTTAAAATCGGGTAAGCCTTGTGCCTTTTCTACTTTTTTTGTTTGTTCGGCTATTTGCATATTTTGATATAGCGATTGCAACATTGGGTGATTGGCTATTGCATTGGTATCAATTAAATTATTAACAGTTAAGGGTACATAGTTTGCATTTGTAATAAGTACAATACTATCATTTGTATTTAATAATGCTTTTAAACTTTGGTAGGCATTTATTAGATATACTTGGTTTTGTTGTGTCAATAAATTGATTTCGCCTTGTTTTGTTAGGGCTGTATTAATTTCAATTTTTTTGGTATCGCCTGTTTTATATCGCAAATTGGCTACTCGTAAGAACTCGATATACAAACTATCCAAACTTTGTAGTTTTTGTTTGTTGAATTGCAAGTATTCTATTTGGTAATATAAACTGCGAACTTGATTTTTGATTTCATAAATACTCAATTGCTGTTGTAGTTGTTTTGCTTTAACTTCTGCATTAATCAATTCTTTCTTTGCACCAAATAATGTAGGAAACGGTATTGTTTGAGAAAGTTGAAAAGCATTGTCAAACTTGATACTATTGTACTGACCAAGTTGCATATTGAAATCCATTTTAGGTAATTCATTGGCAGTTTTTTTCAGACTTTCTGTTGCTTTTATTTCCAAATCATTAGCCTTAATAGATTGATTGTTTTGAATTGCAATATTTATTGCTTGGTCTATTGAACTAATATTTACCGTTTGAGCATTTACATTTATTGTTGAACATAAGAACAATAAAATAGTGGCTGTTACAACTGGTTTCACTTTTGGTTTTCTTTTTAAATTAATTTTTGAATTAAATATTATGTATAGTAGTGGCAGTACAAATAGTGTAAGGAAAGTGGCTGTAAGTAAACCTCCAATTACAACTGTGGCTAATGGTTTTTGCACTTCTGCCCCTGCACTTCTGCTTAATGCCATTGGTAAAAAACCTAAGCTGGCAACTGTGGCTGTCATTAATACTGGTCTTAATCTTATTTTTGTGCCTTCAATTACTCTTTTAATTATGTCTGTCCAACCTTCTTTTTCTAATTGATTGAAAGTACCAATTAATACGATACCATTTAATACTGCTACACCAAATAAGGCAATAAAACCAATACCTGCACTTATACTAAATGGCATACCACGAAGCAATAAAGCAAAAATACCACCTATGGCACTCATAGGTATGGCTGTAAATATTAAACTTGCTTGTTTGAAAGAACGGAATGTAAAATAAAGCAACATAAAAATTAATAGTAGTGATACTGGCACTGCTATCAATAAACGCTTACTTGCTTTTTGTAAATTTTCAAATGTACCACCATAGGTAAAATAATATCCCGAAGGCAAAGTAATTTGTGTATTCAGTTTTTGTTGTATTTCCTCCACTACACTTTGTACATCTCTGTCTTTTACATTAAACCCTACTACAATTCTTCGTTTACCCGCCTCTCTGCTTATTTGTGCAGGACCTAATTTGTAAGCAATATTAGCTACTTGTGAAAGTGGAATTTGAGAGCCTGAACTGGTTGGTATCATCAAATTATTTACATCTTCAATACTTCTTCGGTAGGTGCTATCTAATCGAACAACTAAGTCAAACTTTCTTTCGTTTTCAAAAACAACACCTGTACTTTTGCCTGCAAAGGCTGTGCTTACTATATCGTTTACATCTTGAATAGTTAGTCCATAATTGGCAATGCGTAATCTATCGTATTCAATATTTATTTGTGGTAATCCATTAACTCTTTCTATTTGTGGGGCTGAAGCACCTTGTACAGATTGTATAACTTGACTTACTTTAGTTGCATAAGTTGATAGGGTGTCCATATTTTCGCCAAATATTTTTACCGCTACATCTTGCCTAATACCTGTCATCAATTCATTAAAACGCATTTGTATGGGTTGGTTTTTTTCAAAAAATATACCTGGTATGGCTTCTAATTTTTCGTAAATTTCATCGGCTAATTCATCGTATGTTTTATTCGATTTCCATTCATTTTGTGGCTTTAGAATAATCATCATATCTGTAGCTTCGGGTGGCATTGGGTCTGTTGGTACTTCGGCACTACCTGTTTTGCCAACTACCATTTTTACTTCATCAAATTTTTTAATAATTCTACTGGCTTGCATAGAAGTTTCGATACTTTGGTTTAAGGAACTGCCTTGTGGAAGTATGCAATGAAATGCAAAATCTCCTTCGGCAAGTGTAGGTATAAATTCGCCACCCATACGACTAAAAACAAACAATGCAATTACAAAAAGTGCAACTGTAATGCCTACAAGCCAATATTTTAGTTGAATAGCACTTTGTAACAATGGTTGGTATATTCTTTGTAAATAATCCATCATTTTATCGCTAAATGTTTTTTTGTGATTGATTGTTTTTGGTAAAAACAAAGCACACATCATCGGAATATAGGTAAGCGATAAAATTAAAGCTCCGAATATGGCAAAGCCAACTGTCATTGCCATAGGGCTAAACATTTTGCCTTCTATGCCAATTAAGGTTAAAATAGGTATATAGACTATTAAGATTATTATTTCACCAAAAGTGGCACTACTCCTAATTTTAGAGGCAGATTGAAACACTTCATCATCCATTTCGGTTTGAGATAATTTGCCTATTGTTTTGCGTAATCCTAAATGGTGTAAGGTGGCTTCCACAATAATTACTGCACCGTCTACAATCAATCCAAAATCTATTGCACCTAAACTCATTAAATTGGCACTTACTCCAAACACATTCATTAAGCCCAATGCAAAAAGCATTGATAGTGGAATAGCTGAAGCTACAATAAGACCTGCTCTAAAGTTTCCTAAGAACAATACCAATACAAAGATTACAATTAGAGCACCTTCTATTAAGTTTTTTTCTACCGTACTCATTGCCCTTTTTACTAAGTCTGTTCTATCTAAATAAGGCTCTATAACAATATCACTCGGTAAAGATTTTTGAATGGTTGGCAGTTTTTCTTTTATTCTATTTACGACATTGCTACTATTTTCGCCTTTGAGCATCATTACTATACCGCCTACTGCATCTACTTCACCATTAAAAGTCATAGCACCATAACGAGTGGCAAATCCAAACTTTACTTCGGCTACATCTTTTATAAAAATAGGAATTCCACCTGTGCTTTTTACAGCAATATTTTTCACATCTTCTATTGAAGTAACTAAGCCCACGCCACGAATAAAGTAGGCATTGGGTTTCTTATCAATGTAGGCACCGCCTGTGTTTTGATTATTTTTTTCCAACGCTGTAAAAATTTCTGGAATGCTAACACCCATTGCTTTTAAACGATTGGGATTTATTGATACTTCGTATTGTTTCAATTCTCCACCAAAGCTATTTACTTCTGCAATGCCGGGTGTGCCATTGAGTTGTCTTGCTACTATCCAATCTTGCATAGTGCGTAAGTCCTTAGCATTGTACTTGCTTTCATTACCTTTTGTAGGGTGAATGATATACTGATAGACTTCGCCTAGTCCTGTACTAACTGGTGCTAATTCGGGTGTGCCTATGCCATTTGGTATTTTTTCTTGGGCTTCTTTTAGTTTTTCGTTTATTAACTGACGAGCAAAATATATATCTACTTCGTCTTTAAAAACAACGGTAATTACCGATAATCCGAACCTTGAAATACTTCTTACTTCTTCTATATGTGGAATATTAGCAAGGCTTTGTTCTATTGGGAATGTAACTAACTGCTCTACTTCTTGCCCTGCCAAAGTAGGACAACTTGTAAATATTTGCACCTGATTATTGGTAATATCGGGTACGGCATCTACTGATAGTTTGGTAGCACTCCAAACTCCCCATATAATGAGTAGCAAGGTCATAATGCCTATGACTATCTTGTTTTTTATACTGAATTTTATGATTTTATCTAACACTATATTTTATGATTAATTATTAATGAATGATAGTAGTTTGCTATAAGGCAAATACTAATGAATAAACATTAATGATTAAGATTGCACAAAGCAATTCCACAATAAAAAGGAATGGAAATAGTGTACCTACTATTCGTTAATCATTAACAAGTAGTATGTATTTTTGGCGGTTGCCAAATGTTTCCGTAGAAGTTAGAAATAAAAGAGAAATTTCGTATTGAAACTTTTTGAGAAAAAGAAAACTGTGTAGGGTTTTTGATTTGAAACGGTTTGAAATCTAAAGCTATCACATTTGCACTACAACAAGAACAGGTACAAAAAGGACTGCAATTATCGTCTTGGTCTTGCTGGTGGTCGTGATTTTGAGTAAGCTCCGTTGTTGCCTTCTTATCATTGCAATTATTATGCACATCGCTACAAGGCACTACCGAAAGCACCAAAATGTAGAAAGCCATAAAATATGCAAATATTTTCATTGGGGCAAAGATAATATAATGAAATGATTTTATCAATAAAGTCTTTTAATAAAATTACATAGTAAATAACATATTTCTTGGGGTGGTGGGTGGGCTTGGGTGTGTTGGGGTAAAATTAAATGTGGTGCAAAAGCGTTGGTTTTGTGCGTTGGATTGCACCTCTTTTAATTTTACGAAGCGTTGGCTTTCTGTTCTTTGTTTTGTCTGTCTGTTCATTGTTGTACGGCATCTTTTGGCATTGGGCATAACATTAGTATAGATCCAATTATCACACATAGTTGCGTCTATATCGTTATTAAGGTTAATTGATATTTTTTGTTTAAACAGTTTATTTTCAAATACATATCTGTGTATAATCATTTGTTGTCGGCTATTAAAACTATACGGCAGACTGTGTAGTCTTAAATATTTACGAATCTATTAAAACGATACTATTTTTCCAATCATACGCTTAGGTATTTTTATTATGTGGTATTAAAAGGATTGGTTTTGAATGTATTAAGGGTAATTGATTATTCTATCCCTGTACTTTTAAAACCTAAAAGGGAGGATGTTTGATCCGCATCGGCCTTAAACGTTACATAAGCAGGCCCGGAAGGTAAGAATTGAAACTTGAAACAACAGAGTAGGGGAGTGTAAACCAAGCGATGAAAGAGACTTCAAGGTTTTAAGATTCTATTATTAGTCTGTAGGACTGCTATCCGAAAATTCCGGCAATCATCCCTTCTGAGCATGGCTTTAAGGCCATTTTTTAATCTGATGGGCTAAAGGTGAAATCATTTTACACTTTGGTAAATCAAGTAATCCAAAGTGTATATAAGATTTACACTTTTGTAAATCAAGTAATCCAAAGTGTAAATAAGATTTGCACTTTTGTAAATCAAGAAATCCAAAGTGTATATAAGATTTACACTTTTGTAAATCAAGTAATCCAAAGTGTATATAAGATTTACACTTTTGTAAATCAAGTAATCCAAAGTGTTTATAAGATTTACACATTGGTAAATCAAGTAAAATATATGTTGAATAAGATTTGGTGTATGTTGAATCAAGTAAAATATATGTTGAATAAGATTTGGCGTATGTTGAATCAAGTAAAATATATGTTGAATAAGATTTGGCCTATGTTGAATCAAGTTCTGATAATAATATAGTTAATCTCGATTCTAATGTCTGGCTTCGGTAATTATATCCGGCCATTTGATAGAATAAAACTCAGAAATTCAAAATGCAGGAAAATATTTTTTAAAGTATCAAAAAAGGACTGCAACTTACCCTTCAATATTAAAACGTCGGTGTTTGAAAAGGAATATTTATTCTAATAATAACTCATCCTTTTATCCCATACAATTTCCAATTTTCAGACCAGGAATAATTTCCAGAGATTTTTATTTAAACGCAATTTTCCAAACGAGGTACCGAATAATAAAAGTGGGTGGTCTTCTTTTAATTATCAGTTTTTTATTGTAGATATTTGAAGGGTCAAAGAGAAAAGATTCATGTTGCATTTAAACACTATTTTTATATGCCAAAGCTTTTATTAGGAATCCTTTTTAGCCTATTTAGTTTTACTGCAATTGCACAAAATCCAGTGCGGTTAGATTTTAGTACGGAATCATTTTTGGATAAACTACCATTTGATGTTTCATTTGACATTTCCGGGAGTCTTCCAAAAGACCTCGATATAAAAGGGATAAGTTTAATATGTGTGCCAAAAGTGCCAAATGCTGATTTGAACTATTTTAAATCTTGTCAAAAATCGAATATTACTTGTTATTTAAAGTCTGAAAAAAAGGAGTTTCTTTGTAAGGATGTGAGGCCTTTACGCCCAAATACAGTTTATAATTTTAAATTTAATATTGAAGAGAAAAAGGCACTCCCTGATCAAAGCATCCAAGTAATTAAAAATATTATATTTAAGGCTTTAGAAGACCCTCGAAATTTTGATTCCTCCAAATACAAAGCAACAAATATTGCCATAAACAATGAAATAAGAAAATGCTTCCCTAATGTCCGTTTAATTGGTGAATTAGAAGTTTTTAGTGGTGAATTGGAAGATTTCTCAAATACATATATGACAGTTTCTAATGAATCGAACATATATAAAGATTTTCTAAAAAACAAAATTAAAAACATAAATGATAATTTAACCTATGTTTTAAAAAATGATTTAATAATTGAGTCATTTATCAAGGATGGGAAAACGGAAAAAGATCTAAAAATAAATGATAATCAATTAACAACTGAAAAAATAAGTCTTTTAAGGGAATTTGTAAAAGAATTTAAGAATCTAAAAAAGGACAATAAAATATTATTAAATGAAACAGAAATCAATTACTTAGATGGTGTAAATTCCGCGATTGATGCATATTTGGAATTCGAAATAGCTAAAGAAAAGAACGAAAAAATAATTGTTGAATTAAAAAATTCACCTCTCCTTTTAAAGGAGATTTTAATATTAAAAATTATAGATATAACTGGACTAGCTGATATTGATATTGAAACCGAGAACTCTCCTTACTTAACCTATGAATCGGGTATCGGTGCCAGATTTAGCAGTAATTTTAATAATTTGATCAGATATGGAGCTGTAAATATTTCTTTTTATCCTATTAATCCAAAAGCAAAACTTGACGATTTTAAACTCAAACCGCGGCTTTTAAAATCATTAAGTTTGCAGGTAGGTTTATCGAAATTCCTTTTATCAGATGATAATCCAAGAATTGTCCCCTATAAACTATTTGGAGACATTGAAAGGAATTTGATCTTTGGCTTCGGGTTTAGACCACACCGGCTTTTCAGGATAAATTATAGCGGTGTATTATATCGGCTTAAAGATAAAAATCCAATTTTAAGTAATACAGATTTAAAAGTCGTCCCATATCTGAATTTCTCCGTTAGCATTCCTCTTAAAGGTATTTCAGGTAAAATTACAGGTTTAATAAACTAATTAAAATTATGCCAGCAGTTACTCCTTATTTAATTCAAAAAACTCCGGACATCCTTCAGTTTTATGGAGTCATAAGTGAAGAATGCTTTATCGATATTCAGTTATCGGTTAACCCCACAATGCATCCCCCGGTTGATGTAGTACTCGAATTCGAAATCGTACCCCCAAGTCACTTTATGTTTAGTAATAACAGAACCAGATTTAATGTTCAATGTTTAGGTGTAACTCATAATTATAGGGTAAGAAGAGCTTTCAAAATAAAAAAGCGGGTTGTTTTTGAGGGAAGGCCTAATTTGATTTTAAATGTTAATGTATTAACAATGGATGGTGAATTATTAGGTAGATGCACAACAAATGCCTGGCAATATATTTAAATAACAATTTTAAAATGAAAAGAATATATTTTTTAATATTACTTACTTTACTATCATGCGATATTGAATCATTAGACGAAGGGTTCGATGTATCGCCTGTTAATTTAAAAATTGAAGGTGTAGATAGTAAACCTGTTTTTTTTGCCGATGGTACTACAGTCATTACTTTGGTGGCTAATATAGACCCTAATGCAATATCAGATTATACCAATATTACATTCAAAAATATTACTGCTAATTCCGGTGAGTTTGAGGGCAAAGATAAAGATGGACAAAGGGTTGTTAAAACAGATGACAATGGGGTTGCTTCTGCCAAATGGAAAGTACCAAGTGTTCAGGGAATTTATTATGTAGCTGCCACAATTACAGGTAAAAATGGTAATTATTCCAAAGAAATCGCTATTGAAGTTAAAAATATCGACAAAGGATTAGAATTGCAGATTGATAGACCAAATCTGACCGACATACCTGCTGATGATACGCAAACATTAACATTTACAGGAAAAATAACCTCAAATCTGCCTGAAATATACAGAACTTTGGTTTTTGAATGCAGTGATGGTAAGTTTATCGGTGTAGGTGAGGATAAAAAAAGAGAAATTATAGTTAATGAAAAAGGAGAAGCAAAAGTTATTTGGAAAGTAGGAAGTGTAGCAGGGAAAAAATATGTAAATGTTTCTATAAAAGGTGTTGCAAACGCAAAACTTGAAAAGGAATTAGTACTTATTGCACCCTCACCATCATTTAAAATGATTCTAAAAGACAAAGGTTCAATTTTAGCAGATGATAAATCATTATTGAATATTCTTATTGACTCTGTGAGAAATATACCTTCAAATAAAATACAAATCTTAAAAAATGCTGGTGAGTTTTTAGACGCGGCAGGCTCACCTATTAAGAATGGTGAGATTAATATAGTGAATGGAAAAGCAAGTGTTTTCGTGAAAATGGGACAAAATGTAGAAACTTACTTTGTTAAAGGGCAAACAACTGATGGAACATTTTTTATTAACGAGACATTTACTCCCTTAAGAGCAAATGGAGAGGAAATATTTGCAGATGCAATACTCCAAAATACGGATATTAAAATCACTGCTTACCTTAAAAGAAGTTTTGGGAAAGTAAGTGTTGGAACGCCGGTAACTTTTAGAGCATATCAGCTCATAGACAATAAAGAAAAAGAGGTAGGAGTATTTCAAAATTTGGTAAATGCCGTTACAAATTCTGAAGAAAAAACAGGTGAAATTGTATTAAAGCAGAGTGATGATATTATTAAAACCTCACCTATTTATATTGTTGCATCTGCGAAAAATCAAAATGGAGAAAAGATTTCAACTAAACCAATTAGTTTTACATATCCAGTCAGTAAATAATTAAATATTAGTACACTCAGGAAAAGAAACAAGTTATGAAATAGTGTATCATTTTATTCCATCAATAAAATACCCGATGAATTAAATAATTCAGTTCAGAATTCCGGCAGATTAGATATTGATAAACTTTTCAACAAATCATTAGATATCTGCTTTCTATCGACATGAGGCGTAAATTACAACAAGAAATTTATTGTTATTTTACCTTTTTGAGATGTGATTAAAATATTAGTTCCAAACCAAAGCCCAGACCAACAAAGCTATACAGCTTCGCACCTTCACTCAACTGTCCTTTTATTTATCCCAAAATCTATTCGGCCAGTCGCAACACATAGCCATTGAGTGAATTATTGCTGCTTAGGATATTGCCGAAGTTGACCGTTTGAGAGAATACACCTCCGATATATATATTGGAACCGACAGAAATAATTCTGCCAGAATCGTATTCTGCACCACCGTAGCTTTGTAAAAACCCCGGTGCTCCGGCATTTGAATACTTAGCCACAAATATATCAGAGCCACCATTGGAGTTTACTGTCTTGAGACCATTCGATGTACTCAAATAATAATCGCCGGTTATGTATATGTTTCCGCTGGCATCAACTCCGATATCATTTGCTGTGTCGTTGGAACCCCCTCCAAAATTATCAGCAAACAAGATATTGAGGTTGCTGTTGAGCTTCACAAAAAAAGCATCATAATACCCATTCGATGTAAGGTTAAAATTTCCAATGGTAGCATCGAAATAAATTGAGCCACAGGCCCAAATATTGGCATTTGCATCTTGGGTCAATTTGCCGGCCATGTCGGTAGCTGCTCCACCAAAACCAATAGCAGCCAGGATTTGTCCGGAGGTATTGTATTTGGCCAGATAGATATTCGTATTTTCGGTCCCGGCATTCAGTACAATGTCATTTCCAAAATTGGTAGAATTGGAAAAAGTACCCAGAGCTATCAAATCTGTTCCTGACATCATCAGGTCTTTTACCCTTTGAGCTTCAGCTCCCTGAACGCCTTTTGCCCAAATCAATGTACCCGAGGCATCCAGCTTGGCAAAGAATCCGTCTTCACCGCCTAATGAATTTATGGTAATATTGGTATTGCCAAAAAATGTAATAGAACCCAAAAAATATCCTCCAAAATATACATTTCCGGCTGCATCGGTTTCAATGGTATTGCTTACATCAAGTCCGGTGCCTCCTGCAAATTTCGCCCATAATACATTGCCACTGGGGTCGTATTTGGTTACAAACACATCACATGCACCCGAGTAGGGGAGTATGGTGTTGCCAAAAGTGATGGCATCAAAATAATAACCCGTAATCAGTACATTTCCGCTTGGATCCAGACATACATCCAATGCAATGTCACCTGCACGGCTTCCGGCTACCCTTACCCACTGGAATACTCCGGCGGAGGTGTATTTGGCCAAAAAGACATCATTATCACCGGTAGAAATGTAATTGGTATTGCCGAATACTGCGGTGCCATTGAAATTACCGGTTACGTAAATATTCCCGCTGGCGTCTTTAACCATTCCATTAACCGACAAGGAGGCATTGCTGGTCAGCTGCCATGCAAATCCTGAAACTTGCCCTATGTCCTGAGTGGTAATCAACTGTAGCCATTTGGTGCCATTGAAAACTCTGAGACAATTGAAGGTCAGGTCATAAGCCATGTCGCCGGCTTGCGGAGCAGGAAGTGCCAATATTTGATCGTACGATATTCTTGGATAGCTGGCAGCAGGTGCGGGAGTGATACCCGTAGGTAAAATACTTACATTTTGAGCTGTAATAGTAATAGAAAGCAGGCAAAAAATTAACGTGTGTAAAATTGATTTAAATTTCATTTTGAAGGGAATTTAAATTGAGATTATATTTTAATTCAAAGCTATTGGTTTTATTGAAAAATTATTCTCACATATCCAAAAATGTTTATCCAATAATGAAAGGGAATGCTTAAAAATCATCGTTTTTCATTTACAGCTACCTATTACCATATTTTTGATTTCTGTTGGAATTAGATTTGGTAAATATGATTGATTTTGTAGGAGTTACATTATTAGGATTTCCAACTCATGTTTGGTTTTTGATGATGTTTCTATGGAAGAAGTTTAGGCCAAAGACAGAATAAAAATAATTGAAAAAACCATAAATGCATGTTCCCAATTATGGCCTGTTCAACACACTTCGTTCTTTTAATATATTTAAGTTTTTCTTTGATATGGAAATCTGCCTAATCACAAAATACAGGCATTTTTAAGTGTCACTGAATTTATATTTTTCCTATATTTATACTTCATTATCATTTCGGATGAATACCGAATATTTACATTTTCAGACTGATTACGATTTGCTTTTGAGTAAAAAGCATCTTCAGGGCGATGATGTATGGACTACCCCTGATGGCAGACTGGGCAAGGGAAGTCCGTTTTCGGCGAGAGATGTGGCAATCCTGCTTTATGAGATGGGTGCTTCTCATGAAATGACCGTGGCTCTGGCCGAAAAGTATCTGGAGGGTTGGCGTCAATCGGGAGCCATACATACTAATCCGGGGGCTTTGGGTCCGATTTGTCTCATCATTGGAGCTGCCAGAGTATTATGTTATCTGGGGTATGTTCACGACGACCGGCTGCATATTACTATCAAATATTTACTTGAAAAACAGCATATAGATGGGGGCTGGAGATGTGCCGCCGTCAAAATGGGCCGAAAACCCGAATGGGACGCTTCCAACCCTGCTACTACACTTGAGGCCCTCGATGTATTTAGATTTACCGATCAGTTTCAGGAAAATACTGTTTTGGAAAAGGCGGTGAGTTTTTTACTTGACCATCACGACTATCGCTTGCCATTGGGCCCGTGTGCCTTTGGGCAGGGAAGTCTATTTCACAAAACCGAATTTCCTTTTTTCAGATATAATCTTTTCTACTATGTTTATGTGCTTTCATTTTACAGGAGTGCCAGAGATGATTCACGGTTTTTGGAGGCATTTGAAAAACTAAAATCGAAGATAGTATCCGATGAACTGGTGATAGAAAATCCCAACAGAGGTTTGAAAGAACTCTCATTTGGCAAAAAAGGTGAGTCTAATCCTTTGGCCAACCGGCGATATTTGGAAATAATTAAAAACATGAGAAATACATGATCGTAACCTTAAGAAGACTGGAGATGGCCGATGCTCCTGAAATAGCCCGGATGGTCAATAACCGCAAAATCTGGGACAATCTACGCGATTTTATCCCAAATCCTTATGGAGTGGCGGATGGTGAGTTTTTTGTGAATCTTACTCAAAAAGAAAACCCGCCACAGACTTTCGGCATTGTTTTCAACGAAACCGAGCTTTGTGGAGTCATGGGGCTGGTAATTCAGAAAGATGTCCACCGGTTTTCGGCTGAAATAGGATATTGGATAGGAGAGGAGTTTTGGGGCAAAGGAATTGGCACCAAAGCCATTAATCTTATGGTGGATTATGGGTTTAATGAATTGAGCCTCAACAGAATTTACTCCGGCGTGTTTGAATACAATCAGCCTTCCATGCGGATTCTTGAGAAATGCGGTTTTGTGAAAGAGGGTATTTTGAAAAAGGCGGTTTATAAAAACGGCAAATTCTGGGACGAGCACAGATACGCCCTTTTGAAACCGGAATAATAAAATCAAATCAATCGATTTTGGTTACACGAAGTTTCACAAAGGAGACACAAAGCTTCTCAAAGAGTATCCTCATTCTTTGTGTCTTTTGCGAATCTTTGTGTTTTTTGCGGTATAAAAATCATCAATCGAAAATCAACTAAATCTCGATGCGAGTTTTAAACATTAAGGTAGATTAAGGAATTAAGATCATTAAGCTCGTTCTTGGTAGCCTAAATCTTAGCCATAAAGAAAACTAAAATCTAAAATCGATAATCTGAAATCGAAAATCGATTTACTCATTCCAAAGATTTTCTAAGGTATAATCTGAGCCGGGCAGGCACCAGAAATTACCTTTGATGTAACGATTGTGCAGGTCAATCGCCGACAATCTTTGCATTTCTTCAGAGCTAAGAGTAATATCTGCTGCCTCGAGGTTTTCGATGAGTCTTTCTTTTCTCACCGATTTGGGTATTACGCTTACACCATAATTTACCGCCCATGCCAGCATCACCTGAGCAGGAGTGATTGCCTTTTCCTTTGCAATAGCGTTAATCACCTCATTATGAAAAAGGTTGGGGTCGCCGGGAGTGATTCTTGTGGCGGGTCGGTCGGCAGAACCCAGGGGAGCATAAGCAGTCAGAATGATTCCGTGCTCATCGGTATAGGCTTTCAAAGGCTTTTGCTGCATGAACGGGTGCATTTCGACCTGATCAACTTCCGGCTTTACTCCGGTATCTTTCCATATATCTGCGATTTTTTTTGCACTGAAATTTGAAACGCCAATATGTTTGCTTAAGCCGGCGGCTTTTATGTCAATCATCCCTTCCCAGGTTTCAGAGAGGGTAGTTTTAGTCAGACTAACCAGCTGGCTGCCATTTTCAGGGAAAGCGATATCATCCACTACCACCACCGGCCAATGGATAAGATATAAGTCCAGATATTCGCATTGTAAATCTTTCAGGGAAATATCAAATGCAGGCCTTACCTGCTCTTTCCGGTGTCGGTTGTTCCAGAGTTTTGAAGTGATCCAAAGGTCTTCCCGCTTTACATCGCCGGCTTTCAGGGCATCGGCAAATGCATCACCAATTTCTTTTTCGTTACCGTACAGATACGCACAGTCAAAATGGCGATAGCCCACTTCAATGGCAGCTCTAACGGCTTTATAAACTTCTCCTTTATCTGATTTCCAGGTGCCAAGACCCAGGGCGGGCATTTTATCTCCGTTTTCGAAGTCGAAATATTTCATTTTGTAATGGTTGAATTATTTTGTAAATTAAAATAGAAAATACTTATCCTGAAAAGGAATCGTATTTTCTACTTATTCTTTTATATACAGAACCTCGAAAAGGTTCCTTTGTTATTTTAAAAATGCCGAATACATCCACACCAGTTTTTCCTGTTCTCTTATATAATCACTCATAAGGGCGTTTGTGCCTTCGTCGTTGGCGTCGGCTGAGAGGTTGAGGAGCTCTCTTTGCTTAATTATCAATATTTTAAAAGCCTCCAGTATTTGGGCCACGGCTTTTACTCCGTCAGTTACCTTCGGACTTTCTTTTATCTCCGACACTTTCACATAAGAGCTGTAATTATGCTCCGGGGTATGTCCAAGTGTAAGAATTCTCTCTGCC
The DNA here is from genome assembly GCA_016722655.1 of Cytophagaceae bacterium. Classification (NCBI taxonomy): domain Bacteria; kingdom Pseudomonadati; phylum Bacteroidota; class Cytophagia; order Cytophagales; family Cytophagaceae; species Cytophagaceae bacterium. Next base: position 2,906,948 of record JADKIR010000004.1, read on the forward strand.
AGTTCATCTATTTTTAAGAGGAGGTTATTGTACAGTTCCTCAAATTTCAGATGTAGTTCAAAAAATTTCTCACCTTTGATGTTCCAGTGATAGCCCCTTGTATTTTGATAAAAAACCGAATAATTGGCCTGAAGTTCACTGAGCTTTTCGGCAAGGTTTTCTGCCTTTTTTATTTCTAATCCTATCAAATTTAAATTTTCCATACTTATGCATTTATTTATGTTACAAATCTCAGAAATATAAATTCAAAGAAATAGGAACTATGTCACAAAAGGGTGTTCAGCTTTTCAAAATAAAAGATAAGCCAGATATGAAAAATAGATAATCAGCATTCCGATACCTTCCTTGCGATCAAGTGTATGCCTTTTGCCTATGTACATACCCACAAACATCACTAAACTGGCAAAAATAGTGAGAAGAATATCAATATTGGATGAAGAACTAAATGGCAACGGATGGATGATTGAACTTACCCCAAGAATCCAGAAAATATTAAAGATATTGGAACCGACCACGTTTCCTATCGCAATGTCAGTTTGTTTTTTGTAAGCTGCAACTGCCGAGGTGGCGAGTTCCGGAAGTGATGTGCCAATAGCAACTACAGTGAGTCCAATCACCGATTCGCTCATGCCCACCATCCTGGCCAGCACCACTGCTCCATCTACGATCCATTTTCCACCAATCACCAGTCCCGTCAATCCTAGTAATACAAAAAGAATGGATTTTTGATTGGAAAGTTCTTTGATTTCGCCTTCATTTTCGTCTGGTGCGTGGTCTCCTTTGGTTAAACCAATGGTGTAATACATAAATATGATGAAGAAAGCGATAAGAATCATGCCGTCACTTCGGGAAACCACAGAGGCACTTTCACCGTCAATCAACTTATCATTGGCCAAAAAGAACAAAACCAGTGCCGCCAGTAAACTGAAAGGTATTTCTTTAATTACCGTGTTTCGTTTGGCAGTTAATGGATATATGAGAGAAGAAATTCCTAAAATCAAAAGAACGTTGGCGATATTGCTGCCCAGTATATTGCCGATGGCGATTTCAGAATTTCCTGACAAGGATGCGAATATGTTTACGACCAGCTCAGGCATTGAAGTACCAAAAGCAACGATAGTCAAACCAATTACAATGGGCGAAATATTATATTTTTTGGCAATAGAGGAAGCACCGTCAACGAGGAAATCTGCACCTTTTATTAAAAACAGGAAACCAACAAAGAATAAAATCAGGACGATTGTTTGTGACATTTTGTATTACATTGAAATATAAAATTCAAAATTCGCTCTTATTTTTCAGAAAACAATTTCGGTTTTCCATAAAAAAATGTTTTTTTTGTTTCTGTATCCCAAAAGCCTTAATAGTAATGTTAAATCTTTTTTTTTAGGGAAAGTAAAAATGGATATTTTCGGAAATCATTCAATACTAAATACATAAGTTAAAATGGAAAAAAATATAATTTCGGTAGCTGATTATATAGCCCGGTTTCCGGTAGATGTTCAGGACAGACTGTACGCTATCAGGGATATAATTATTGAAAATTGCCCCGATGCGGCCGAATCCATGGCTTATGGGATGCCTGCCTATAAACTCAACAAAAAACCACTGGTATATTATGCGGCTTATGATAAGCACATTGGTTTTTACGCCACACCCAGCGGTCACGAACAGTTTAAAGAACGCTTGTCAAAATACAAACAAGGCAAAGGTTCTGTTCAGTTTCCCCTTGATGAAGAACTACCTTTTGATCTCATAATCGATATCGTGAAGTTTAGGGTGGAGGAAAATTCAAAAAAGAAATAACCTGAATTTCAAGGTGAATAATTGTGTTATTTACCAAATAACCATTTTAAAATGTCAAATGACCCCTGGACCCAGCGTTGGAATGAACGCTATGGACAATCGGAATATGCTTACGGTGAAGAACCTAATGAATTTCTTAAAGAAAAAATAGGAGCAATGTCTCCCGGAAACGCTCTGTTTCCTGCCGAAGGCGAGGGCCGGAATGGTGTATTTGCTGCAAAATTGGGATGGAAGGTCTCCGCTTTTGATTTGAGCGAAGAAGGAATGAAAAAAGCAATAAAATTAGCCGGGAAGCATTCTGTTTTCCTAGATTATCAGGTAGGAGAGCTTCAAAACCTGAATTATAAAAATGATAGTTTTGATTTAGTTGCATTGATTTTTGCTCATTTTCCGGCTGAAATTAAGTCTGAAATTCATCAATCACTTACCACATTACTTAAGAAAGGAGGCATTGTGATTTTTGAGGCTTTCAGTAAAAAGCATTTGGATTACCAGGCGAAAAATCCTGCGGTGGGAGGTCCGAGAGACCTAGGTTCCTTATTCTCATTGGAAGAAATTAAAAATGATTTTAATGATTTTGAGTTTTTAGAGTTAGAAGAAAAGGAAATAGAACTGTCTGAAGGGCAGTTTCATTCGGGTCTTGGATCGGTTATCAGATTTATCGGTAAGAAAAAATAATGAAAAAAGTCATACTGTTTGGTGCTAGCGGCCATGTGGGCAGAAAAGTAGCTGAAGAATTAGCCCGGCAGCATTTTGAGCTCACCGTGGTGATTCGTAACAATGCCAAAGCACATTACTTTAAAGACATTCAGGCAAAAATAGTTAATGCCGACGTTTTGAAACCCGATTCACTTCGTGGTATTTGCCATGGGCAGGATGTGGTGATTTCTACCCTGGGCAAAAGTGTATCACCCAATGACTGGAGTAAGCCTACTTTCAGACAAGTGGATTTGGAAGGAAACGTTAACATTCTGAACGAAGCCCAAAAAAGTGGCGTAAAAAAGTTTATTTATTTATCTGCTTTTCATGCCGAAAAATACCCAGACTTAAACTACTTCGCTGTTCATGAGCAGTTTTCCATGATTTTGATCAATTCAGGCATTGATTATTCGGTCATTAAACCGCCCGCCATATATTCTGCGTTTTTAGATATGATTGATCTGGCCTCTAAAGGTCGATTGGTCAGTATCGGTTCGGGTGAGTTTAAAACCAATCCCATATATGAAGGCGATCTGGCGAAAATAATCGTTGACAATATTCATCAAACAAATAGCATCGTTGAGGCGGGTGGGAAAAATATTTATTCCCGAATTCAAATGCTGGAAATAATTCAGCAAAATGTAAACCCTGCAAACAAAATCCAAAAATTGCCGCTCAAATTGGTGAAAATGGTGTTGCCGGTTTTGAGTATCATCAATAAAAATGCTTACGATAAATTTGCCTTTTTTTTAAAAGTAATGAATACCGATACCCTAGCCCCGCAAATAGGGGAGCAGAGTTTTGAGGAATACATTAAAGACAAAATCGCATTTGACCACAATTAATTTCCGATGAAAAACTTACTTTTTATTCTTTTATTTATTGCTGTGCAGTCATTTGCCCAGATAAATGGTATCAAAAAACCATTGAGTATTGGTGAAATAAATACCATCCATTCCGGGATTCTAAACGAAGACCGCACACTCAATATTTATCTTCCTCAAACCTACAACGACAGCACCCATTATCCGGTAATCTATCTTTTAGACGGCACCCTTAACGAAGATTTCATTCATATTGCCGGTTTGACCCAATTTTTCAATCTTATGTTTCAGATGCCTGATTGTATTGTGGTGGGCATTGCCAATGTGGACCGTAAACGTGATTTTACTTTTCATACCGAACTGAAAGACCTGAAGAAAAATTATCCGACCACAGGACATTCTGAAAAATTTATTGAATTCATTGAAAAAGAATTACAACCTTATATTTCAGAAAATTACCGTGTAAATGACACCCGGTATCTGATTGGTCAATCTCTGGGTGGCCTTTTGGCCTCTGAAATACTCCTGAAAAAGCCGCATCTTTTCAGTCATTACTTTATCATTAGCCCCAGTCTTTGGTGGGACAATGAAAGTTTGCTCAATGCCGCCCCCAAATTGCTCGCCGGCCAGCCTGATACGGAAAGATATGTGTATGTGTCAGTAGGAAAAGATGAAGACAAAATTATGCGTCGGGAAGCCGAGTCTCTTTTTCAGATTTTACAAAAATCAGCTAAAAAGAATCTCAAATCCGAATTTAATCTCATGCAAGGCGAAAACCATGCAACTGTACTTCACAGAAGTATCTATGAGGGTTTTTTGAGGCTTTTTCCGTATAAAAATTAAAATAATATGCTAGTTTCAGTACACCCAAAACTCCCGATGCGTGACAAAGCAATCACCCTCAATTACTACGTAAACCAATTGGGATTTACCGATATTGGCACGCAGGATTATCCCGAATATTTGATTTTAAAAAAAGATGAAATCGAAATTCATTTTTTCTTATTTATAGAATTGATTCCTAAGGAAAATTATGGAATGATATACATAAGGGTGAAAAACATTGAGGAGGTTTATGCCGGTTTTCTTTCCGGAAAAGTTGCGATACATCCCAATGGCCCATTGGAAAGCAAACCCTGGGGGATGAAAGAATTCTCATTGCTCGACCCGGATAACAATTTGTTGACATTTGGGGAGGTTTTGATTTAGGACTTTCATGGAAATTAAAGATTCGGGTTCCAATTTATATAAAAAATAAACTGGTCAATATTTGAAAAAACAGATATTTTCCTTAATTTTGCGACCCAATTTACTTTTTCAAATACTTAATCTGTTTTGTAAAATGCCTAAGCAAAAAACAAATTCAGGAGCGAAAAAAAGATTCAAATTGACCGGCACAGGAAAAATTAAGCGTAAACACGCATTCCATAGCCACATTTTGACTAAAAAATCGACAAAACGTAAGAGAGTTCTTGCATCGTCGGCCTTAGTAAGCTCCGCGGATGAAAACCGCATCAAAGCCTTGTTGAACGGCTAATAGTTCAGCATATTGGTTCAATTGTTTCACCCGAATAAAGGCTTTAAAGATTCCGGAAAACGGAACGCCTGATTCAAAAAACGCAAAAGATTATGCCACGTAGTGTCAATCATGTAGCGTCAAAAGCAAGACGTAAAAAAGTGCTTAAATTGGCGAAAGGCTATTATGGCCGTCGCAAAAATGTTTGGACGGTAGCCAAAAACGCCGTTGAAAAAGGTTTGGTGTATGCGTACATCGGCCGTAAACAAAAGAAAAGAAATTTCCGCAGCATGTGGATTGTGCGTATCAACGCAGGTGTAAGACCATTTGGAATGTCTTATTCTGTATTTATTAACAAACTACAAACTGCAGGCATCGAGCTTAACAGAAAAGTATTGGCCGACCTTGCGATGAATCATCCTGAGGCATTCAAAGCCATCGTAGAAAAAGTTAAATAAGAAACGCTAACGTTTCATTAACAAAAAAAGGCATCCAACTGGGTGCCTTTTTTGTTACTTAAATGTAAAATTTGCGTCTATAATCTGATTTTTTTCTATATTTATAGTAATTTTATAAAAAATAAACTCAATTAAAATGTTAGACATTCTTCAAGGATTAATACAACAAGTGGGACAAAAAGCTGTAGTTGAAAACACAGACGTTCCAAACGAACACAATGAGGGCGTAATGAACGAAGTTATGCAAGGTCTCATGGGTGGATTGTCAAATCAGGCTAATTCTCAGGGCGGAATCGGTAGCCTTTTGGGAATGCTGACCGGTGGTGGAAACCAGGGTGGCGGAAGTCTGATGAGCAACCCTATCGTTGGCTCAATCGCACAAAGTGTAATGGGCAATCTAATGTCAAAATTCGGTCTTTCCGGATCTGCTGCTGAAGGAGTAGTAGGAAGCATGTTGCCTTCAGTGTTGGGTGGCTTGATAAATAAAGTTAACGATCCTAACGATAGTTCTGTAGATGTAGGAAGTGTAATGAGTGCAGTGACTGGAGGTAAAACCGACGGATTCGATTTTAGTAGTCTTTTAAGCCAGGGTGCAGGAGCACTTGCTGACGGTAAACTTGATATGAGCGATTTGATGAATATGGCTTCAGGTGCAATGGGCGGTGGCCAACAGCAACAAGGTGGTGGTAGCGGACTTTTCGGCAGCCTTTTGGGAGGCCTGTTCGGTAAAAAGTAAAAATAATTTATTTCAAAAGGATAGCGTTAGAATCATCTGACGCTATTTTTTTTACCGTTAAATAAATGTTTTGCTGGATTGAGGCGAATTAAGATTCCTTATGCGTTTTAATCGATCCTTTTGTATAATTTTGAAATATTATTTTTTTCAATAAAATCAAGCCACATTTGGGTTTGGTAAAAATTAAAATAGTCTTTACTGCAGTATAAGTGATAGATTTTTGGTTTATATGATTAAAAGATTTAGTGCGGTATTATTTTTTATTCTTGTAATTGGAAATTCATTTGCTCAAATCAATATTTCCACTCCTATTAATAAGGCAGTTTACCAAAGGAATGCTGCCAGCCAGGCGAATCTTTATATACAAGGAACCTACCAGCAATCCAATATTACAAGTATAGAAGCTCGTTTGATAAATCCTTTAGATTCAAGCCCTATCAGTGGATTTGATTGGGCCGTAATTCACAATATGCCCAATTTGGGGTATTTCACAGGACAATTGTCCAATGTTCCCGGAGGTTGGTATATACTTGAAGTGCGTTCAAAAAGGGCCGGGGTTGTAATTGAGACCAATTCAGTTAATAGAGTTGGAATAGGGGATGTTTTTATGGTTGCCGGTCAATCTAACGCTCAGGGTTATATTAATACAGGGGGGTATGGTTTGGGTTCTTCCAAAGAATATGTGGTAACCCACGACAATGGAATGTATTGTAGCCTTGCTGATATTCCTTTTCCTTCTTTTACAAAAATTGAGAGCACAACGAAGTTGGGAACAGGTGGAAGGGATGCCTGGTGTTATGGTAAGCTGGGAGATTTGATTTCTGATGTAACCCAGTTACCTGTGGCAATTTTTAATTCCGGGGCCTCCGGTGCATCTTCAGAAAATTTTAAGGTTAGTTCGGATGGCGGTGCCACCGATAATATTTTTATTTCCCCACCTGCCAATACTCAATTTTGTGCCGATGAATTAATAACCTCAGGGACAGGCACAATAGGAATGCCTTATATAAATTTTAAAAGAGGATTGAATTTTTATAACTCTATGTTTGGGATTAAGTCCGTACTTTTTCACCAGGGCGAAAGCGACGCATATACATTTGTGCTTTCATCGACGTATTCCAGTAATATCAATTACGTAATCAATAAAACCCGGTCGGATTTTCATCCCAACTTGCCCTGGATGATAGCTCAGGTATCATATATTGGAGGTACAGCCTATTCTCCGGTCACTTCGGCCCAATCCTCTTTAGTAAATCAGTCAAACCAAATTTTTGGTGGACCCAATACAGATGGTATCAATAACAATACTCTCGAAGATTCACGGGATGATATCGATTTGCATTTTACCAATCCCATTGGACTTGACCAACTGGCAGGCCTATGGGCTACTTATATTGTAAGTTCTAATTTTACCAATAATGTTGTCCCTATAGTAGCAAATACCCCTCCTGTTGCCACAGCCACTATTTCGGGAAACAATGTCCTGATGTCTGTACCGTCAGGATATGCAAGCTATAAGTGGATCAGGACAGATGTATCAGGGAATAGTAATTTTGGAAATGCCTCAGAAGGTACAGGGAATACTTTATCAAAATCATCAGGGACTTACCGATGCTGGGTATTGACTGCCAACGGAAATATGCAAATTTCAAATCCAGTGAACGCAACACAATCTTTGTTAATGATCGACAATGGGGCTACCTGTTCGGAGAATGTTTACCTTTCTGATCTGAATATGAAGACCTATACCAATGGCGTTGGACCTGTAGAAATAAATAAAACTAACGGGTCTGAATCTGATGGTGATGGCTCTACAATTATTCTTAAAGGTACTTCTTATTCAAAAGGTATTGGGGTTTCGGCTAATTCTGAAATAGAATATAGTCTTCCTGCGAATCAATATTATAAGTTTCAGGCAAAAATTGGCATCAGTGATGATATTTCCAATACTTGTGATAATACCGGAGGAGTAATATTTAAGGTATATGGCGATGGAAATCTGATTTATACCAGCCCTACGATTTATAGAAATACAGATGTTCAGGATATAAATCTCAGTATTTTTAATTATTCGGTTTTAAAACTTAAAGTGGAGGAAGTAAATAATAATATTATTTGTAATAAAGGAGTTTGGGCCGATGCCCGTTTACTTTGCTTTTTAGGTGACACTACCCTTCCATCTGATGTGACCAATCTTGTTGCATCAGATACCTTATCCAAGTGTATTAGTTTTTCATGGACCCATGCCACCGACGATTTTGTTGTAAATGGATATTATGTTTTTTTGAATGGAATACCTTTAGATACCATTCCCGGAAATCAAAATACTTACACCGTAAAAGGACTTTCACCTGGTGATTTTGTAAATTTTGGAATTAAAGCATTTGATGCTGCAAATAACCAATCGCCCAATTTGGTAAATAAAATATTGAATACCGTCGAACCCAATGTGGTTTATGGAGGAGATGGCTACATATGTACTTCACGTAATTATTTGCCAACCATTAAAATCCCTGATGGAGGTACCTTTACCATTAGTACCACAACTCCACATACCATTAATTCATTGACCGGTGATTTTTTTTCAGCCATACCCGATCAGTTTTTTGGGACATATTATTTTGGCACCGGTGTGCCGGGTTGTGAAGCAAATCTTTCTTTCACTTTAGGAACAACAACACCTCCGGCCTGCACGCCAGTGATAACAGCAGACAAAACACTCATTAATCAAGGTGCAGAAGTGAACTTTACTTCCACTTCCTGTACCACTGGTACACTAGTCTGGAGTTTTACTCCTTCTAACAATACTACCCAGAGTATTTCACCAACAGCCACAAATAATTATTACTCGGCTTGCCAGATTAGCTTTTGTTTAAATTACAGTAATACTGTCGAAGTGAAAGTGCTTCCTAATTGTGGAAGTTCGGTCAATCTTACCAATCCGGCAGATAATTTGGGCAGCAGGATCAATTCACTTATATATAATTCTTCAAATAACATTATTGCTACCAATCAGATTACACCATCAAACAATATCCAATATAATGCCGCCAACACCATCTTACTTTCCCCGGGCTTTAAAATTGATCCGGGCGTCATTTTTTCCGCTAAAATTCAGAACTGTCCCTGATTTGTCTGCCAATATGACAATTTGTCATTAAAAAAAAGCCTTATTTGCCATTGGCATATTGATTGTGAATAAGTGTTTATAATTATTTTTAATTAAATACACTGACAGATAATCATGGGAAAAATTATTGGAATTGATTTAGGGACTACTAACTCTTGCGTGGCTGTGATGGAAGGCAACGAGCCTGTAGTAATTGCCAATAGTGAGGGAGCTAGAACCACCCCTTCTATAGTGGCGTTTTTGGATAATGGGGAGAAGAAAGTAGGGGCACCGGCAAAAAGGCAGGCAATTACCAATCCTAAAAACACAATCGCTTCAATCAAGCGATTTATGGGAAAGAAATATTCAGAAGTAGGTAGTGAGTTAAAAACTATAGCTTATGATATAGAGAAAGGTGCCAACGATACTCCAAGGGTAAGAATTGGGGATCGTCAATATACTCCTCAGGAAATTTCGGCTTTTATTTTGCAAAAAATGAAATCAACTGCCGAAGACTATTTGGGTCAAACTGTAACCGAAGCCGTTATCACCGTTCCTGCATATTTTAATGATGCGGAGCGTCAGGCTACCAAAGAGGCGGGTTTGATTGCTGGTTTGGATGTTAAACGTATCATCAACGAACCTACTGCTGCTGCTTTGGCTTATGGCCTCGACAAGCAGGGTAAAGACATGACTGTAGTAGTTTTTGACTTAGGTGGTGGTACTTTTGACGTTTCGATTTTGGATTTGGGTGATGGTGTGTTTGAAGTTAAATCTACCGACGGTGATACTCACCTGGGTGGTGATGACTTTGACCAGGTAATTATCGAATGGTTGGCCGAAGAATTCAAAAAAGATGAAGGTGTAGATCTTCGTCATGATGCTATGGCCCTTCAAAGATTGAAAGAAGCTGCCGAAAGAGCAAAAATCGAGCTTTCAAGTTCAACTCAGGCAGAAATTAACTTACCTTATATATTCCCGGTTGATGGCGTGCCTAAACACCTCGTTAGGTCATTGACCCGTGCTAAGTTTGAGCAATTGGCCGATACTCTTTTGAAAAGAATGATGGAGCCTTGTAAGCGTGCCATGAAGAACTCCGGAATCTCCAACAGTCAGATAACCGAAGTGATTTTGGTGGGTGGATCAACACGTATTCCAAAAGTTCAGGAAGAAGTAGAAGCTTTCTTTGGCAAAAAACCTTCAAAAGGTGTTAACCCTGATGAAGCAGTAGCAGTAGGTGCAGCCATCCAAGGTGGAGTTTTGACTGGTGAAGTGAAAGATATCCTGTTGCTTGACGTAATTCCGCTTTCATTAGGTATTGAAACCTTAGGTGGTGTGTTTACCAAAATGATCGAGTCTAATACGACTATCCCTACCAACAAAGTGGAAGTTTTCTCAACCGCTGCCGACAATCAGCCATCTGTAGAGCTTCACGTATTGCAGGGAGAGAGACCAATGGCAACTCAAAACCGTACTTTGGGTCGTTTCCACCTCGATGGTATTCCACCATCAATGAGAGGAGTGCCTCAAATCGAAGTAGCTTTCGACGTAGATGCCAATGGTATTCTAAACGTAACTGCCAAAGATAAAGGCACAGGAAAAGAACAGAAAATCCGTATCGAAGCCTCAAGCGGTCTTTCAGATGCTGAGATTCAAAGGATGAAAGATGAAGCCAAAGCCAACGAAGAAGCTGATAAAAAAGAAAAAGAAACTGTCGAAAAAGTTAATGCGGCTGATTCGATGATTTTCCAAACTGAAAAACAGTTGAAAGAATACGGCGATAAACTAGCAGAAAACAATAAATCGGCGATTGAAGCTGCATTGACTGAGTTGAGAGCAGCTCATGGCACTCGCGATATTGCGGCTATTGATGCTTCTATGGAGAAAATCAACGCTGCATGGCAAGCGGCCAGTCAGGATATTTACAATGCTCAGCAAGCTGCTGGCGGTAGTCCTGAAGGTGCCCCTGGTGCTGAATCGCAAAATTCTGCTACTTCTGACGAAGGAGTAACCGATGTGAATTTTGAAGAAGTAAAATAATTCCTTTTAGATAAAGGATATGGATGCCCGGGCGAAAGTCCGGGCATTTTTTTTGCAACCGTTTTTCGTTTTTTTTCGTACTTAATCAAAAAAAACATAATTTAAATATGAAGCAAATCCTGATTATTCTTTTCTTATTTTCTCTTGTTTCCTGCTCTACGTCAGACGATTCCTCTGTTTTGGCAGATACTGCTAATATTACCGGACAAAAATGGAAACTAACGGAATACACCGATAAGAAAGGAAGAAACAAGACATCTGTTTTTAGCTCTTATTACTTTGTATTTGCCAATGATGGAGTTGCAGAGGTTCACCGAGCCGATAATTCGATTTTTTTGAAGGGTACTTACAAAATTTTCATGGATAGCGGAAGAGAAAAATTCGAAATCAATTTGCCTATCAACGATGATGACGGGCTTTCGGAACTCAATGAAGACTGGAAAACAGTGAGCAGGACCTCCGAAAAAATTGAACTTCAAAACGAAAGTGGAGGCGGAGGCGGTACCGATTTTGTAAAATTTGAAAAACTGTAAAAGATGGTTTTTATATAAGATGTATGGGTTTAACAACAAAAGCACCTCAGTTTTTAGAGGTGCTTTTTTTTATTTGATAATTAAGAATCTCTTCCTTGGTCGTAACCCAATTGCGGCCCTCTTTATGGGCGTTTATTTTACCGGTTCTGGCCAGAAGACTTACATATTCCATCCCATATTCTATTTCTGGCTCAGTTACCAAACTTGAAATTGGTTGGTAATTGAAGTATTCACCCGGAATAATATTTATGTAAATATTAAGTGAGCGTTCGACAGCCTGAATAACCAATAAGTTAAGAGCCTTATAGTCACCATTATTTGCGGCATTTAAAGCATTAAAATATTTTTTCCGGTCATTTTTTAAAATTATTGCAGGAGGAAAACCATATTTCTGAAGCAATAAATTCATTGCTAGTCGGGCAGTTCTACCATTTCCATCAAAAAAAGGATGAATCCAAACCAACTGATGATGAAAAACTGTGGCAAGACTTATTGGATCCAGATTTTGAGGGTTAGAATTAATGTATTCAATCAATTCATCAAGTAATTCGGAAACAAGCTGTGGGTTCGGTGGAGTGAAATTGGCACCAACAATTCTAATTGTCCCGGTTCTGATTCTTCCCGCCCAATCATCCTGTATGTTTTTCAGAACTAATGAATGAAGGTTAAGTAAATCAATGCCTCTAAACTCGAATTCAGGTTTTACAATTGATTCCACATATCCAATTGCTTTGTGGTGGTTGATGATTTCAAAATGCTCTCGCATGGTTTTTCCACCAATTGTAATCCCATCTTCAAGTACTACACGGGTTTCTGCAAGAGTTAAAGTGTTGCCTTCCAGGCCATTTGAATTATAGGTCCATTCCAAAGCAAGATCTTCTCTCAGTCTGTCAATGGCCATTTGAGGCAATGGTCGTGCCGCATCCACCTTAGTTTTTTTGTCTAAAACCCTACTTAAATATTCACTATTTGAATTTAAGAAACCTGTATTAACATCTTTCATTTTAAATCATCATATATCGGATACAAATATATTTCTTTTATCCGATAATATTTTAAATGTATCGGATATTTTTAAAATTAGATCATCCGATATTTATTTTATAAAAAAGAAGCACCCAAGATTGAATGCTTCTTTTATTATTAAATTATAAATAATTGATTTTTAAATAAATAGAAATTTAGCTTTTTAGTTTTACAAGCGATAAGAATTCTTCTCTTTTTAAAACATTATTAAAAGCTCCTTCAAAAAATGAAGTCACAGTAGAGCTACTTTGGTCGGCAATCCCTCTTGATGACACACAAAAATGGTCGGCATCAACCACCACGGCTACGTCATTGGTATGTAAAGCAGTCTTCAGGGCATTTCCAATTTGCATGGTCATTCTTTCCTGTACTTGCGGGCGGCGGGCATAATAATTAACGATTCTGTGCAATTTTGAAAGCCCTATCACCCGACCTGAAGAAATATATCCTATATGAACTTTCCCAACGATTGGTACAAAATGATGTTCACAATTGGAATAAAAACTAATATCTCTTTCGACCAAAATCTCACCATATTTATAGTGATTGTCAAATAAAGTAATAGAAGGTTCATTTTCAGGTTTCAGGCCTGAAAAAAGCTCTTTTACGTACATTTTGGCTACTCTGCCTGGGGTACCTTTTAGACTTTCATCTTCAAGGTCAAGTCCCAGTGTATGCATAATTTCCGAAAAATGTGCTGCAATGACTTTGATTTTTTCTTCGTCATCCATCTCAAAAGCATCAGGCCTCAGAGGGGTGGCTATATTACTCATGATGTGGTCATCGCCATGATGATCCTCTTGGGTCAGATTTTTAAGCTGGGTATTCGACATAATTTCTTTCGGTTTCAAATAGTCTTACTCTGATATCAAATTTTTGGTCAATTTTTTCACGTAGAATTTCATAGATCACTACGCAGATATTCTCGGCGGTAGGAATGAGTTCTTTAAAAACAGGAATGTCAAGATTGAGATTTTTATGGTCAAAAAGTTCCACAATTTCAGCTTTAAGAAGCTCGCTTAAAACTTTAAGATCAAACACATAGCCTGTTTTTGGGTTAATCTCGCCAGTGAGTTTAACTTCCATTTCATAATTATGCCCGTGATAGTTGGCATAACTACACTTGCCAAATACTTCCAGGTTTTTTTCATCACTCCACTCAGGATTATAAATCTTATGGGCGGCGTTGAAATGTTCTCTACGAAAAACTGATACTCTTTTCAAATTAAGTTTTTTTAGTCTTGTACAAAGTTTGTGTACTACACAATCAAAAAACGTACAGGTTGGTTACGAAAATAGTAACATATATAAATGTAATATTGTTCAGAAAAAAATAATTATTACATTAGTAAAATAATTTAAAAACAAACCTTTCATATGAATCGCAGAGATTTTATCAATGTCGGTCTGGCATCTTCTTCCATTCCATTAATAAATTTTAATGCCAATGCTGCTACCAAAAAAGTAAAACTGGCCTTTATTGGAGTGGGTCTCAGAGGCAGAAGTCATGTAGAGCAGGTTTTGTATCGTGATGATGTGGAGGTGACCGCCATTTGCGATATTGATGCCGATGCGATCAAACGTACCCTTGCCATGACTCAAAAGGCAGGAAGAAAAGATCCGGCAACCTACGGCAAGTCTGATACTGATTTTATCAATATGCTAAAACGGGAAGATATTGACGGCGTGGTGATTTCTACTCCATGGGAATGGCACGTACCCATGAGTGTGGAATCAATGAAAGCAGGGAAATATACTGCAGTGGAGGTTTCTGCCACGGTTACACTTCAGGAATCATGGGATTTGGTTGATACATTTGAAAAAACCGGCTCTCACTGTATGATTCTAGAAAACGTTTGTTATCGTCGCGATGTGATGGCCGTTTTGAATATGATAAGGAAAAATATGTTTGGCGAGATGTTGTATGCACATTGCGGATACCAGCATGATTTGCGTGAGGTAAAATTTAACGATGGAAAGAAATTTTATGGTGGTGGGGTAGAGTTTGGTGAAAAGGCTATTTCCGAAGCCAAATGGCGTACCCAACATTCTGTAGATAGAAATGGGGATGTTTATCCTACACATGGTCTTGGTCCTGTTGCACATTGGATGGATATAAATCGTGGAAATAAATTTAATTATCTAACTTCGACGGCGACCAAGGCCCGCGGGTTGCATAAACATATTGTAGATCAGGCAGGAAAAGATCACCCCAATGCAAGTGTGAAATTTAAACTGGGTGATGTGGTTACGACTACTATTCAGTGTGAAAATGGAGAAAATATTGTCATAATACATGATACAAATAGTCCTAGACCCTATTCATTGGGATTCAGGGCTCAGGGAACAGAAGGTATTTGGATGGATGACAATGATTCTATATATCTTCAAAATGTTAGCCCAAAAGCCCATGTGTGGGAGCCATTTTCAAAATATCAGGACGAACAAGACCATCCACTTTGGAAAAAACACGCTTCTTCGGCCGAGAAAGCCGGCCATGGGGGCATCGATTTCTTTGTAATCAGGGCATTTATTGAAGCTATAAAAAATAAAGTAGCTCCACCGATTGACGTATATGACGCCGCCGCCTGGAGTGCGATTAGTCCTCTTTCAGAATTATCTATAGCCAGAGGGAGTTCGCCTGTGGAGATTCCTGATTTTACCCGTGGAAAATGGAAAACCAATAAAAGGATTTTTGGTTTGAATGATGACTATTAAGGAAATTAATTTTCTGATTCTGTTGTTTTGAAATAAAACTAAGGAAAATTTTGAAAGAAAAAATCGCAGTAATAACCGGAGCAACGTCCGGAATTGGAAAATCAACCGCTTTTAAGATGGCCTCTTATGGCACTCATTTGGTGCTGATAGTGAGAGATTTGTCAAAAGGTCAAACCGTAAAATCCGAGATTTTGAAGGGTTATCCGGAGGCCAAAGTTGACCTGGTTGAAGGTGATTTGGCTTCTTTGTTTTCATTAAAAAAAGCAATAGAGAAAATCAAACTACAGTATCCGGTAATAGACTTACTGATAAATAATGCCGGGGGAGTTTTTGAAAAAAAGATAATGACTGTGGATGACCTGGAAATGGGATTTCAGGTCAACCATTTGGCACATTTTTATCTGACCTATGAGCTATTACCTAATATTTTGAAATCATCAGATGCCCGGGTAATCAATTTATCTTCTGAGGCTCATCGTATGGGTAAGATTGATTTTGAAAATCTTAATACCGAGAAAAAATTCAATACCTGGCTGCAATATGGAGCCACAAAGCTCATGAATCTGCTGTTTACCAAGGCCTTGGCCAATAAATATGCTGCTCAGGGTTTGGTTTCTTTTGCGGTGCATCCAGGAGTAGTGAGGACGGGCTTTGGTGCAAACAATTCAGGATGGTTGAAATATTTCAATAAAATGCCATTTATTATTTCACCTGATGAAGGTTCCAAAACTACTGTTTATTGTGCAACTCAAACCAGGGATAAACTCAGCAACGGCGATTATTATAAGAAATCAAAGAAAAGTAGTTCTTCAGGCAATTCCCAAAGCATTGAGGTAAGAGACAAACTTTGGGAGGTTTCCGTACAAATACTTCAGGAAAAGGGTTTTCTCTGAGAATTTTCAGAGAATGATCCCTTCAATTTTTGTAGAATCGGCTTTTCCGAAAAATAATTTCTGATAACCTTCTGCACTGTACGATTGCAGTTTATTGTCTTTTAAAATCAATTTAAGTTTCGTTTTTGATTCAAAAAGATAATTATTCATGCCTGATTCCAGCTCTACCTGTTCGGTCATTCCTAAAGAATCTTTTTTGACAATAAGGTATTTAATTGGGGCATTTTCTCCTTCTTTCAACTTGTATTTGTCGGTAAATCCTATCTTTTCGGTAACATAGGAGTTTTTTAAGCCCGATTTATTAATGTCAGCCTCGATGAAAACCTCCAACTCTTTATTCCAATCGGTTTTTTCAAATTCTTTGCTCTCTTTTTTGCTGCCAATTTGCCAGTTTTTTAAAAGCCTAGGTTGTTTTTGATTCAAATCCCCAATTTGTGAGGTAACAAGACCTTTTAAATCGAAATAATTAATTTCAGATTTCTCAATTTTTTTGTCACAACCTATTGCAATCAGAGCCAAAAAAAATATTATTTTTTGCACAATTTTTATTTATCAGTGATGAATATCCTCGATTCTGAACAAATGAAAAGGCAAAATAAAAGGATCCAGAGCCACAAAATTTTGCTCGCCTTTCCATGTATATTTTGCTCCGGTGATCAAATCATGCACAATGAATGACTCTTCCTGCCCTTTTCCAATCTTCCAGAGTGGCAGATGAATGTTACCGGATTGGGTTTGATAAGTGTCTAAATTAGTGACAATCAGGAGGCGGTTTCCATTTTCATGCGTTTTTAAATAAGCCATAATATTAGGATTATCTACCGCACAAAAATCGATATTATCTGTTATCTGCAAGGCAGAATTTTCCTTTCTGATTCGGTTTACGTGCGTGTACACATACGTAATTTTATTGCGTTTTTCCCAGTCCCAATATTTGATTTCGTATTTTTCCGAATCTTTATATTCTTCTTTTCCCGGGTTTCCTTCACATACCAAATATTCATAAGTTGGTCCAAATACCCCATAATTGCTCGAAAGTGTTGCTGCCAGAAAATATCTTAACAAATAGAGCGGCTCATGACCGGTCTGCATACTAAATGTATTGATATCATGCGTATTAGGCCAAAAATTTGGTCTGAAATAATGTCTCATATCAGTTTTGGTGAGCTCATTCATATAGCTTTCCAGATCTGATTTTGAGTTTCTCCAGGCATAATAGGTATAAGACTGTGTAAAACCAACCTTTGCAAGTTGTTGCATCACTTTAGGCTTGGTAAATGCCTCTGAAAGGAATATCATTTCGGGATACACCTCTCTGGTTTCAGCAATTACCCATTCCCAAAAACCAAATGCCTTGGTATGCGGATTATCCACTCTGATTATTTTCACACCCCATTCAGCCCAGGTGAATATTACATTTTTCAGCTCTTGCCAGAGATTTTGCCAGTCTTCAGTTTCAAAATTCACCGGGTAAATATCCTGATATTTTTTAGGAGGGTTTTCGGCATATTTTATAGTTCCATCCGGTAAAATCTTAAACCAATCGGGGTGTTCTTTTACCCATGGGTGGTCAGGAGAACATTGGATAGCCAGGTCAAGAGCGATTTCGAGATCCATATCCTGACAAGCTTTCACAAGTTTTTTGAAATCTTTCAGTGTTCCCAGTTCAGAATGAATCGCGGTGTGACCACCTTCGGCTGAGCCAATGCCGTAAGGTACTCCAGGCTCATCGGGTTTGCATTCTGTGGCGTTGTTTTTTCCTTTTCGAAATGTAGTACCAATCGGGTGAACTGGAGGCAGATATACCACATCAAAACCCAATTCCTTAACTCTCGGCAATAACTTTATTACATCATTAAAAGTCCCGTGTTTACCTTCTTCTCTTGCGGCTGATCTTGGGAAGAATGAGTACCAGGCCGAAAACTCAGCTTTATTTCTATCGGTGAAAATACTTCTGGTTTCACTTTCCAACATATTTTCTTTCAATGGGTAATTATCAATCCATTGATGGACTTTTTCACTCAAACAAAACCAAACAGCCTCCTGATATCTTAACGGGTCTTTCAGAATAGAGATGGCATCGGTTATTTCTTTTTTGTCATCTTTATCTGCGATTTTTTTTACTTTTTCCAGAATCTCAATTCCTACCAGTAATTCTACCACAAGGTGGAGTCCTGCTTTTATTTTGGCTTCAACTTCATGTTGCCAGGTGGCAAAATGGTCAACCCATGCCTGGAATTTGAATTCATAAAATCCAATTTTTTCGGTTACAAAAAAACCTTCATATCTGTCCTCCTGGATACCGTACATTTTTGACTCCATCCAATTTTTTTCTGATACGTGTTTTGATAGTAACCTAAAACCCAGGTTGTCGTGTCCATCGACCAAAATATCGGCCTGAGCATATATTTTCCTTCCTGTTATAGATTTGGTTGGGTATTTTCCGTTATTAATTTCAGGGCTTAAATTCTCAATTACGGGTCTGATTTTTCCGTTCTTTGGTAAAGATAAAGCGTTTTTTGTCATTCAGTTAAAAATATTTTCGGTGCAAAAATAATTCAATTTGAGTTTATTCATTGCAGTTTATTATATTTTCGGAAATTTTTAAAACTATATTGGCAGAATTAAAACTTAAGATTGTTTAAAATGAATTGTAATTTTTAAAATTTGGACCTCTGGTGTTTTTTAAGTGTTTGAAATTCAATATTGTATAAAACAGAAATGAAAAAGATAATATTTTTGATGTTAATTATTCCTGCGGCTTTTGCTCAGGGAATAAGTGGTGCCTGGCGGGCAGAAGAGAATGATTTGAAAATTTTGCTGATAGCCTCTGAAAACTATTTTACGCTGACCACCTATAAAACAAATGAATTTTTGGAGACATGGGGCGGTAAATATGAACTAAGCCAAACCGGTGAATTTCTGACTGACATTGAATTTCATTCCAGCAAACCTTCGCTGGTTAATTCGGTTCAAACTTATAATATTTTACATAAAAAAAAGAGCCTTGAATTAAATGATGTGAAATTTGAAAAGGTTTCTGAAAAAGACAATGCCCTCACAGGTTTATGGAAAATTACCGCCAGAGCCAATCCTGAAGGAGAAATGAACCCAATGCAGGCCGGACCAAGAAAAACCTTAAAAATCATGGGCGGTGGGTGCTTTCAATGGTTTGCTATCAATACTTCAACCCGTGAATTCTCGGGTACCGGTGGTGGCACCTATATTTTGAAAGACAAAAAATATATTGAAAAAATTGAGTTCTTTTCAAGAGACAATGCAAGGGTAGGGGCAGAGCTTAGTTTTGATGCCGATATTGCCGATGGCAAATGGCAACATTCAGGAAAAAGCTCAAAAGGTGATCCAGTCAGAGAGATTTGGACCAAAATTAGTTTTTAATAACATATATTCCTGGTTCAGAATTACTATATTTTTCTCCTAAATCAGGCAGGTTTTTGAAGATAGATGGCATTACTTTTTCATTATCAATAATAACATCAGGCATATCCTTTTTTAAATTATTATAAATATTAGCCAGACTCATATAATTATTCGGGTTTTCAAAATCGAGCTTTGCCAGTTCCCAGTTTACATACCCTGTAGCCATATCCAGGTTTTTGTAAGATATTATTTGTGAGCCTGTTACAAATATTTTTTTGCCATTATATTTTTCATAATTGTTATTTTCAGTTGCTCTGGCATCTTTTAAAATGGGTAAGGTGAATCCCCCAATTGGTTTGGCACCCAGAATAAACAAAGTAACTGAGGCAAAAAAGAAAAACAGAAAAGTAAGTTCAGGAATCAGGAGATTTTTGGAATGTACAAAATAACCTGAGATAAAAAATGCCATTGGTGCCATTAAAAATAATAGCTTGCCGGGAGTTAAGTCACCGGAAATAAAGAAAGCAATGGTACTGAAGATAATCAGGATCAGAAGCATTTGGTGCGAGCGGTTCTGAAAACTATTGTAACGCATTCCTCTTAAAACTTTATACACCCCAAAAACCGTCAAGATTACCGGAAGAACAATTACAAATACCAGGTCTTTGAGTTTTAGCCAACTAAAGTTACTGAATTGAGGGATATTGAAAAGCCACACATTGGTAAACTCAGAATTTATGTCGTTGAAATAGAAAAATAAATAAGTAAAAAAAATCGGCAATAAAAATGCGAGAATAACCATGAAAGTCTGGCGGATATTGATACCTGTATAAAGAAAAAGTACGATGACATTGAAAATAATAAAAATGCCCGCCGGAAAATAAAATAATGAGGCAATGCCAAAGTAAAGTCCAGTTTCGAACACATCATCGCCAACACCATCACGCCTTTCTATTTGTCTTAGTGTTGCATTTAAAGCCACCAGAAAAAACAGATTGGAAAGCAGAATGGGCGAAAGTTTTATCATGTCAAAAGACAAATGAACAAGTATCAGAAATATTAAACCCGGAATGTAGTTTTTATCATTAAACAAGTTTCTGCGATTTACCATAAAAACAAAAATCAAGGTTTCAATCACCACCAAAACTGTGGCGACGGTGTCATAAACAAACTGATTTTTAGTAGCCCAAAGGTCAATTAACCTAAAGAAATAAGCTGAGAGCGGACCAGTTTGGGTGAGTATTTCAGAGTATAATTTCATGCCTTCATTGAGTTTTTGACCCACCAGCATCTGCTCCAGTTCACTGTTGAGCATGGGTAGCGGCGATGCCCAAAATGGCAATCTGATCAGAAACAAAATCAGAAAAAGTGTAATTACCTGAAATATCGAATTAATTTTAAAAAACGTTAACAAGACCTTATATATTAAAGGGTGATAAAAATGGCTTGTAAATTACCGTATTTTCCGTGCCCGAAAATCACAACACCGATACAAAAATATCAATTGGCACACTGATAAACCAAAAAATACCATGATATTTGCAGTTTATTTAGATTTATACGTAAAATCAGAATCTGTAGGGTTCTTTAAAATATGTCCCCGGGCATAAAAAACTGATGGAGTCGAAGCGGCAAAAACAAGTAGGGAAGTTGATTCAGAAAGATTTAGGAGATATTTTTTTGAGAGATATTAAGGCCATTTTCGAGGATGACTTCGTAACCATTACCGAAGTCAAGGTTTCGCCTGATCTCAGCATTGCAAAGGTGTATCTGAGTTTTTTGAAAGGGCAAAAAAGAGAGCAGATTTTGGAAAGTATCAGAGAAAATTCAAAGAAAATCAGAGGATTGTTTGGAAACAAAGCCAAAAACCAACTCCGGATTATTCCAACTTTTCGATTTTATATTGATGATACAGCCGAATATGCTCAGAAAATAGAAGAACTCTTCGCCAATATTCATATTCCGCCCGCCGACGAAAATACTGAAGATTAAACTTATGTCTTTATCTTTTTTTATAGCAAAAAAATACTTTCTATCTAAGAAAAAGAGAAGCTTCATCAACTTTATTTCTCTCATTTCGATGTTGGGAATTGCACTGGGTTTAACTGCTCTCATTGTGATATTGTCGGTGTTTAATGGTCTGGAAGATCTCAACCGCCAGATTTTCAAAGCTTTTGATCCCGACCTTAAAATTACCTCAATTTCCAAAAAAGATTTTCTGCCCGAAAGTGGACTTTTGCAAAAAATCAAAGCCATAAACGGAGTTAAATATCTGTCCGAAGTATATCAGGATAAAGCGTTAGCACGCAGCAATGACGCCCAAATGATCGTAGTTCTTAAAGGAGTAGATACTACTTTTGAAAACAATCTTGAAATGCAAAAAGCTCTTTTTGAGGGTGATATGAAGATTTTTAAAGACGGCAGACCCACCGCATATGTGGGTGGAGGAGTTTATACAGCCCTTGATTTGAAAGTTAATGATTTTCTGTATCCTTTGACTTTATTATATCCTAAAATGCAGCCACTAAATGTGCTGAATCCTGAAGAAAATATAAACCAATCTACGCTGGAAGTGGCAGGAGCGTTTGTTTTGGAACAACAATATGATAATCATGTAATCGTACCTCTTCAAATTGTGGAGTCGCTCACCGAAAAAGAAGGGAAGAGAACGGCTATTGAAATCACGCTCAAAGAAAATATAGATGCCAGTGGTGTAAAAAAAGAGATTTCCGGAATATTAGCTTCAAATCTGCAAATCAAAGACCGGGATGAGCAAAATGCTCCATTACTCAAGGCCATTAAAATAGAAAAATTGTTTATTTTTATTGCTTTGTTTTTTATTGTGGGAATAGCCTCCTTCAATATTTTTTATTCTTTGAGTATGTTGGTTATAGATAAAAAAGATGATATAAAAACTTTGTCATCTCTTGGAGCCACAAAATCATTGATTAGAGCAATATTCCTTGCCGAAGGTCTATTGGTGGCCATTGTAGGCATAGTATTAGGCTTGATTTTAGGATTGGGCATAAGTTATTTACAACAAAAAATCGGGTTTGTAAAGCTTGGTATGGAATACGCCCTGGTTGATGCTTACCCGGTTGAGATTCGGACGAGTGATGTGTTTTTATCGGTTATTGGCATATTTGTGATAACTGTCCTGGCATCTGTTTTACCTGCAACACGGGCAACTAAATTTATGATTAACAACTAATTATGAAATTTTTAAAAATATTAGGATTGTTGTTTTTGGTGCTTTTTTCAATTACTGCAATAGGGCAAACGTTCAAAGAAAAAGTACCGTCCCGAAAATATATATTGTTGACTGACAAAGTGGATACTTTAAGCCAGATAAAGTTTATTCCTTATGCTCAGGAAAAAGTGTCGCTCAATACCATGATCTGGACATTTAAACCCAATGGTCGTATTGAGTACGACTATCAGTCTTCAGAAGACATAGAGGCTTGTGCCGGTGTTGATTTTCTTGACCTTGATGTTGATGCTTGTTTTTGGCGGTTAAATCCGGCCACGCATTCTATTACGCTTACTTTAAAGGGCGGTTTCTCGAGCATTGATGATTTTGTATTGAAAAATGAATATGATTTTCAAAATGAGGAAGATGGATTCAGCCTGGTTTTGAAAAAGAAAATATTATATAAAAACCTTAATCCTGACCGATAACAAATCATTAAAATGAAAAAAATTCTATTTGTAATATTGATTTTTGCCCTAAACCTGAATGCCCAGGTAAGAAAAAGTCGCGAAATTACATTTGATTTACTCAATACTGAGTTGCATTTGAAACCCGATTTTGGATCAAAAACCATGGCCGGAAAAGCAATCCTGACCTTAAAGCCGTATTTCTATGCTCAATCTAAACTTGAATTGGATGCCAGAGGATTTGATTTGAAAAGTGTAAAATCACAAAATCAATCCTTAGAATATAAATATGCCGACGATATTATTTCGATAAACCTTGGCAAGTCCTACAGCTCTACCGATACCTTAGAAATCATAATTGAATATATTTCACAGCCTGAAAAACTTATAGCCTCAGGTTCGGAAGCCATCACTTCTGACAAAGGTTTGTATTTTATTGTGCCAGGTTCTGAAACGCCGAAACTTCCGACCCAGCTATGGACACAAGGCGAAACCCAATCCAATAGCGTATGGTTTCCTACCATTGATTCACCTAACCAAAATCATACACAAGATATTTATTTGACTCTAGATAAGGCAATGACGACTCTTTCTAATGGTGTTTTGGTTGAAACTAAAATCAATAAAGAAGGTACTAAAACCGATCATTGGAAACTTGAAACACCCCATGCAGTTTATCTGAGCATGCTTGCAGCGGGCAATTTTAAGAAAGTAATAGACAGCACTTTTAAAAGATTTGAGGTCAGTTATTATGTGGAGCCGGAATATGAAAAAAATGCGTATGAAATTTTTGGTCGAACACCTGAAATGATTGGTTTTTTTGAGAAATTATTGGGAGTAAAATATCAATGGCCTAAATATTCCCAGATTCCAGTTAGAAAATATGTTTCCGGTGCTATGGAAAACACAACGGCCACCGTTCATTCCAGGTCCGTTCTAAAAGATGGTAATCAGATTATTGATGGCAATGATGACGGTGTAATAGCCCATGAATTATTTCATCATTGGTTTGGCAATCTTGTTACCTGTGAGTCCTGGTCTCATTTGCCTTTAAATGAATCATTTGCCAATTACAGCGAGTTTTTGTGGGCATTTCATAAAAATGGAAAAGAAGAAGCTGATTACTTATATCTGACTGCTCTTCAGGAATATATGCAGGAGTCGGCTCAAAAACAGGTGCCAATGATCAGGTTTGATTTTCAATCTCAGGAAGATATGTTTGATGCACATTCTTACCAAAAAGGTGGCAGAATATTGCATCAACTCCGTATGGAAGTGGGCGATGAGGCATTTTTTAAAACCTTAAATTATTATCTAAACAAACACGCACATCATACCACAGAAATTGAAAATTTAAGGCTTGCGTTTGAAAAAATCACAGGAAGAGATTTGAAATGGTTTTTTGACCAGTGGTTTTTCAGACCCGGCCACCCAAATATTTTAGCTAGTCACAAAATTGAGAAAAACAAAATACAGTTGGTCTTGAAACAAATCACCGACAGCACCAATGCTTTTGTTTACAATCTTAAAATACCGGTAGAAATTTATACTTCGAAAGGGAGAAAGACAGAGATTTTAGAATTTAGTCAGGCAGAGAAAAATTATGAAATTGATTTTGAAGGTGACTATAAAGGCCTTTTGATAAATCCTGATGGTTATCTTTTGGCAGCCATAAGTCATCAAAAAACCGAAGATGAGTTGATTTTTCAATTCCAAAACAGCCAAACAGTTTATGGGCGACTTCACGCTTTGGAAAATCTTACCTACAAACCTGATGAAAGCACCGAAATTCAACCTTTACAAAATAAAAAAGTTAGAGAACTAGTATTGGAAGCTTTAAAAGACCCATTTTGGAGAATCAGAGAAATTGCTGTTCAGAAGTTTTTCGACTACGATGGAGAAGATTTTTTGAAGGTGGAAAAAGCTTTGCAGCAGATAATAAAAAATGATCCCAAAACCAATGTGAAAGCTACAGCGATTTTGGCTGTTAAAAATTTTCTCAATCCTCAAAATGATATTTTGTTTCGGGAAGCACTTTCCGATAGTTCCAATCTTGTAAAAGCTTCTGCACTTGAAGCATTATTTGCCAACAATGTACCTGATGCGGCTGAATTGGCCAATAAATATTCGACAAGTAAAGATTTCAACATTTTCATGGCGGTTGCTTCATTTTTCTCCCAAAATCCTGAATCTGAAAAATATCCTTGGTTTTTGGAAAAATTATCCGACATGGAAGGATTCGAACTTTATCAGGGAGTTACCGCCCTGGGTGCATTTTTAATCAAAGCCGATACTGAATTGGTACAAAAGAGCGTTCCATATTTGAAAAGCATTGGTCAGAACGAGACCGAATGGTACGTGAGAATGAGTGCTGTAAGGGCATTATCCATGTTGGCAGACTCAGCAATTGAGGCCGAGACCGCAATGAAAGATATTATTTCTAAGGAAAAAAACGCCAGATTGATGGAATATTACGAGCAATTCAAAAAATAAATGTGGATAGACAGCCTCAATTTTCTATCAAAACTTACTCTTCGTAGGGCAATAAATGCACTGGGGCTGGTGTATTCTTATATTATTTCCAAAATTTTTAAAAAAGCAGTAAATTCATTTTTCCCGGTTGCTATTTCTTTTGAACCCACCACGTCCTGCAATCTTCGATGTCCGGAATGTCCCAGTGGATTACGGTCATTTACCAGACCAACTGGCATGTTAAATTTCGACTTGTATAAAAATACGATAAATCAACTGTCTGATTATGTGATGTATATGACTTTTTATTTTTCAAGGGGAGCCTTACCTTCACAAAGACTTTTTGACTATGGTAAAATACGCCAATGCCAAAAAAATCTATACTGCTACTTCGACCAATGCTCATTACCTAAATTATGAAAATGCCATTGAAACAGTAAAGTCGGGACTTGACAGGCTTATAATTTCCATTGATGGTACCACTCAGGATACTTACCAGCAATATCGCATTGGGGGTGACATTGAAAAAGTTTGGCAGGGTACAAAAAATATAATTCAGGCAAAAAAAGAACTAAAAAGTTCCACGCCATTTGTGATATTTCAATTTTTGGTCGTAAAACCCAACGAGCATCAGATTGAGGAGATAAAACGTATTTCAAAAGAAATTGGGGTAGATGAATTGCGATTAAAGACTGCTCAGATTTATGATTATGAAAATGGCTCAGACCTGATTCCTGAAAACTCCAGGTATTCACGGTATGAAAAAACAAAAAATGGAAAATATGCCATAAAGAGCCGATTACTCAACCATTGCTGGAAAATGTGGCATTCTACTGTAATCACCTGGGACGGTCTTGTGGTGCCTTGTTGTTTTGATAAAGATGCAGAAAATAGGATGGGGGATTTGAAAACAGCTTCATTTTCAAAAATCTGGAATGATAAATCTTATGTTGATTTTCGTCAAAAATTATTAACATCCCGGGCAAATATACCCATGTGTAAAAATTGCACAGAAGGAACTAAAATCTGGGGCTAATGAGGCCACCTTTCGATAACTTTTTTCGTATTAAGTTAAAAGAAAATATTCTTTAGGAATGATTTTTGCCGTGAAATCATGTTGTAAAGACATGGGAAAACTTAAACTTTGCTTTTTATTATCGTTTATCCCCTTTATGTATTTTAAGGCTGCCAGCCAGGAAATGCACGAAGGGATAGTGGTTTCGTGTCCCATAGGTGAGCATTCCTTTACTCAGGTCAATCTGGGTCATGATTTATCCAATTTGCGTACTGCTGCCAATACTGCCTCTTTCGATGTAACTTATGGAAGTGGCTTTCCTTCTGGTGCAAAAACTGCTTTTCAAGCCGCAGTAAATGTTTGGTCAAAAGTTTTGGTTTCCAGAGTACCCATAAAAATTTCGGCCAAATGGGAAGAAGTGGAGAGCAATACACTTGCCAGCTCAGGTGCCAAAAATGTTTATAAAAACTTCAGCAACTCAGCCGTAAAAAACGTTTGGTATCCTGTATCCCTTGCTGAAGCCATAAAAGGTGAAAACTTAAACGGAACAGACTTTGACATTACAATCAGCATAAATAAAAACATAAACTGGTCATATCTTACAGATGGTAACTATGAGGCTTTTAAATATGATTTGATGACCGTAGTTATGCACGAAATCGCACACGGTCTGGGTTTTACTTCAACTTTTAAGCTTAATGAAACCAACACAAGTCAAGCAATCTGGGGACTCAATGGTTTACCAATAATTTATGATATTTTTCTCCAAAACTCATCCGGTATTTTGCTAACCAATGATGGTACTTACGGAAATCCCTCTACAGACCTTAAAAAAAATCTCACTAGTAATGCCCTTTATTATAAAATTACCAATGAATCCGATTTGCAGGATTTACCCAAAATATTTGCACCCACTACTTATGTTACAGGAGGAAGTATTTCGCATCTTGACGAATCAAAATATCCAAAAGGAACCATAAATTCGTTGATGTCACCTTCAATTGGTTCCTCAGAGGTCAATCACTTTCCTGGTGAGGTAATTCTGAAGGTTTTGAATCAAATAGGCTGGCCGGTTAATTTTCTTTCGGGGGCCGTAGTAACCTCAGTTGAGCCACCTGCCAACAATGAGAAGTTTTTTGTTTTTCCCAATCCGGTCAACGATATTCTCAATGTCATCGTTCCTGAAAAATTTATTTCAGAAAGTTTTTATTTCCAGGTTTTTGATGGTTCTGGAGTTTTGCAAAAAAAAGTATTGAATTCGGGACAGGATACCCAAAAAATCGATTTTTCCGATTTTGCTCCGGGCTTATATTACATTAAAACCGGAGATTTGCAATCTTTCAGAATAATAAAGAATTAATAAACTAAGCTTATTCTATCTTATAAGGGATATAAGAAGTTATATCAGCCCCAAATTTATGCAACTCCCGCACAATAGTTGAGCTGATAGGAGCTAGTTCGGGAGAAGTGATCAAAACACCGTTTCCAATTCTTTTTCCAACTGTCTGTTTACCTGAGAAATCGTGTTTTCATATTCAAAATCAGTGGTGTTTCTCAAGCCTCTCAGGATAAATTTTGCACCATGTATTTTAGCGACAGAAGCTGTTAGGTCTTCATAATGAATGATTTTCACTCTTGGGTCGTTATCAAATGCTCCTTTGATTTCCCTTTCAATGGCTTCAATTTCGAAATACCGGTTTTTGTTGGTATTGGTACCAATTCCAATGATTATTTCATCAAAAAGGTTGAGCCCACGTCTCACAATATCAGCATGTCCTTTGGTAAATGGGTCAAAAGATCCCGGGAAAAAGGCGACTTTTTTCATTCAATATATTTTTGGCTCAAAAAAAAAATGAGTTTCCAAAAATATAAATACATTTTGGAAACTCACTAATATTAAAAAAAAATATTACTTGGTCAGCTCGGTAGCCAGCACCATTCTGATTTTTATTCTTGCTCCTATTGCCATCACATCTACCAGATCCTGAATAGTCAGCGACTGAGCAGCTCTAAGTACCACGGTTGGCTCATCCATACCGCTGGTAGCTTGCACCAATGCCCCTTCAAGTTCAGTGAAGTCAATTTGTTTTTTGTCTAAAAAATATTCCTTGTTCTCTGTAATAGAGAGCGAAACCGGTTGTTTACTAACATCATGCGTTGATTTATCACTTTTTGGAAGCATTAGTTTAATCACATTCGGACTACCTAAAGTGCTCACTATCAAAAAGAAAAGTAATAAGAAAAACATGATGTCATTAAGGGAAGCTGTCTGAACTTCGGCCTCAAATCTACGTTGTCTTTTAAATTTCATCAGTGGCCTGGTTCGTTAAGTGTATCGAAGAAATCCATTACAGTTGCCTGAAGATTGATACTGAACTTGTCAATCATCATATTGATGCCGTGATAAGCAGAATAAGCCAGCAAACCAACTACAAGTCCTGAGAAACTGGAAATCATTTTCTCGTAAAGTCCGTTTGAAATGGTTTCAATTGAGAAATTTCCTGTTACTGATATTTCATAAAATATTCTGATGATTCCTGAAATGGTACCCACAAAACCCAAAGTAGGAGCTACACCGGCAATTAAGCCCAGGTAACCCATATTTTTCTCCATTTTTGAGATTTCAAGATTTGACTGTATCTCCATGGCACTTTCTATGTCTTTGATGGGTTTTCCAACGCGGCTGATTCCTTTTTCCAAGACTCTGGCAATAGGCAGATTTGTGCTTTTGCAGAGCGTAGCAGCGGTTCTGATGTCATGCCTCAGGATATTGTCTTTCAATGATCTCATAAAGCCACTATCGATTCTTGAAGCATCCTTAATAAACAAATACCTTTCGGCAGCAAAGAAAATCGTCAGCAATAATAAAATCAGGATCGGATATATTACAATACCACCTTTAAACAATAGCGATAAGTAATTGATACTTTGTGCACCAATAGCCGCAGTTGAATCTGTAGCAGCTGGCACTTGAAGGATGAGGTTTAAAAGCATATACGGTTTTTGAATGATTTTTCGGGTAAATAACTATATTTTGGAAAAAATATTATGCAATTTAATGATTATTTAGGAAAAGAGAAAATACTATAAAACGCCTTTGGTACTAGGCATTGCATCCAGATCTTTGATATCTCTCTTTACTGCCATTTTTATTGCTTTAGCCCAGGCTTTAAATATCGATTCGATTTTGTGGTGCTCATTGTATCCTTCACATTTAATGTTAAGGTTACATTTTGAGGTGTCAGAGAAACTTTTGAAAAAGTGCATAAACATCTCGGTGGGCATCTCACCTATTTTTTCTCTTTTAAACTGAGCATCCCATACCAACCACGGTCTTCCTGAAAAATCAATCGCCACCTGAGCCAGACATTCGTCCATAGGAAGTAAAAAACCATAGCGGCTAATGCCTTTTTTATCACCCAAGGCCTTGAGATAAGCCTCTCCAAGAGCCAGGGCAGTGTCTTCGATGGTGTGGTGTTCGTCTATTTGTAAATCTCCGTTTACTTTTACGGTCAAATCAGCACCCGAATGCTTCGCCAACTGATCCAACATGTGGTCGAAAAACCCAAGGCCGGTTTCAATATTCCCTTTGCCCTTTCCATCCAGATTAAGATTTATATAAATATCAGTTTCTTTCGTCGTCCTTTGAACTTCCGCGGTTCTGGCAGGCAATTTCAGAAATTCATAAATTTCATCCCAGTTTTTGGTGACCAGAGCAGTAGCATTTTTTAATTCTTCTGAAGTATTTTCGGGAAAATTTTCAGCAATAAATATCGCCTTAGCTCCCAGATTTACAGCCAGTTGTATGTCAGTAAGTCTGTCACCAATAACAAATGAGCCGGACAAATCAAAAGCAGGATTGTTGATGTATTTACCCAAAAGACCTGTTCGTGGCTTGCGTGTGGGTGCATTTTCATGCTCAAAAGTGCGATCGACAAAGATTTCCTCAAAGTGTACATTTTCACCTTTTAGTGTATCCATCATTTTCAAATGTGCCGGCCAAAAAGTTTCTTCCGGAAATGATTCAGTTCCCAATCCATCCTGATTGGTAACCATTGCCAGTTCAAAATCAGTTTCTTCAGCTATTTTTCTGAGATTGGAAATGGCTTTTGGAAGAAATTCGAGCTTTTCCAATGAATCAATCTGAAAATCAATGGGCGGTTCAATGATAATAGTGCCGTCGCGGTCAATGAACAATACTTTTTGCATCAACAATTGTCGTTATATTTTATTTGCAAAATTAGGGGAGGGTTTTCAATTATTTATTTTTTTAATAAAAATTGCCAATATTTCATAAAAAAGTATCTTTGAGGAAATAATTTCAACCATTTATCATGAAAAAAATCATCGTTTTGATTTTCGTATGCAGTTTTGGATTTGCCCAGACCAAATCTGCAAGAATCAGTGCACCATTAAAAGAAGCCAGCCCCGAGTCTGTGGGCATGTCCGCGGAGCGAATAAGCAGGATAGAGCAGATGCTTCAAAAAGCTATTACTGATGAAAATATTCCGGGGGCTACTGCAATTATTTGTAAAAATGGAAAGATAATTTATCAAAAAGCATTTGGGTATGCCGATGTTCCGGGTAAAATTCTCATGAAAACCGATAATATTTTCAGAATTGCCTCTATGTCTAAAGCTATCACATCTACGGCGGTTATGATGCTTTGGGAGCAGGGAAAACTTATGCTTGATGATCCTATTTCCAGATATATTCCTGAATTCAAAAATCCGGTGGTTTTGGATAAATTCCGGATGGCTGATTCAAGCTACTCTACTGTGCCGGCAGCAAGGGAAATTACGGTAAGGCACTTGCTTACACACACTTCAGGTATCGGATACGGGGTAATTGATGGTGACGAACGCATGAAGGCCATTTACAAAAAAGCAGGGATTGTTGATTTGTTTACCACTGAAAATGTAAAAATCGGAGATAATATTAAAAAACTTGCTAAACTTCCTCTGCATGCCAGCCCTGGCGACAAGTATATTTATAGTGAGGGACTTGATGTGGCAGGATATCTCATTGAAGTGGTATCAGGGATGCCTTTTGACCAGTTTTTGGCCAAAAATATCTTTGAACCTTTGGGAATGACCGATACTTATTTTTATTTACCTGGCTCAAAAGCCGACAGACTGGTAAAAGTTCACACCAAAACAGATGGCAAATGGAAACACTTTACGGATACTTTCTACGATGTAGATTATCCTTCTAAAGGAGCCAAAGCCTTTTTTAGTGGCGGAGCAGGATTGTCTTCAACTGCAAAAGACTACGCCACATTTCTTCAGATGTATGTAAATGGAGGTGAATTGAATGGGAATCGTATCCTAAGTCGTACTACAGTTGAGCATATCATGCAAAATCAAACCGGTACGCTTTTCGGTGGTGAAAAATCTGCCCGTAACTATGGCCTGGCATTTGGAATTATTAACAAAAATGGCCTTGCAATAGCCGGACAGGGAGGTGAAGGTACAATTGATTGGGGTGGGTATTTCAATACTGCTTATTTCGCTGATCCTAAGGAAAAAATCATTGGAGTCTTGATGAAACAAACGCAAAGGATTGGAGAAGATCGTACCTCTACATTATTCAGGCAAATGGTTTTTGCGTCGGTTGATGATTGAAAACAAATAAAAACGTCTGAAATTCTTTTTCGACGTTTTTATTTTTCATTTTGATCTTAGTTAAAAGAAGGTAGTG
This sequence comes from Cytophagaceae bacterium, assembly GCA_016722655.1. Taxonomy (NCBI): domain Bacteria; kingdom Pseudomonadati; phylum Bacteroidota; class Cytophagia; order Cytophagales; family Cytophagaceae; species Cytophagaceae bacterium. Next base: position 2,939,531 of record JADKIR010000004.1, read on the forward strand.
CAAACTTTTTTGTAAAATATTGTTTTTTATTTGAATTCATAATTAAGAATTCTTTCCATAATATTTTTTAGATTTATCTTTATTGGCAGGAGGGTTTTTGTTCCCCCTATTTTCCGGGGTATCATTTCTTTTAAAATTAGCATTTTGGGGTCTGCGATGCTCTTTCTTCTCTGGTTTTGCTTCAATGGTTTCAGTGGCCTCAAATCCGGCTATCTGTTCTCTTTTGAATTTAAGATCAAGCAGCTTCTCAATGTCTCGTAAAAACTGGTATTCTTCGTTACAAACCAGAGATATAGCCTCGCCACTTGCTCCGGCACGACCTGTACGACCAATCCTGTGAACATAGTCTTCGGGGATATTGGGAAGCTCATAATTTATCACATGTGGAAGAAGGGGAATATCCAAACCCCGGGCAGCAATATCTGTTGCCACCAGTACTCTCACCTGGTTTTTCTTAAAATCGTCCAGTGCTTTGGTGCGTGCTCCCTGCGATTTGTTTCCGTGAATCGCAGCAGAATTTATCCCGCTTTTACTTAATTTTTCACTCAGTTTATTAGCTCCATGTTTTGTACGGGTAAATACCAATACCTGATGCCAGTCGCCTTCGGTAATCATTTGTGCAACCAATGATGGCTTACGACCCTTGTCCACTAAAATGATTCGTTGCTCCACTTTTTCGGCTGTGGTGTTTTCCGGAGTGGCCTCTACCGACTCAGGGTCGTTCAATATTCCGGCTGCCAGTTTTTTTATTTCAAATGAAAAAGTAGCCGAGAAAAGTAGATTTTGCCTTCTTTGCGGTATTATTCCCAAAATACGGTTAATGTCTTTGGCAAAACCCATATCCAGCATGCGGTCGGCTTCGTCAAGCACGAAGATTTCAATACCCGAAAGACTCACTGCTTTTTGCTGATAGAGATCCAGTAAGCGACCGGGTGTTGCCACCAGTATATCTACACCATTTCTCAATGTAGATATTTGAGGGTTGATATTAACTCCTCCAAAAACTACCGCCGCACGCATCTCGGTGTATTTGGCGTATAATATTATGTTATCGTAAATCTGAGCTGCCAATTCACGGGTTGGCGTCAAAATCAAGGATCTGACACGTCTTTTTCCCTGAAGTTTTTCTTCGTTTAATATTTGCAAAATGGGCAATACAAAACCGGCAGTCTTACCTGTACCGGTTTGTGCCGAGGCCATAATATCTTTTCTGTCGAGTACTACCGGAATGGCTTTTAATTGTATTGGAGTGGGTGTGGTGTAACCTTTTTGTTCGATGGCTTTGAGTAGTTCGGCTGAAAGCCCCAGTTCTTTAAATGTCATAAATAAAAATTTCGAAGTCGGAGAATGACTTCATATAAAAACACAAAGGTACGACATTAAATTGAAAGGTAAGTTTAGAGGTGTTTTTTGTTTAATTACTATTGATATTAAATAATGATTATCAATATTTTATGGAATATGGTTTTTAATAAAGCCCGAACTAAGTAATAATTCGGGCTGCATAATTTCATTTTTTATTTTCCAAAATATCCTTAACATTTTTCAGAATCTGTTTCTCGGTCTTTTCAATCATTGGTTTACCCACCAAAATTGAGAGCAGATTCATTGGGTAAGGGGCATCTGAATAAAATTCAACAGTAACTTTTGTGCTGGTAGAATCCTGGCTTTCAAATTTGTTGATGACTTTGGCCTTTCCTTCCATGGGAGCAATAAACTCCAGATCGAGGTTTATTTGGTTGTCGGTCATGGCTGTAATGGTCTGGCTGCCTTGGCCTACGTCTGAGTTTTCGCTTTTCCAGCTCGATTTTGAGCCCACGGTGCCGTCAGTCCCGGTGATGACTGGTACAAGATTAGGGTCAGGTTTGATCCATTCAGAGTATTCTTTTTGGTTTCCAAACAATTTGAGGTAATCATAAACCACAGTTTTGGGTTGCTTGATAGTCTCAGATACTACCACTGTGTAGCTCTTAGGTAAAAAAGCAGCTGCAATCAAAGCTACGATAATAAGTCCCAAAATGAGATAGAGGAGGTTTTTTAAGATTTTCATAAATTTTCCATTTAAGGTTTTAAATAATAAAAATATGTTAAAAAAAGAATCAAGGCAATTAATAATCAATTATTTACAATATTTTTTTTCAAAAGAATATATCTTCTTTACTTAAAAAAACTACCTCCAAAGCCCAAATTTAACGACTCGATTTATTTATAAGTTGGGGGGAGTTCATTTTATGATTCTATAAAAATGATTGAAAATTATTAATTATTTTTAACGACAATCATAAATCAGATTTCATTTTGTAAAGATTTTTTTTTGATATTATTCTACCATATTCTGGTAGAAAACTTTTGTTTATAAAATTAATTGTAAAAAATACATTTAATAAAAATCTTGTTTTAAATTTACAATATAATAAGATTTGATTTTTCAAAAATTAAAATCTGTTTACAAAATCATTTTTCAACCCGGATGTTTTATCCGAAATTTTTAAATTAAAATTTTAATACAATGCTTAAAAAAATTCTTTCAACCGCGATTATTGTTTTTGCACTGTCGTTGGCTTCTTTTGCCCAGGATATCAATGGGAAATGGACAGGAAAAGTAATGGATCAGTTTGATGTTTCTTATACTTTCAAAGCCGAAGGTGAGAAATTAACCGGCTCTACTGTAGGACCAGAAGGGAATGAGATTATTCTTAAAGATGGAAAAATTACTGGAAATGATGTAGAATTTGTACTTAATATCATGGATCAGGATATTAAAATGGTTGGCAAATTAGAAGGCGATACCCTTAAATTGAAATTCAATATGATGGGAAATGACGCAGAATTAGTCCTTAAAAAAGAAGTCAAGTAAAGACTGATTTTAGATTTTTTTACCTTTAAAGTGTTATTTGTTAGAAAATCAAATGGTGTTCTGTTTCAGAACGCCATTTTTTTAAACTTTCTTAAGAAAACTATTCACTTTTATATCAGTTTGTTCGTATTTTTAAAAAATCAGTTTGATACAATAGAGATTTTAGATCAGGAAAACAGGAGTTTGAAAAGAAAATAGGAAATCGAATGAATGAACCAATTACCATTAAAGACATCGCACGAAAATTTAAATGTTCGCCATCCACAGTTTCAAGGGCATTGAATAATCATCCCGCAATTAATATTGAAACGCGAAAAAATATTTCAGAATATGCCACAAAAATGGGCTATCAAAAAAACGCTGTTTCACTTAGCCTCCTTAATAAATCTACCATGACAATCGGTTTAGTTGTTCCATCTATTACATTTTCTCATGAGCAAACTATCATAGATGGTATTCAATCTGTAACAACTGACCATGGATTTATGCTCAATATCTGTATTTCCAATGAGAGTTTGGTGGAAGAGCAGAGGCAAATAGAAAAACTTATGGCCAATCGTGTGGATGCAATCCTGGTCTCTGCTTCACATGGATCTTTTGAGAAACAGGAGTTTTCACATTTTTATAAAGTAAAAAACAGCAATATTCCTCTGGTTTTTATAGACAGGGAAATTCCGCTTGAAGATTTTGCTTCCGTTATCACAGATGATTATCATGGAGCATATCAGGCAACCCAACATTTACTAGATATTGGTCGACAAAATCTTGCTTTTTTAGCGGGCTCCGAGTTTTTGGTGGTTTGTAAAAATCGTAAAAAAGGTTTTGAAGAATGTTTAAAAGACAATAATATAGCAGCAAGGCAAGATTGGATTGTTCAAACAGGATTTGATAGTCAAAGTGCCGTAGAACCTACAAACCGATTGTTTAGCGGCACTGAAATACCGGATGGGATTTTTTGTGTCAATGATAATGTGGCTTTTGGAGTAGTTCAGACTTTAATCAAGATGAATATTGAAATACCAAAGCAAACAGCCATAATTGGATTTGATAACTCACCCCTTGCCGGTTTTTTTAATCCTTCTATAAGTTCTGTTGACCGAAAAAGCTTTGAAGTAGGTCAAAAAGCCGCACAATTAGTTTTCGATTTGATTCAGAATCAAAATGAAAACCCACAAAAAATAGTATTAACCCCTTCATTGGAAATCAGAGATTCATCCCAATTCTGATTCTATTTTTATACTTCAATTTTGCAATCGATTGCGGATTATTTCAAACGTTTGCATAGTTAATTGGATTATTCTTATTTTTTATTTAAAAATAACCATCCTAATATTGTGTCACTCATAGGATAAATAATTAACTAAACTCTAAGAAAAACGTTTATGAAACAAAAACTACACTGGAAAACCAATCATTTATGGTTTTTTTTGCTGATGTTGCTTGGATCTGCTAATGTGATGGCTCAGACTGTCACAGTAAAAGGAAAAGTAGTATCCGGTGATGGAAATGAAGTATTACCTGGCGTATCGGTTGTGGTAAGTGGAACTTCACAGGGCACTTCTACTAACTCAGAAGGCGTTTATAGCATTTCGAGTCCTTCAAGTGCTACGTTGGTATTCAGTTTTGTGGGTTACGAAACACAAAAGGTTGCTGTAAATGGTCGCTCAACCATTGATGTTGTGATGAAATTGAGTGAAAGTAATCTTAACGAGGTAGTTGTGGTAGGTTATGGTACTCAATCCAAGAAAAACCTGACCAGTGCAATAGCCAATATAAAACCCGGTGATCTCAACCGCGGAGCTATTGTTGATGTGGGTCAGCTTCTTCAGGGTAAAGTTCCCGGACTAAACATTTCATCTAATGGTGACCCTAATCAACGGGCTGCCATGATTTTGCGTGGTGCTTCTACTCTCAACTCTTCACAAGGACCTTTTTATGTGATTGATGGTGTTCCCGGAGCCGACATCTCGGTTATTGCCCCTGACGATATTGCTACCATTGATGTTTTGAAAGATGCTGCCGCAACCTCAATATATGGTAACAGGGCTGCTAATGGCGTAATTATGATTACTACCAAAAAAGGCAAAAAAGGTGCTATGCAGGTGACGTACAATGGTTATGTGGGAATAGAAAAAGTTTCCAGTAAACTTGACATGATGAATGCCTCAGAACTAAGGGCCTTTATTTCAAAAAATGGACAAAGCCTTTCTCCAAATGATGACAAGGGCTTTGACACAGACTGGCAGTCAGTAGTTATGAAGCCTACAGCATACTCCCAAAATCACAACGTTTCATTCAGTGGAGGAGGTGAGCATAATACTTACAGTGCAAGTCTAAACTATTCCGATAAACAAGGTATTCTACTCTCCAGTAATCTTCAAAGAGTGATCGCAAGGATGTCGATTGAACAATTTGCATTAAATAACAAAGTGAAATTTGCATTGTCGGTAGTAAACTCTAACAACAACGCCAACAATACTCCGATGCGTAACAATGTTTTGGATCAAATGATAAAACGTTTGCCGGTATCACCCGTTAAAAATGACGATGGAACATATTTTGAAAACTGGCAAAATACAGGTTATTTTAACCCGCTTGCTCTCATTGAAAAAGCCAAGGATAACAATAAATACAATAACCTCATTGGTTCATTTAATACACATGTGGATTTGCCATTTAATCTATCATATGATTTAAATTTATCTTACCAAAATACAACCTCGCTCAACAGCCAGTCTTACGGAAGTTATTATTCTCAGTATAACAGTGCCAATTTTTATAATAATCCTGATCCGCCGGCCGTTCACTCGCTTATGAACTTCGGCGTGAATGGTTCAGCCCTCCGAAATACCTACCAGGATAGCCGTAAAGTATTGGAAACTTTTGTTTCCTATAACAAAAACCTTGAAAAGCATTATCTCAATGCTGTAATTGGATATTCATGGCAAGACAACACGCTTGGCGATGGATTTCAGGTAACAAGTACCAACTTTCCGGTTGACAACATCGGATACGGTAACTTTGCACTGAGTAATCCTTACGCCATTACGGGTTACAGAATCAATTTTGGTGCTGATGGAGTATTTCAGGAAAATAAATTGATTTCTGATTTTGCACGTTTAAATTATTCATACTCTGATAAATACCTTTTCCAGGGATCTATTCGGAGAGATGGTAGCTCAGTGTTTGGTCAAAATAATCAATGGGGTTATTTCCCTTCAGTAGGTTTGGCATGGCGTATCAACGAAGAAGGTTTTATGAAAAATCAAAAGATTTTTAATGACCTTAAACTTCGTGCCAGTTATGGTGTTACCGGTAATGCCACTGGTTTCAATGCTTATACGGCCCAATTCATTTCAGGATTGTTAGGAACCTATTATTACAATGGAACTCAGACTGCGGCTTACGGTCCAACTCAGGCTGCAAACCCTGATTTGAAATGGGAAAAAACCTCCACTGCAAACCTCGGTTTAGATTTCACCTTGTTAAAAGGTATGTTGAGTGGTTCGATTGAAGTTTATGACAAAAAAACCACCGGTATGATTTATTCTTATCAGGTAAATCCAATTTTGGTGCCTGTGGGAAGAATAGTCGCCAATGGCGGTAGTATGAGTAACAAAGGTATTGAGCTTAGTTTAACAGCTACCCCGGTCAGAAATGATAATGGTCTCACCTGGACCTCAAGTTTAAATCTGGCTCATAATAAAAATGAGATTGTAAGTTTAACCAATCCGCTTTTTGCAGGTGGCGATTCAATCAGAATCACTCAGCCTGAAGGTAGTGGACAGACAGGAAGTACTTTGCAAATTCTAAAAGGAGGCAGACCTTTGGGTCAGTTCTTTACTTTTGAATATGCAGGCAAAAATGAGAGTGGTGTTTCTCAATTCTATACAAGTACTGGTGGAACTACTACTACCCCGGTAATTGGAAAAGATTATCGCTATTTGGGAAGTCCGCAACCGAAACTTTTACTGGGATGGGCCAACACGCTTACCTACAAAAATTTTGACATGAATCTTTTTGTAAGAGGCGTATTTGGAAACAAAATCTTTAACGCCACCCGTGCTGATTTGTTCAGACCAACAACCGCTCAGTTTACTAATATCCTGAAAGATGTGGCTGATGAAAGTACCAAAGATGTGAACTCATTTAAATATTCATCCAGATTTATTGAAGACGGCAGCTATGTTCGTCTCGATAATGCTACTTTGGGTTATAATTTCAAAATAACTAACAAAAATATCAGAAGTTTGAGGGTCTATACCTCTGTTAACAATGCTTTTGTGATAACGAAATATTCGGGTATTGATCCTGAAATCAATCAGGGTGGATTGGCTCCGGGTGTTGATTCCAATAATTTCTATCCTAAAACCCGTACAGTTTTGTTGGGTCTAAATGTATCGTTTTAAGAAAATCACAAAATCTAAATTATTGACATTGATATGAAAAATATATTTAAAAGTTCTTTTTTAATAATGATCGGCCTTCTCGTGTTTGGATGCCACAAGATCGATGTGCCGGTAAATACTCAGCTTACACCTGATATTTTCCCACAAACAACCGCTCAGTTTATTCAGGCCTCCGGTCCTCCATATGCTGCATTGAGAGGGAATTTCGCATTAGATTACTGGTTTATGCAATCACTCACCACTGACGAGGCAATAATGCCAGCCCGGGGAGGAAACTGGTATGATAACCGTGGTTATATCGATATGCACCACCATACCTGGACCAAAGACCACGGTGCCACCAATACTTGTTGGAACTGGCTTTCTACTGTAATTGGAACAACAAATCAGGCTCTGTCTATTTTAGAGACAACAGTACCGGAGGCTACTGCCTCAAAAGCTCAGAATTTAGCTGAACTAAAAATGATAAGAGCTTTTGCATACTTTATGATGATGGATTTGTTTGGTAATGTACCTATATATGACACTTATGGAGACTTTACTCCAAAAACCAATACTCCCCGAGCTGAAGTATTCAAATTCATTGAAACTGAAATTAAAGCGGCTATTCCAAGCTTAAGTACTGATGTAAGTATGGCTACCTATGGAAGATTTACGCAATGGGGAGCACAAGCCTTGCTGGCAAAAATGTATTCAAATGCCGAGGTTTATACCGGAACCGCAAAAAATGCAGAGTGTATTGAAGCTTGTAATGCAGTAATCAATTCAGGAAAGTTTTCAATCGAATCAAGGGCCAATTATCTCAAAATGTTTTATCCTGACAATGGCCCTCAGATGAAGGAATTTATTTTTGCTATTCCTTATGATCCTGCTGCTGCGGCTATGAGTGGTACCAATGGTTTTATGTACCATGCGAGATACGATGTTCCCCGGTCACTAAGGGCCAGGTTTAATCTGACTTTTACACCTTCAGCACCTCGCAGCACTTTGCCGGAATTTTATGCACATTTTAATGATGAAAACGATATAAGAAATAAGCAATGGCTTACAGGTAAGCAGTTTATGGCTGATGGAGTGACTCCTGTAATGGTTTCAACTACAAAAAAAGGTTATGATCAGTTTTATACTGGTTCAGATGGTGGTGAAAAATACACTTATCAGGTTGAGCTTACTCCGGAAATCAAACTACGTCAGGATGTTGCCACTTTTGACCTGGGTAACGACGAAATTGCATGGAATATGGGTTACAGAAACATTAAGTTTTTCCCGGATGCCACTTCAACCAACCGTAACCAAAACAATGATTTTCCCGTTTTCAGATTTTCCGATATACTTTTGATGAAAGCGGAAGCAACATTGAGAAGTAATGGCTCTGCCCAGGTAGTTGCTGATTTGGTGAACCAGGTTCGTTCTAATCGCACTACTTCACCCGCCCTTACAACTGTCAGCCTTGAGGATATTTATCAGGAAAGATCCAGAGAGTTGGCGATGGAAACTTGGCACAGAAATGACATGATCCGTTTTGGAAAGTTTGAAAACAAATGGGGTTATAAAACTGATGCAGATAAAAACAAAAGGATTCTGCCAATTCCTCAGGGAGCTATGACCCTGAATCCGGCATTGAAACAAAATCCCGGGTATTAATTAAAATTGGATTAACCCCAAAATAATCAATATATTCAATTCTAGGTTCCTTATTCTTATTTCAAAAATTTGAATAGGGAGCCTAATTATTAAGTAAACAAACAGGAAACATATTTTTATCCTGCGAAATTAAAGACTTAAAATATTTTGTTATATTTTTATATGATTCAACCTAAATTTATTAATAATGGAAAATGTCAATTCTAATCCTTTAAAAAGCATTGAAGAATGGGAGGATGATGTGTTGGAAAGATATCCGGAACCGGGTAAAAAAGCTAAAGAAGATTACCGAAACTACGTTGATTCAGAAAGAGTTAACACTGTTAGAGAGTTTTACAGGCTTAATCATACTTATCAGACATATAATTTTGTAGAAGAAAAGGAAAAGGAATTTCTTGCTTTTAATAAGAAAGAAATGACTATCTGGGATGCTGTAGATTTTTTAAATACGCTAGTTGACGATAGCGACCCTGATACAGACCTTGATCAGCTTCAACATTTATTGCAAACTTCTGAGGCAATCAGAGCCGACGGACACCCCGATTGGTTTGTGTTAACAGGGTTTATGCATGACTTGGGTAAAGTATTATGCCTTTTTGGTGAACCCCAATGGGCGGTGGTAGGCGACACCTTCCCCACTGGCTGCAAACATTCCGATAAGATAGTTTACCCTGAATTTTTTGATGCTAATCCCGACTCCAGAGACCCAAGATACAATACTAAGTTTGGTATATATGAACCTAATTGTGGCCTCGATAATGTAAAAATGAGCTGGGGACATGATGAATATATTTATCAAATGATGAAAAATTATATTCCGGAAGAAGGCTTATATATGCTGCGATATCATTCATTTTATGCTCAGCACAGAGAAAACGCTTATGATCACCTTATGAATGCCCACGATCATGAAATGTTTAAATGGGTAGATAAGTTTAACCCTTATGATTTGTATTCAAAAGTACCAGTGACACCTGATTCAAAAGCATTAAGGCCTTATTATGAGGATCTTGTTGCCAAATATTTGCCGGCTACTTTAAAGTTTTAAATCAAATTCAAATTTGTTTCATAGTAAAATTGGTCGAATTTTATAGGGGTAGAAGTTTTTCTGCCCCTATTTTTTTAAGATATTTCCAATGTGTATTCAAAAGGACAAATGCCGGTTAGATACAAATATTTTCCTTTGGTTTTTAATGTTCCAAAATGCGTGCTGTACATTTCACCTTCAAGATTCTGAAAACTTTTATGGTTATTTAACCCTGGTCCAACTTTTATTTCGTCATTACCTGATTTAAATATTGCAAAACCATCTTTTAAGAAATAATCATTTTCTGCCATTGATGTAACTGGTTCTACATTTTGAAATTGACCATTTTCATCAAAACAAAGCTCTAACACCACTTTTACACCTTCAGGTGCATTGATTTTAAATTTCAACAGATGTTTTCCCGATTGCTCTTCATAATCAACTATTGCATTCAATTTCTGAACATTGCTAACGGGCCTATGCTGAAAATCCATTTTATTCCAGAAACGTCCGTCGGTACTGGGGCTCAGGTTATAATCTCCGTCAGGTTTTAGGTATTTTTCAGGAAGAGGTTGATAATAAGGAGCTTCAAAATCAAATTGAGTCTGATAACCACTCGCTGTTTTCTTTAAACCTTTTCCTCTGATATACCCAACACTGAAAAATGAAGTGGAAAGTCGCACATACTTTAAAATAGCCTCACCTTTTCTGAAACTAAACAATGATGGATTGCTTGATCTGCCTGAGGCAACTATAGTGGGCCAGTCGGTTCCGGCAAAAAGTGTTATTGATTGATTATTATTTCTTTTTCTTAAAAGATTTATGCCCTTGTAAAGCTTCTCATATTGATTCGGAAGGATTCCTTTAGAAATATTTTTTTCCAAAATTGGATTCTCACGGATATAATAGAGCAAATTGCGACCCTGAATTTCTTCAAAATCTGGCATTTTTTCAATGAATCCCATCATAGAAGCATAGAGTGGGTTTCCTGTTTTGATAGCCATATAGCGATAATGAATATAAAACTCTGTGATGTTGCGGTGATGAAAAGCATCTTGCCGCCTTGACTGCACCGTCACCATGTCACCGTTTGGCTCCATCATGTGAAATAGCCAGTTGAGGTTTTTTTTGACTAATTTTAATAATTCTGTTTTTTGTGCATAATCAGCCAGGAAAATCAGTGAACGGTTAACAACTTCGGCATAAGTGATGCTTCTTTCCAAATATATTCCATCGGCATCAGTAAATACTTTTTCGGCCAACCAGTCATTAATCCTTTTCGTATATTTTTTATCTGGAAAAAGTGCATTTACTTTTGCCAGTGCTGAGCTCACCACCCACCGGTGATTTGGGGTATGCACTCCTCCTATAGCCAGTTGGTTAGCTGCTCTGGTAATAAAAACCCTGAGATTAGATTTAAGTTTTTCCATGCCGGACGCAGATTGCAAAATCCTGGCTGCTGCACAAAGTGGGTCAATGATAAATGCCGTGTCAGGCGGAGAGGATAAGTTTCCAAAATCTAGCGTTCCATCGGGTTTTTGTTCTTTTAAGAGAAAATCAACGATTAAATTCATCGCTTTTTCTAAAGCTGGGGATTGATAGTACTTGTTTTTGGATTCAGTATAAGCAGCAGAATAATTGGCAAGATCAAAGCCTAAACTCCTCCTTAAACTGCTAATTGGATTGGAATAAATTACAGAGAGCCGTTCGATTTCTCTTTGATTTGCTTCTAAAATATATGAATCTGTGACTTCAATATTTGACAAATAATGCTCATTTTTAAAAGAAGAGAGTGAAGGTAACAATATCGTTCCGATACCGATTTGTTTTAGAAATTGGTTTCTTTTCATAAATTTTTAAAGTAAAAAAATCCGGAAGGTTTACCGGAATGACCAGATATTAAGAGTATAAAAATCGGAAAATTTCGGGTCTTAAAATGATGTTATTCTGTTTAAAACTATGCATATATTTCCAGAAAGTTCACCAATTCTATTTAGAATTTATACTTTCTTTTTGAAATTTATAAAACAAATCTGCATGAAAATTCAAGAAAACTAATAAAAGAAAAATCCCAATAATTTTATAATAAAAACTTCGGAGATTATATTTTTGGAAAACCCAATAAACGGATTAATATTGTAGCTACTTTCAGTAAAATACTAAGAATATTTATGAATAATCTGTTTAAAAACCCCCTTTTTGGTTTTCTTTTCTTTCTAATAAGCCTTAATCAGACCCACGCTCAAAATATTGAAGGTCGGTGGGATTTGACCGTAACCCGGGGTGATCAAAAAGTGCCTTCCTGGCTGGAAATCAACCATTCGGGTGTCAAATATTTAGTTGGACATTTCGTTGCCGATGGAGGAAGTGCCAGGCCAATTTCCCGCATATTTTTTAATGAAAATAAATTGACGTTTTCGATTCCCCCACAATGGGACAGTATCGATAAAGACCTGAAAGTGGAGGGAGAACTAAAAAATGATGCTCTCTCAGGCTCCATGACCATGCCTAACGGTGAGGTGATGACCTGGGTAGGAGTGAGGGCACCGAAATTGATCCGAACCAAAGAACCAGTTTGGGGAACGCCCGTCAAACTTTTTAATGGAAAAAACACCGAGGGCTGGGATACTTTTGGTCAGCCTAGTCAATGGGTTGTGGAAAATAGCGTTTTGAAAAGTCCAAAGTCGGGTGCAAATATCAGAACCACAGGCAAATTCAATGATTTCAAACTTCATGTGGAATTCAGAGTGCCGAAAGGCAGTAACAGCGGGGTGTATCTTCGTGGTCGCTACGAGGTGCAAATTACCGATAGTTATGGAAAAGAACCAGCTTTAGGTGAGTTGGGAGCCATTTATGGATTTATTCAACCTTTGGAACTGCCTGCCAAACCCGCTGGCGAGTGGCAAAGTTTTGACGTGATTTTGGTAGGAAGAGTCGTAACTGTTGCTTTAAACGGCAAAACAATTATTTACAAAAACGAGATTCCGGGTATTACCGGTGGAGCTATAGACAGTAATGAGGCCGAAGCCGGGCCAATTATGTTTCAAGGCGATCACGGACCTATTGAATACCGAAATATTACCTTGATTCCTGCAAAATAAAAATAATTTCTGTTTTAGATTTCAATAAAAATCAGGGTTTCAATGAAGCTCTGATTTTTTTTTGCTCAATTTTTATATTATCCTATTCGATTCTTTTCATTCAAATTGTATTCTAAAAAATACTTCTTAAATTCAATAAAAAAATAGACAATTCAATCATTCAATAAATCAATCAATCATTCTCTCATTCAATACTTATTAATCATGAAAATTCTGGCTATTGGAAAAAACTATATCAACGAAGGTGAAGACAAAAATGCAGGAAAAACCGGTAATCCAATAATCTTCTCAAAGCCTGAAACCAGCCTGGTAACCAACAATCAAGATGTCGAATTTCCTGATTTTACCAATGATTTGCGATATGAAGCTGAACTGGTCATAAAAATTGGAAAGACAGGCAAGAAAATCTCTGAAAGTGATGCAAAAAGCTTTATTGTAGCCATAGGAATCGGTATTGATTTCACTGCCAAAGATATTTTTGATCAAAGCCGCGAAGGCAAAGGCCCCTGGGATCTGGGCAAAGGTTTTGATGGCGGGGCACCCGTTTCATCGTTTGTTCCGGTATCTGAATTTCCTGATTTGAAAAACATCAATTTTGATCTGAAAATCAACGATGAACTTAAGCAAACAGGCAATACAACTTTGATGATTTATACTTTTGAAGAGATAATCGCTTATGTGTCAAAGTTTATGACACTCCAGCCTGGCGACTTGATTTTTACCGGTACGCCAGCCAAAGGCACCGGTCAAATTCATAAAGGTGATAAATTAGCTGCCGCGATTGAAGGAAAAGAAATGATTGCTTTTGCGATGAGCTGAGTTTTTTATGCCAAATTTAAAATCTCTCTAATTTTTGTTTTTTGTTTTTTTCCAAATAGAATTTCTAGATTTACAATTATTTCTAGAAGGAATTACTGGTTTTTCCGATAATTAAATTGGCAGTTTTTTTTACAATTAAGAAATTTCAGTTTAAAGCTGATTTTTCAAAACCTATTTTGATGAAAAAAATTCTATTTCTTTTTATTTTAGGTACACAGGTATTTGGTCAAAAAAACAAGTCATTGACGCTTCTCTATACTAATGATTTGCATTCAAATTTTGAACCCATGCGTGTCAATTGGGTGGATAAAAATCGTAATGTAGGTGGTTTTGCCAATATTTCTACCCTTGTCAAAATCGAAAAAACCAAGAATCCGGATGTCCTTTATTTTGATGCCGGGGATTTTTTTACAGGGCCATATCATAGTTTTTTAACAAAAGGCGAAGCAGTAATAGATGTGATTAATAGTATGCCAATCGATGCTGTTTGTGTCGGAAATCATGAGTTTGATCATGGCTGGCAAAACGTACCTATACAGTTTAAAAAAGCCAATTTTCCGATTTTGAATGGAAATATTTTTCTGAAAAATTCAAATGATTTGATTTGGAATAATCCCTATAAGATTTTTGAAAAAAATGGAATAAAACTCGGGGTTATCGGACTTCATGGCAAATTTTCATTTTATGATACAACAGCAGAGGTTATGGTAAGTGGTATTGAATGCAGGGATGAAGAAGAATACCTAAAAAAATACATAGCCGAACTCGATAAAAAAGTTGATTTAATAATCTTACTTGTGCATGAAGGTATCCCTGGCAGGCAGTCTTCCTCTGGTCAATCCGATGTAGAAAGAAGTTTGCAAAAAGATATTGAATTGGCAAAAAATGTTCCGGGAATTGATGTTTTGATTACCGGCCATGCACATAAAGGTACTCCTGAAGCTTTGATTTCCAACGGTACATTAATCGTTTCAACCGATGCCTTGGGCATTCAATTGGGCCGTTTAGATATTGTTTATAATCGAAAAAAAGATAAAATTGTTTCACATAGAAATAAATTGCAGGTGGTTTATGATGATGAAATAAAAGATGATGAACTAACCGCAGAAGTGATTAGAAAAACATCTGAAAAATTGAAGATAATTATACAGGAACCGGTTTGTAAAATAAATTCAATGCTTTCAAGATCTTATGGCGAAGAATCAAACCTGGGGAATGCAGTGGCGGATGCATTAATGTTTACCAATCCAAATGCCGATTTTGCACTTACAAATAGTGGTGGACTTAGGGAAGATATTTTGGGGCCGCAAGTAACCGTAGGAGATCTGATCACGGCTTTTCCTTTTCCAAATACAGTGGTTGAAACGGACCTCACCGGAAAAGACTTAATGGGGATTTTTGAGCATGGAGCAGGACTTACAAATGGTATTTTGCAGGTTTCTAAAGGTGTTGAAATGAAATATGATGAGTCACTTGAATCTGGTAAAAGAGTAAGTAGTGTTAAAATAAATGGACAATCTCTTGAATTAGAAAAAGTTTATAAAGTGTTAACTAATAATTTCTTAGCAGATGGAGGAGATGGATTTTTGGGTTTTAAAAATGGAAAAAATAAGAAAGATACTTTGATCCCCGTTTTGGAAGCAATGACCCGATACTTAAAAACATTTGAAACTTATGTTCCGAAATTAGAAGGTAGAGTGGTTAATATAAAATAATATAAAGGGATTCTGATTTTAATGATAGCTTTTAATTTTTATAATAATATTTTCGAATTTTTTTTTGAATCTTTTTTGAAGTTCTAATTAATCCCCCTTCCTAAACCTATACAAAAACGGAGCCTTATTAGCCGCACCAGTATATACTTTTTCGAGGCGTTCCAACACGTTGAGATCCAGCATTTTCTTTTGGAAATTGTTTCGGGGGAATGGTCGGTCATATACCGCCTCATAAAGTTCCTGTAGCTCCCGCATGGTGAAGGTTTCTGGCAATAGATTGAATCCAATCAGTTTCTCGTCGAGTTTTTCCCTGAGTTTTTCCAGAGCAAAGTTCACCATTTCATTGTGGTCCATTATCATTACTGGCAGATTTTCAATATCGTACCATTCCACACTATTGTCAAATTCTCCTTTCCTGAGACTCACTTTGTTTATATCCACTAGAGCATAGTATCCAATAGATACAAACCGCTTGGAAAACCACCTTAACATTTTCTCAAGTTCAAAATTGGAACCAATATTTTGCCAGGTTTTTACTTTTTCCTGGAAAGAGTCATTAACACGGTTTTCAGCTCCGAATACCCTGAACTGTTCCAGATAAATTTTGTTGAGTCCGGTCCTTTCTTCCAAAATTCTCATGGCAGCGGCATCAATATGCTCACGCTGTTGTATGAATCCGCCCGGAAGTGTCCATATATCATAATCCATTTTGACTTTGGCTATCAATACTTTAAGCCTGGAATCCCAGTATCCGAATATCACGCTATCAATAGAAAGTTGAGGAATAAAATGTTCCTCATCTAAATTCATCATATTTATATTGCCAAGACTTAAAATTCAAAATTTAACCTATAAAAATAAAAGATTGACTACCTTTTATCCTATTTTTAATCCAAATATAAAAATCATTGTCTTAAATATAGACAATAATATTATTTTTTATATTTTTGGCTTGATTATTTAAACCTTGTATATCCTAATCTAAACAAATATGAAGAAAATTCTTTTGGGAATGTTGTTGTTCCTATGGGTTATTGATTCCAAAGCTCAAACAAAAATCAATGCTTTGGTTTTTAGCAAGACAGCCGCCTTCAGGCATCAATCCATTGAAGCCGGAAAAGTTGCCCTCACTAAATTGGCAAAGGAAAAAGGATTTTTGGTAAGTTTCACCGAAGATTCTGAACAATTTACCGAGCAAAATCTCAAAAAATTTAACGTTGTTATTTTCCTCAATACTACAGGAGATATCCTTGACGATGCTCAACAGAACTCCTTTGAACGTTATATTCAAGCGGGAGGAGGTTATGTGGGAATCCATGCAGCCACCGATACAGAATATGAATGGCCCTGGTACAATAAACTTGCAGGTGCATGGTTTCTGGATCATCCCAGCACTCCAAGTAATGTTCAGAATGGCAGATTTTTCGTAACCAAAAGAAATGAACTTACTGCCGGTATGCCCGATTCATTTGAGAGAAAAGATGAATTTTATAGTTTCAAAGATATTTCTTCAAAAATTAATGTTGTCGTAAAAATCGATGAGAAATCATATATAGGTGGCAAAAATGGTGATGACCATCCCATTAGCTGGTATCATGAATTTGACGGAGGGAGGTCTTTTTATACTGCCATGGGGCATACCGATGAAACTTATTCCGAGCCAATTTTTCTCAATCATATATATGCAGGGGTGGTTTATGCTGCCGGTGGGGTAGCACCAAAACCGGTCGATTTTACAAAATCCAGACCGGAAGAAAATCGCTTCACTAAAGTTATACTGGAGGAAAAATTGGATGAGCCTATGGAATTGTCATTACTTGATAAAGACCGGGTTTTATTTATTCAGAGAAAAGGGGAAGTCAGACTTTATAATACCAAAACGAAAAAGCTGAAAACGATAGCAAAAATTCCGGTGAGCTTAAAATATATCAGTGCTGATGGAAAAGAATCTGTAGCAGAAGATGGTACTCTTGGTTTAAATAAAGATCCCAATTTTGCAATAAATAGCTGGGTTTATATGTATTATTCTTCTACAAAAGGCACATACAATGTCCTTTCAAGGTTTACAATGAAAGGCGATGAGATTCTTCTCACTTCAGAAAAAGAAATACTGAAAGTAGAAACCCAAAGGCAGGAATGCTGCCACACAGGAGGATCCATTGCCTGGGATAAAGCGGGAAATTTGTACCTTTCTACTGGTGATAACACCAATCCCCATGGCTCTGATGGGTATAGCCCCAGCGACGAAAGACCGGGTCGTAGTCCCTGGGATGCTCAAAAGTCTTCGGCCAATACCAACGATCTGAGAGGTAAAATACTCAGAATCAAGCCTCAGACCGATGGTACTTATACGATTCCTGAAGGGAACTTGTTTCCCAAAGGTACTCCAAAGACCCGACCTGAAATCTATACGATGGGTCACAGAAACCCATTCAGAATTTCTATTGACCAGCATACCGGATATTTGTATTGGGGTGATGTGGGTCCTGATGCCTCAAAATCTGATGAAAAACGTGGTCCGGCAGGGCATGACGAAGTGGGACAAGCTCGCAAAGCCGGAAATTTTGGCTGGCCCCATTTTGTAGGTGATAATAAGGCTTATTTTAAATATGACTTTGAAAATAAAAAGACTTTGGAACTTTGGGATTCCCATGCTCCCAAAAACACATCGCCAAATAATACCGGTATTGAAATTCTTCCTCCAGCCCAAAATGCCTTTGTTTGGTATCCTTATGGCGACTCCAAAGAGTTTCCTTTAGTGGGTAATGGAGGCCGAAATGCCATGGCTGGGCCGGTTTTTTATGCTTCTGATTTCAAAACAGCAGCCAGACCTTTCCCAAAATATTATGATGGTAAATTTCTGGAATATGACTGGATGAGAGGCTGGATTATGGCGGTAACTATGGATAAGGAGGGTAATTTAATTTCCCAGGAAAGATTTATGCCTAACTATAAATTCTCAAATCCTATGGATATGGAATTTGCCTCCAATGGCGATTTATATATGCTGGAATATGGAACAGGTTGGTTTACAGCCAATGATGATGCCCGATTGATCAGAATAGAATACAATGGGGGAAATAGAAAGCCTCAAATACAGATGGCTGCCAACCAGCCAGGGGGTGCAATTCCATTTAATTTAAAACTGACATCAAAAGGAACCACCGATGCCGATGGAGATCCACTGAAATACACATGGAAAATTTCTTCTGTTAATGGTTATTCCAGAATTTTATATACTCCAGACGCCAATGTCACGCTTTCAAAAGAAGGAATTTATAAAGTTACCCTAACTGTCAATGACGGGAAAGGAGGTACCAATAGTCAGGCAATTGAAATTTCAGCCGGAAATGAACCACCTGTTTTGAGTTTAGAAATGCCGGAAAGTAATAAGTCATTTTTTGTGCCCAACCGCTCTTTTGCCTATGACATAAAAGTGACCGACAAAGAAGACGGGGAATTGGGTGCAGGAATAGACCCTGAGAATGTTGCTGTGAATATTGATTATCTTTCAGAAGGTTTCGATAAAAACATGATTGCAATGGGTCATCGGTCAGCTGATGAAAACTCCGCATTCTCAAAAGGCAGGAAACTCATTGAAGCCAGCGATTGTATGGCTTGTCATAAAAAAGACAGTAAATCTATAGGGCCTTCCTATCGTCAGGTTTCGGAGAAATATAAGGGAAACAATGCTGCTCTTGAGACTCTGACCAAAAAGATTATTTCAGGAGGTAGCGGTGTTTGGGGTGAGACTGCTATGGCTGGTCATCCACAGCTTGCCACTGCTGATGCGGCTGAAATGGTCCGATATATACTTAATGTTGCCAATGAAAAACCAAAAGAGAAAGGCCTACCCATTAAAGGAACCTATAATGCAAAAGTACCCTCAGGAGACAAAGGGAAAGGGGTTTATATTCTTAGGGCTGCCTATGAAGATCAGGGTGCCAATGGAATACCGGCAATGAAATCGGAAAAAAGTTTTATTTTGAAAAATGCAAAACTTGATGCCCACGGTTTTGATGAATATGCCGAAATCAACAAAATGTCATTCGGAGGTAACAATCTGGCAATTCCAAAACATGCATCATACATGGTTTTGAAACAGGTTGATCTACAGGGGATTACAGAGTTGGTTCTTTTTGTTACAGCTCCAAAACCTCAACTTAATGCTGCCGGTGGAAAGGTAGAACTAAGAATCGGTGGGCCAAAAGGCAAGAAAATTGGGGAGTCGGTCTTGCTGGAACCTTCCGAAAAAATGGACTTTACACCTAAACCATTATCTGTTTCAATCAATGCGGATGTTTCCAAAGATCAAATGCAGGATATATATGTAGTATTTGTAAACCCAACGGCTGAGCTTAATTCATTAATGATAGTGATGGGTGCTGAGGTAAAATTGGTAGAAAGTGGAATTCCCTTGACTGAAACTCCAAAGGAAAGTAATGATGCCGACTTTTTCGTTGGAAAATGGGCAGCAAAAATGATTGGAACTCCGGAAGGTGACGTAGATATTTCACTGGAAATAAAGCGTGAAGATGGCAAACTTACCGGTACCATGACTTCCAAAATGCAGGGGGACAAAGTCCTGCCGTTAGATAAAATTGAAGAAGAAAATACCGAAAAAATTAAAGCATTTTTCACTACTAATGGTATGAATATCAATATGTTATTGGAGAAAGAAGATGCAGATAATTTTACAGGTAAATTAATGGGCATGTTTGAGGTTAAAGGGAGTAGATTAAAATAATTTATAAGCGATTTTTTAATATTTAAAACTATATTTTTTATGAGAAAAGTAAATATTGTTGTACCAGTTTTAGTTGTTTTAACTCTTTTAAGTAGTTTCATTCAGGCAGATGATTATTTTCTGGGGAAATGGGAAATTATGGTAGCCGGTACCCCGAATGGAGACATCAAATTTGCCACTGATTTGCAAAGAAAAGAGGGTAAATTATTTGGAGAACTTACTATTCCAGCAGACCCAAATGCACCGGCCATTCCTATTACGAATATTGAAGAAGGAACCGACAAAATCACAATTTATTTTTCGGCACAAGGATATGACTTGAATTTGGACCTTGAAAAAGTCGATCAGGACAACCTGAAAGGCACTTTGATGGGAATGTTTGATTCCAAGGCTGTGAGAGTAAAAGTAAAAACTGATTAAATTCCTTATTTTTAATTTTTCGGAAAAGCTATCATTTATTTTTGATAGCTTTTTTTATTATTAGAGCATGAAAATATTAAAAAAAAATCGCAATTGTGTAAAACTATTCCTAAATATATATACTATTGGAATGATTTTAGCGGTTAGTATTGTTAATAAATAAGAGTGTGACAGACTTAAAATAATAAGATTTATCCTGGTTTGGAATGTCCATATAAAATGAATAGAATCCTGCTTATATTAATATTATTAAGTAACCTTACTTTCGGTCAAGCTCCTGCATGGACTTCAAGTGTGGCTGCAGGTACTCTCACAGAAGCCGGTTCTAATTACTCTTTGACTCAAACCAGTGCTACAAATCAAACCACCATTTCCGTTTCAGGAATGTCAACTTTTACTACTTATTATGTTACAATCCATAAAATCGATTCTGATTGGAACTCAGGTTTGGCACTTTGGGCAAGGAGGAGTAACAATGGTACTGCTTCATCAGGATCAATTTCAGGAGGCACCAGCTTTATTCAATTAAGTAGCAGTCCTCAGTCTTTTTTTACAATGAGTTCTGGTTGGACTACTTCCAGAACAAACATTCAATTTCAATATCAGATTACTGGGATTTCAGTTCTCATTCCTGCCAAAACTCATACTACCACAATAGTGTACACACTAAGTAATTAATTATCAATATTTAATAAATTTTACATAATTAAAAATCCTCTGTTTACTTAAATTTTGTATTTTTTTAATACACTTTTTTGTATTTTTTCTGGAAAACCTTGTGTTATCAGGTTTTTTAAGGAAATTTTAAGGTGTTTTGTAGCAATTCTTTTCAATCCTGACGTTTGTTTTGCAACCGAAATAAAAAATCTGGTATTGATAATCAATTGATTATGCAAGCCTCCACACATTAAACAATAATTTATGATAAAAAACAGAGTAACATTTAAATTAATCTTGTTTCTGCTAATCAGCAATTTGTCCTTTTCTCAAGGACTTGATTACAGGAAAACTTTCAAAGGTCTCGCCTCCTTTTATGCTAAAAAATTCGGTGGGAGAACGACAGCAAGTGGTGCTGTATTTAGTAATAATTTTTTTACTTGTGCTCATAAAACTCTCCCTTTTGGGACTTTGGTAGAAGTGACTAACCCCGATAATGGCCGAAAGGTAATCGTTCTGGTTAATGATCGGGGACCATATCATGGCGACAGAGTTTTGGATCTTTCACACCAGGCGGCCAAACAAATTGGCCTGGTAAATGACGGTGTGGCCAGAATCGAAGCCAAAGTATTGAAGAAAAAATACGGTTTCAATATTTTTACAGGTGAAATTCTCCAAAATCAACCATTTTTGCTTCGTGTTGATTCTCCGGACTACCATAAGAGACTATTCCTTCCTCAGGAGAGAGAGAATTTCGTGGTAAGAAGATAAATACCTTTTCTTTGAATTATTCCTGGTTTTTGGTATCAATCCATTTTTTGGCATTAACAAATGCCTCCAGCCATGGGGTAACCTCATCGTTCCGGCCTTCGGGATAATAGGCCCAATTCCATTGGAATGTCGAACGCTCAATATGTGGCATGGTAACCAGGTGACGGCCTGTATTGTCGCACATCATGGCCGTATTGAAGTCAGAACCATTAGGGTTCCCAGGGTATTCAGCATAGCCGTATTTTCCAACGATTTTATATTTATCTTCAGAATAAGGCAAATGGAATTTTCCTTCACCATGTGATACCCAGACGCCAAGTGTACTACCGGCAAGGGTAGAAAGCATCACTGAGTTGTTAGCTTGCACAGTTACTGAAGTGAAAATACTTTCATGCTTATGCGACTCATTATGATGCAATTTGCCGTGAATCTCATGCTCAGGGTTGATTAATTCCAACTCCATCCATAGTTGGCAACCATTACAAATACCTATTGAAAGGGTATCTTCCCTTTTGAAGAAGTTTTTCAAAGCAATATTGGCTTTTTCATTGTATAAAAAAGCCCCTGCCCATCCTTTGGCTGAGCCCAAAACGTCAGAATTGGAAAATCCACCCACAGCCCCGATAAACTGAATGTCTTCCAGCGTTTCTCTTCCGCTGATAAGATCGGTCATGTGCACATCTTTAACATCAAAACCTGCCAGATACATTGCATTGGCCATTTCCCTTTCCGAATTACTACCTTTTTCTCTGATGATGGCAGCTTTGGGTTTTTGAGATCCTTTGACTTCCGGTTTTTTACCTGTAAAATGTTGAGGAAAAGTATATTTCAAAGGTTGATTTTTGTAATTGGCGTATCTGGCATCTGCCTGGCCATTTTTGCTTTGTTTTTTATCCAAAAGATAAGAAGTCTTAAACCATGTATCTCTAAGTTGATGATAATCAAGGCTTAATTTCTTGTGATCTTTTACGATTTCAATAGTTTTACCTGGAACTGGTGATCCTATTTTTACAACTTCAATGCCATTTTCTTTCAGTGTATTGGCAGCATTTTCTTTGGCTTGAAATACCAAACCAATATTTTCTGCGAAAAGAATTTTAACCAAATCTTTTTCCTCAAAACCACTCAAATCATATTTTGCTCCCAAATCAGTGTTCGAAAAACTCATTTCAAGAAGGGTTGTGATCAATCCACCACTTCCGATATCATGACCGGCAGCGATTTGTCCTTTTTTAATTAAATCCTGAAACAGATTGAAAGCCTTGGCAAAGTAACCTGCGTCATTGATATCAGGAGCCGACTGGCCCACTTTGTTAAGGATTTGTGTAAAAGAACTGCCACCAAGTTTAAAGTCATCTTTAGATAAATTAAGATAATAAATATCCCCGGCATTTGGTTTTAAAACAGGCTCCACGACTTTAGTGATGTCATCACAATGTCCGGCAGCAGAGATTATTACTGTTCCAGGGGCAATCACTTCGTCATTAGGGTACTTTTGCTTCATCGAAAGGGAGTCCTTTCCGGTAGGAATATTAATTCCGAGTGCTATCGCAAACTCTGAACAGGCTTCTACAGCAGCATAAAGGCGGGCGTCTTCACCAGGGTTTTTGCAGGCCCACATCCAGTTGGCAGAAAGTGAAACCGACTTAAGTTGGTTTTCTAAAGGAGCAAAAACGATATTACTCAGGGACTCGGCGATTGCATTTCTTGAACCCACAGCCGGGTCAATAATGGCCGTCCCGGTCGAATGCCCTATACTGGTAGCGATACCGTGGCCACTTTTGTAATCCAGAGCCATTACGCCCACATTGTTGAGAGGCAATTGTAATTCGCCTGCACATTGCTGTTTTGCCACACGTCCGCCCACGCAACGGTCCACTTTATTAGTAAGCCAGTCTTTGCAAGCCACAGCTTCCATTTGTAAAACCTGATTCAGGTATTTTTCAATATCATCGGCAGAATACTCTGGCTCAGAATAGGTGATTGGCTGCGTTTTGTCCTCCATGATAAACTTAGGAGAGCTGCCAAACATATCCAAAATAGAAAAATCCATGGGTTTTATACCAGTGGTTTTGGACTCAAATGTGAATCTATGATTGCCGGTGATATCGCCCACAGTGTACATCGGTGACCTTTCACGGTCGGCAATTTGCTTCAAAGTATCAATATCATTTTCTCCGATCACCAAACCCATTCTTTCCTGCGACTCATTTCCGATGATTTCCTTGGCAGATAGGGTAGGGTCACCAATCGGCAATTTATCAAGGTCAATCAATCCCCCGGTTTCTTCTACAAGCTCTGACAAACAGTTCAAATGCCCACCGGCACCGTGGTCATGTATCGAAACGATAGGGTTGTGGTCACTTTCTACCATACCTCTGATGGCATTGGCAGCACGTTTTTGCATTTCAGGATTTGACCTTTGCACTGCATTTAATTCTATTCCTGAGCCAAATTCACCCGTATCAGCAGACGATACTGCGGCACCTCCCATACCAATGCGGTAATTGTCACCCCCAAGTACTACCACTTTGTCTCCTACTTTCGGGGTTTGTTTTTTTGCCTGACTTTCTTTGCCATAACCAATGCCACCTGCAAGCATAATTACCTTATCAAATGCCAGTTTACGTGAACTTTCCTGATGTTCAAAAGTGTAAAGCGAACCTGCGATGAGGGGCTGCCCAAATTTATTTCCAAAATCAGAGGCACCGTTAGAGGCTTTTATCAGAATATCCATCGGGGTCTGGTAAAGCCATTTCCTGGCTTCCATGCCATTTTCCCATGGGCGATTTTCCTCAAGTCTTGAATAAGCTGTCATATAAACTGCAGTTCCGGCCAAAGGAAGGGAGCCTTGTCCACCTGCTAATCTGTCCCTAATTTCACCACCTGACCCGGTAGCTGCACCATTAAATGGTTCTACTGTGGTAGGGAAATTATGTGTTTCTGCTTTTACCGATATCACTGAATCAAATTCTTTTTCAGAATAAAAATCTGGTTTTTCAGCACTTTTTGGTGCAAATTGAGTCACTTTCGGCCCTTTCAAAAAAGCCACATTGTCTTTGTAGGCCGAGACAATGTCATTAGGGTTTTGTTCCGAAGTTTTCTTGATTAATTTGAATAAAGAAGAAGGTTTTGCTACACCATCAATTACAAAAGTGCCATTGAATATTTTATGACGACAGTGTTCTGAATTTACTTGTGAAAAGCCAAATACCTCAGAATCAGTAAGTTTTCGGCCAATTTTTTCTGATAATTTTTCCAAATATTCTACTTCCTCTGTACTAAGCGAAAGCCCCTCTTGTTGGTTATAAGCCGAAATATCTTCAATTTCCAGGATAGGCTCAGGTTTTTTATTAATGGTAAAAATTTCCTGATTTAAAACCGAATATTTTTGAGAAAGCATTGGGTCAAAATCAGTTGATTCAGCTCCCACTTCAGTATATTCCTCAATTCTGATGATTCCCTCAATTCCCATATTCTGAGTAATTTCCACGGCATTGGTGCTCCATGGGGTTACCATGGTAGCTCTGGGGCCTACAAAAGTCCCGGTTAAACTCGCATTTTCGTCATTTAACTTATTGAAAATGTGCTCACTGGAGGTGTCAAATAACCAAAGTAGTTTTTTGATGTCCTCATCAGAAATATTTTTCAGTATCTGAACAGCATAAACGGTCTTTTGGGATTGCCCGAAGAAATGAATCATTTTTTAGGAATTATCGGTTTGAAAATGCTTTACAAAGTTAGGTTTTTAGGTTAAGACCTGAAAAAATAAATTCCTGCTTTGAAGAAAAAAAGCAAAACAAATTTTAGGTTTGGTTTTTTATTAGATTTATCAGAGAATTATTAATATTATTTCCGGAAAAGATTTGAAAAAGGTGTCATTAAAAGTGTTTTATTTAGTTTTGTATAAATTCAATATCATATTTCTTTGATAATTTTTGAAGATAAAAATATAATTGTAGTAAACAAACCTTCTGGAATTTCTACGCTTCCCGAGGTGGATAGTACATCGTTATTTGATTTATTAAAAAAAGACCGAGAGCTTTTTGAATTAAACCGAATTGACAAGCGGGTGAGCGGATTGGTATTATTTGCCAAAACCAAAGAATCGCAAGTGATTATCAATAAGCAATTTGCAGAAAGTAATGTAAAGAAATTTTATAAAGCTATAGTATCAAAAAAGCCTGACACTTTCACGGGCATTTTAGAAAATTATCTCGAAAAAAATAAAAATAAATCATATATCTCCACACCTGAAAATAAAAAAGCCAAATATTCAAAACTCAGTTATGAATTAATTTCGAGTTCAGAAAGGTACCATCTTTTACAAATCGAACTTTTTACTGGTCGGTTTCACCAGATTCGTTGTCAGCTTGCCAATATCGGATGTCCTATTTTAGGTGATTTAAAATATGGATACAGGCGAAGTAGCCCTGATGGAAGTATATTTTTGCATTGTTTTAAGCTTGATTTTGTACACCCCGGAACGCAAGAAAGAGTTGTATTCGAAATCCCATGTCCTGAAATATGGTCGAAATATGGATTTTGAAAAATTTCTATAATAAATTAGCGAAAATTCGCAAAAAATATTTGATTCGCATTGTGAGGGTGTTATCTTTGTTTAAATTTTACACTTCATCAATGTAAAAACAAAACATAGTTTTAATCTAAAAGGAGTCGCTTAAATATCATTTTTAAAACGACTCCTCTTTTTTTTTAATTTAGGTTTAACCAGCTTCCTCCGTCATAAACTTCTTCTAAACCGGCACCTATCAGAATACGTTTTGCATTGCTGCTACGCATGCCTGAAGCACAACAAACCACTACTGGCTTCCGGTAATTTTTAATTTTTGTGATGTTGTTCTGGATTTTGTCCAAAGGAATATTTACTGATCCTTTTACATGACCTCCTGCAAATTCGCCGGGAGTTCGTACATCCACTATCACTGCTCCATTTTCAATAATGCTTTTTACATCTACTTTTGGTCCGCCACCAAATAAACTGCTAAAGAATCCCATAATATATTGATTTTTTTGATTGCAAAATTCGCTGGTATGTAAGCAATAATCTGTGAGAATTATCACTTTTTAAATGGATAACAAAAAATAAAATAAACAATTCAGTTTTTAAATCCTTAATTATTATTCTATGTGACTGATAAGAAGATTTTAAGTTTTAAAAGTATATTTAAACATGAAAAATTGCCGATATGTTATTTTTTTCTTTCATTTGTACTCATAAACTAAAACGTAATTTACAGTGAAAAAACTCATACTTATTCTGATTTTATTATTGCTTGTTTTCATTGGATGGTATATAAGCACAGGTTATTTTTCATCGGGAGAAAGGGCTGGTACCATCTCTAAACTAAGTGAAAGAGGTTATGTTTTCAAAACCAACGAAGGTGTACTTAACGAAGGGGGTTATTCAGGTGAAACTGGTACATTGGCACCACGTTATTGGGATTTTTCTGCAAAAGAGGATTCTGTAGTTGAAAAACTTAAGATAGCATTATCTACAGGAGAAAGAATCACATTGCACTATCAGGAAAAATTCCTAAAATTCCCATGGAATGGTGACACTAAATATTTTATTACAGATGTAACGTTTCTGCCTAAACCAGCACCGGTAGCACCAGTTGCTCCGGAAGTTCCTCAAGCTGAAGTCGTAGCTCCGGTGGATACTTTAAAAACACTTTGATTTTATATTTTTAAAAATAATAAATAGAGGCTGTCTGCAAAGGGCAGCCTTTTTTTTTTGAGGAGAAAAAAATTATTAAATTAAAACTCCAAAAAAGGAGAGTAAAGGCGAGTTATTCATTATCACTTCTTTATTTTTGATTTAAACTTCAACCTTGAATCATGTCTAAAATCAGGACGCTTCTCTTTGTATTTTTTGTTTCTGTACTGAATCTGAATGCTCAGTTTGCTATACAAAATCTCAGAACCAATTACAGAGTAACCCCGATGGGTACCGATTTGCCTAAACCCCAGTTTTCTTGGCAGATGAAATCCTTGGATAATGGCAGGGGATTGGAGCAAATCGCCTATAGGATAATTGTTAAAGATGAAAAAGGGTTGACTGTTTGGGATTCCAAAAAAGTAAATTCTGGACAAGCTCACGCCATACAATATGAGGGGATAGCATTTGCCGCAAGTACAAAATACACTTGGACGGTACAGGTCTGGGACAACAAAGGAAAGGTTTCAAAAGCTACTTCATGGTTTGAAACCGGACTGTTGAATACCTCAGAATCCGCCTGGTCCGGTGCACAATGGATTGGAGGAGGCGATGAAGATTTGGTTTTTTACCTGCATTATCTTTCGGTATTTAAACTTAGTTTCGGCATCCAATTAGATAAGGGTTCAGCCTCAACCAAAGGTTCGGTAATATTTGGAGCCAATGATACCCGCCTTGCCAACAAATACCTGAATCTGATGGGCGTAGAGAGAGGCAGAAACGAAAGTTACACCGAAATCGAACTGGATATTTCAGGTTTGAATTCAGAAAATGGCAAAGCTAAACTAAATATTTACAGAATTGGCTATACCAATGATGATAGGGAAGAAGTTCCCCTGAAATCGTTGGAAATACCTGATAAACTGATAAATAATGACAATAAGTATGAAAAACACAGAATCATAGCTGAATCTAACTTCGGAATTTTTGAATTCTATATTGATGGTAATGATGCGGCACACAAAGTAGAGATACCAATGCCCGAGCAGTATTCTCCTTTTGCTCCGAGGGGCCTAAACCTGAATCCGGTGGGATCGGGCAATAATTTTATCAGTTTTCCGATGGTGGCTGATTTCGGATTTAAGACCCGTGAAGGTCAGGCCGCGACATTTTCAGATTTGAAAGTTTCTAATTTCAGATTTCCATCCAATACCCTTTTCGAAGACAAATATGCCCAGTTGCTCTCAGGAGTAGAAAAATCGGGAGATGCTTACAAATTTTCAGGAAAAATGTTGGTTACAGGAAACGCCACTCAAAATGCAGCACCTATGCTGAGAACTACATTTAAAACCAAACCAGGTATCAAAAAAGCACGGCTTTATGTGACTGCCCGTGGGATTTATGAAATGTATCTCAACGGGAAAAGAGTAAGCGATGAATATTTCAATCCGGGATTTACACAATATAACAAACATCACCAATATCAGACTTTTGATATTACTTCTACACTTCAAACAGGTAAAGAAAATGCCATTGGAGCATGGTTAAGTGAAGGTTGGTGGAGCGGAAATATCACCTACAGTGGGGAAAGCTGGAACTATTTCGGTGACCGTCAATCACTTTTGTCCAAAATTGTAATTACTTATAATGATGGTACTGAGCAGGTTATTACCTCTAATGAAAATGACTGGAAATTGTTTACCGATGGTCCTGTGAGATATGGATCCTATTTTCAGGGAGAAGTATATGATGCTACCAAAGAAGCCGCAATCATAAACTGGTCTGCCCCGGGTTATGACGATTCAAAATGGAAAAAGGCAGTTTCAGTGCCCCTGGAAGGGAATGCCTTTATCGGTGCATTTTCTGAAAGAAGTCAACCTTATACATTTGATTATAAAGATTTTAAGTTAATTGGAAATTTAGACGAAAACGTAAAAATTGTAAAAACCCTCACTTCCAAATCAGTTAAAGAAGTAAGGCCGAAAGTTTTTGTGTATGATATGGGGCAAAATATGGTAGGAGTGCCTCAGATTTTGATAAAAAATGGCAAAAAAGGGCAGATAATTAATTTAAGGTTTGCCGAAATTACCTATCCCGAACTTCCGGAATACAAGGGTAATGAAGGTATGATTATGCTCGAAAATATCAGGGCTGCACTGGCTCAGGACCGATATATTTTAAAAGGCGGCGATGAAATCATCCAGCCACGATTCACTTTTCATGGCTATCAATATCTGGAAATCACCGGCATAGATACTCCGATTCCTGTTCAGGAGGTGAAAGGGCTGGTTTTAAGCTCAGTGCAACAAATTTCCTCTGATTACAAAACCAACAATCCTCTGGTAAATAAGCTTTGGGAAAATATCACCTGGTCGCTTAGAAGCAACTTTCTTTCAATCCCAACCGACTGCCCGCAACGAAATGAACGGATGGGCTGGAGTGGTGACATTTCGGTATTTGCCAAGGCCTCTACTTTTTTGGCTGATGCTCCCATGTTTTTAAGAAGACACATGCTGGCCATGCGGGATATTCAAAATGAAAGCGGAAGATTTACCGACGTAGCCCCGGTAGGTGGTGGGTTTGGTGGTACACTTTGGGGCAGTGCGGGCATTACCGTTGCCTGGGAAACCTGGCAGCAATATGGTGACAAACAGCTCCTTGAAGAACATTTTGATGCAATGCTTAAATACATTAATTTTTTGGAAACCAAAATAGATCCTAAAACCGGAATTTTGAATGAAGGGCCTCTGGGCGACTGGCTTAGTCCGGAAGGCAATAAAAATGACAATACCCTCTTTTGGATGGCTTATTATGCCTATGATCTCGATATTTTGGCAAAAATGGCAAAAGCTTTGGGTCGGTCAGGTATTTCGGAATCTCTTATGGCAAAAAGTCAAAGTATCAAAGCGAAATTTAACGAAACCTATCTGGATCAGAACGGCAAAACCATTAAATCTGGTATGAAGACCGGATTCATCGGAGCTCCCAATGAAAAAGATGGCCGTGATAGTTTTGCAAAAGGCACAATCATGGACACCCAGGCTTCTTATGCCATCCCGATGGCTCTGGGAACATTTGACGCCAAAAATAAACCTCTTGCCTTACAAAAATTCAAAACAGTTATTTCGAGAAAAAATACCGATGATGGCGGTGTGGAAAGACCGGAATATTCCCTCATGACCGGTTTCATAGGCACGGCATCCATCTCAGAGGCACTTTCTGAAAACGGAGCAACAGATTTAGCTTATAAACTTTTGACCAACAAGCAATATCCATCCTGGTTGTATTCGGTGGTTAATGGTTCTTCTTCGATTTGGGAAAGACTCAATAGTTATACGGTTGAAAATGGTTTTGGTGGAAACAACAGCATGAATTCCTTTAATCATTATTCTTTTGGAGCGGTTGCAGCCTGGATGTACAACTATTCATTGGGTATCCAGCGTGATTCTGACTCTCCGGCATTTAAGAATTTTATTTTGCAACCTTCACCCGATCCCAATGGGGATATCACTTCAGCATCAGGATATTACGATTCGGTTTATGGTCGTATTTCAAGTGAATGGAAAAAGGAAAAAGGAAAATTAACATTCAAATGCACTGTGCCTCCCAACTCCAGATCTACGTTGTTTTTACCTGCAAATGATATTTCCAAAGTGCTGGAATCAGGTAAAAAATTGACCAATGCAACAATTGAAAATGGAAAAGTGAAAATGACTTTGGGTTCGGGTACTTATGTTTTTAATGTGAGATGATTCATTCCAAATACCAGTAAACCTGCTGCACTCTGAAAATCTTCATATTTGCCTTTTCAGGAAATTTCAACAAAAGGATAAAATATACTCTGACTATCAGTGTTTTATGTTTTAAATTATTTGAACTTGTATAATGAATCATGAGATTTATCATACTAAAAGGTTATTTTTGAGTCTATTTTTGATTGTCAAACTCCTTTAAATGATTCAAAAACTATTCTATTTTTTCTTTGGCATTATAGTCTCTTTTTCTTCTCTTGCCCATAAAGGGACATTGGTGGGAAAGGTTAAGGATCAAAAAAGTGGTATCAATATTCCGGGAGCGAGTATTTCATTGAAGGATCAGAAACTTGGCACTGTCTCTGATGAATTTGGATATTTTAAAATATCAAATCTTGAGCCGGGAAAATATTGGGTTGAGGTCTCGTTCGTGGGATATGTTTCTCAAAATCAATTTGTTGAAATTAAATCTGATGAGACTACTTTCATCGAATTTTCCATGCCGGAAAAACAATTTGAGCTTAATGAAGTAAAGATTTCGGCCAGCAATCCACAGAAACAACAGGTTATTTCCAGCCTTGACATTCGTACCCGCACCATCAATAACTCTCAGGAAGTACTCAGAATTATTCCCGGAATTGTGATTGGTCAGCACGCTGGAGGAGGCAAAGCTGAGCAGATATTTCTCAGGGGTTTTGATATTGACCATGGCACCGATATCCAACTCACCGTCGATGGAATGCCCATCAATATGGTGTCTCATGCACATGGACAGGGTTATGCCGATGCCCATTTTATCATTCCAGAGCTCATTGACAAAGTAGATTTTAAAAAAGGTATGTACGATGCCGAAAAAGGGAATTTCTCTACCGCAGGCTGGGCAAATTTTAAAACCAAAAGCATCCTTGATCAAAATTTTGCCAAAGCTGAAGCAGGTATGTTTAACACCTGGAGGTTGGTTTCCGGTGTTAATTTGCTCAAAAAACAAAACCAAAATGCCTATTTGGCAACAGAATACAATTATTCGAATGCCTATTTTGATTCTCCGCAAAAATTTAATCGTCTGAATATTTTTGGGAAATATCATAACCATATTTCGAAAAATGCCAATCTCACCCTCACCGGCTCTACATTTTGGAGCAAATGGAATGCCTCAGGGCAGATTCCCGATCGGGCAGTGGCAGCCGGTACAATCGGATTTTATGGTGCCATTGACCCCAATGAGGGCGGACAAACCAGCCGAAATAATTTCAATGCTGAGTTGGTCACATTAACTCGTAATAATCATGTATGGAAAAATCAGGTTTGGTTTTCAAATTATAACTTTGAACTATATTCCAACTTTACTTTCTTTTTCGAAGACCCCGAAAACGGTGACCAGATCAGACAAAAAGAGAAAAGAAATTTATTCGGGTACAATTCCAATTATGCGTTTTCTCATCATTTGGGAGGTAACCAGAGCACCTTAAATTTGGGTTTAAATTACCGGCACGACCTCACCAAAAATTCCGAGCTATCACATACCTTAAACCGTGAAATCCTTATAAATGCTATGATGTTGGGCGATGTCAATGAGGCTAATTTGGGTCTTTTTCTGGATGAAACCGTCCAACTTGGCTCTAAACTTTCAGCCACCGCCGGATTAAGGTTTGATTATTTCAAAAATTCATATTTGGATAAATTGCAAAACAATAAATCTGAAAATGCCGGGGCTGCCATATTTTCACCGAAGTTTAATTTATATTTTACCCAAAACAAAAATCTGCAGTTTTATTTAAATACCGGAAAAGGTTTCCATAGCAATGATACTCGGGCGGTTGTACCTCAAAACGGCCTTGAAATCCTGCCTGCTGCCTATGGTTCTGATTTGGGCGTAATACTCAAACCCGCTCCCAGAATGGTACTGAATGCTGCTCTATGGTATTTATGGCTAGGTCAGGAGTTTGTATATGTGGGTGATGCAGGAGTTGTGGAGCCATCAGGCAAAACTCAAAGGAGTGGGGTGGATGTTTCGGTTAGATATCAGATTTACAAAAACTTATTTGCCGACTTGGATGCCAACTGGGCAAAACCCCGTGCGATAGGGGAGGCAGAAGGCGAAAATTTGATACCCCTGGCTGTGAAATTTACAAGCATTGGAGGTATTACCCTAAAAAATGAATTCGGTTGGAACGGTAGTCTTCGGTATCGATATGTGGCAGATCGACCCGCCAATGAAGATGGGAGTATAGTTGCTAATGGCTATTTTGTGAGTGATGCTTTGATAAATTATTCCAAAAAAAATAAAAGCATTGGACTTTCGGTTCAGAATATTTTCAATACGAAATGGAAGGAGACACAGTTTGCCACGCTCAGTCGCCTGAAAAATGAAACCGATGCGGTAGCGGAGATTTGTTTTACACCAGGAACGCCATTTAATGCCAGAATTGTTTTCAGTATTATTTTTTAAATATTTCCAAAATCTTTTCGGCTTCTCTTATACCGCTCAAATATGCCCCATGCGTAGTTGAGAAATAGTCTTTTTCGGTATGTTCTCCTGCAAAAAACAGTTTTTGATTTACAGTTGCCGCGAGATCATCAAAATGACTCATCTCTGTTTCAACCGCAGTGAAAGAATATGCACCATAAGCATTTGGATTACTTCCCCATTTTGTCCTTAACATTTGTGTGGGTTGAGGTATAGAAGAGCCATAAATATCTTTCAAATGGATCATAATTTGGCTGATAACTTCCGCATCACTCTGTTTTTCAGTTGCCCGGGCGGCATCGGCGTAAGCAAAGGTCATAAGTGCGTTGGTTTCAGGATGGTATTTATTTACATTAACAAAATAATTAAACCGGTCCGGGACGTCAGGCGTGTAGGTAATATATTGGACGTCATCCCAAAATGCTTTTTCCCAGGTCAGTAAAAACTTATTCACACAATTCATTCCTATTTTTTCGATTGCATTTAGTTTGTTTTCAGGAAGTTGCGGTGAAAATGAAATCACTTTGTTTTTTAAAACACCGAGGGGTATAGTCACAATTACACGGTCGGCAAGGCTTTCTTTGCCATTATGTGTTACTTTAATTTTTTCTCCCGAATAATCGATTTCGGTGACTTTTTGATTTAGTTTAATATCTAAGTCATTTGCCAGATATTCCGGTATTTTGTCATAACCATTGGTTGCGATTTTTTCCACACTTCCAAATATCTCTCCTTCATCATATAGCAATGAAGATAGTTGAAACAGGTCACCGGTATCAAATGTGACATAGGCAGAGAGAAAAAATTGCCATAACCGGTCATTGAAATATTCCGGGAAATTGCTTTGAAAAACTTCGCCAAAACTCTTTTCCGGATTGCCTTTCTTCGTCAAAGTATCCATGATTTCATAAAACCGTGTTTCAGTAGAATCAAATAAACTCCCGGATCTTTTTCTTCCGCCTATATCATAAGACACGATGCTTTCTTCAACCGTTTCGAAAGTAAGCATACCCGCCTTTTCGGCAAGATCAGTAATCGGATTTTTTTTGATGCCATGAATCCAACTTGCTCCCTCATCGAAATCTATTCCTAAAATACGGTTGGTTCTGGTTCTTCCTCCTATTTTTTCCTGAGCCTCAAGTACTCTTACATCAAACCCATTTTCTGAAAGCATTTTTGCAGCAGTCAATCCCGAGATTCCGGCTCCAATGATTATCACTGAGGTACCATTTGGCACAATAAATTTATCCTTGCATGAACTCAGATATGAAGCAAAAAGTGGTAAGGATAAGCCATATTTCAAAAATTCACGCCTTTCTAGTTTTTGTAATTTCATTATTTTTTCAAAGCAAGCATAACGAAATCCAAAGGATATGAATTGCTTTTCACCCATGATTTGTCGAAAAAAATACTTAATGTATCGAAATGATACAATTAAAATTTAAAATTTTTCCGATATTTGGGAAACTATAATTTTTATCAAAGTGAATTACAAATTGAATCTTTCATTATTTATTTTTCTTTTTTCAATTTCCGGTATTTCTGATGCTCAGGAAAAACATTCGGCACCCATACCGGTGGAACTAATGGCGGGAAATGAAAGGGTATTTTTCCAGATGGTTTTACAAAAGGATTTTAAGGCGGGAGGAAAACTCGGGTATTTCAATATCTCAAATTTTCAGGCAGCTTATAATAATTCTACAGAAAACAATGAATTTATCAGTCAAAATCTCCTTACTTACTCCATTGGAAAGGGTTTTGCCCTCACGGGTGGTTTGGTGATGAATTCAGTTTCGGGTTTTCGTCAAATACTTGGTGTTCAATACGTTTATGCAAGTCCTAAATGGTTGATTGTGAGCGTACCTGATATAGATTTGCAGGACAATCATAATATGGAAATTATGAATCTGGTTGAATTCAGACCTAAAATCAATGATAAATGGACACTATATACCCGGGCTCAGGGATTGTATGTGTATGATCCCAAGGAAAAACACCATGCCAGAAGTTTCTTTTTGGCGAGGCTTGGTTTGCAAAAATCAGCCTACAGATTTGGGGTAGGCATGAATCAGGATTGGTATGGCCCTGATAAGTTTAATAAGCCCAATTATGGGGTTTTCGGTATAGTTTCACTTTTCTAAATATTTACAAAAAAATGAAATCAAAACTTCTTCTGTTATCCCTTATTATGATCTTTACGGTGGCATTTGCCAAACCTAAACCATTTTATAAACACGCAGTTACGATTACCTTTAAACCCGGTACCACTGCCGAACAAATTGCCGAAGTGGATAATTCTTTTAAAAGCTTAAAAAAATTAAAAGTTGTAAAAGGCTATGAATGGGGGATAGTTGATGATAAAAAGGCCATAAAACATGTTTATATTTTTTCTTTCGAAAAACCTGAGGACCTTAAAGTGTATGCCGAGTCACCTGAACATCAGGCACATATAAAAGTAGGTGCTGAAAACGTGGAAAGTGTAAGCGGGTTTCAGTATTTTGTGAAATAATAAGCCGAAAAATGGATTTTCGGCCACCATAAATCTTAAATTTCGGTTTTGTTTGAACATTTATTTCAAAAAACATGAAAAAGTCATTCATAATTTTCCTGAACCTACTTTTAGTAATGCAGGTGTATTCTCAAAGTAAGATTACCAGGATTTCATCTACGAAGGATTTTCAGTGGAAAACCTCCAACGAAAAATTTTCAACCTTGAAAAATGGCTTGGAAATAGATGCAGAGATATTGATAAACAAACCCTTACAGGTAATTGATGGCTTCGGGACTTGTTTCAATGAACTCGGTTGGGCATCGCTTTCGCAGCTTAAACCTACAGAAAGAGAAAACATTATGTCAGAGCTTTTTGCTCCCGGAAAAGGAGCCAATTTTACGATTTGCCGTATGCCGGTAGGTGCCAACGATTTTTCACTAGATTGGTATTCCTACAATGAGACTCCGGGCGATTTTGAAATGAAAAATTTCAGCATCGCTCATGATGAGAAATATCTGATTCCTTTTATAAAAAATGCACAAAAATATAATCCTAAGCTAAGCATTTGGGCATCGCCCTGGTCGCCACCTATCTGGATGAAATATAACAAGCATTATGCTTCAAAGCCCATATCGCAGAATGTGCCGGAAGAAATGAAAAAGAAAATCAGAGATGAGTGGGGGATGGATTTTACAGGTCTCAGCAATGGCCTCCAGCCTGATCAGGAGGGTTTTGAGGGAACTGATATGTTTATTCAGGATGAAAAATATTTCAAAGCTTACAGTTTGTATTTTTCAAAATTTATTGAAGAATACCGGAAGAAAGGCATCAAAATCGGGATGGTGATGCCTCAGAATGAGTTTAACTCGGCTCAGGTATTTCCGAGTTGTACCTGGACGGCCAAAGGGTTAAGCAATTTCCTTACCTATTTGTCGCCAGCCATGAAATCTAAAAATGTGGAGGTATTTTTCGGCACTATGGAGCGGGCAAATCATCTGCTCGTCGATACAGTTTTAACTGATTCCAGGATTGGTCAAAACATAAACGGAGTTGGTTTCCAGTGGGCTGGCAAAGGTGCTATTTCGGCGATTCATGATAAATATCCCAATTTGAAATTGTATCAAACCGAGCAGGAATGTGGCAATGGCTACAACGACTGGAAATATGCCAAATATGCATGGAGTCTCATGAAACATTACCTAAGCAACGGTGCCAATGCATATATGTACTGGAATACTTCCCTAAATGACGGT
The DNA here is from genome assembly GCA_016722655.1 of Cytophagaceae bacterium. Classification (NCBI taxonomy): domain Bacteria; kingdom Pseudomonadati; phylum Bacteroidota; class Cytophagia; order Cytophagales; family Cytophagaceae; species Cytophagaceae bacterium. Next base: position 2,977,341 of record JADKIR010000004.1, read on the forward strand.
GGCCGCAGCACCTGGGGCTGGCATCAGAATTCATTGATAAGTGTCGATCCAGGAGACCACAGCTATAAATACAACTATGAATATTATCTGATCAAGCATCTCAGTCATTTTGTAAAACCGGGGGCAAGAAGATTAGAAACCAAGGGGCAATTTTCTGAAGTTCTGGCATTTCAAAATCCCGACAAATCCATAGTAATAATGGTGCACAATGATAATCAGGAAGTAAAAAGAGTTAATTTCGCTATAACCGGAAAATTCTTTAGTCCTGAATTGGAGGCAGACTCTTTCGCTACATTTTTTATTAAATAGAATTTGAAAAAATAAATTCAAAAAAAATGTGACTTTTTTAATTTACTTAAGTCTTAGCATTTTTTTGAGTTGAATTATATTTTTGCTCTTAAAATATTTAAATCGCAATCTATTTGAAGTTTTTCAGACTTGGACTAAGTTTTTTATAATTTCTAAGTATAAAATCTTTATGCTTTTCGTACAAACTCCGATTTTAAGCCCATAGATCCAAATCCATCAATCTTGCAGTCAATGTTATGATCACCATCGGTCAGGCGAATATTTTTTACTTTCGTACCGGCTTTTACGGGTTTTGGAGCACCTTTTACAGGTAAATCTTTAATTACCACCACGGAGTCACCATCTTTGAGTTCGTTGCCATTGGAGTCCAAAACTTTCAAAACGACATCTCCCGATTCCTCGGCGGCATCTTCAGGATTCCATTCATGAAAACACTCCGGACATATCAAAAGACCATCGGAAGGATATACATATTCAGACTTGCACTTGGGGCATGGAGGAAATTCAGACATTTAATAGTGTTTATTATTGAGTTGCAAAATTACGAAAAAAAAGATGGAATCAGTACGGACAATAATTTTGTAATATTTTTTTGGAAAATCGAAAATTGTTATTATATTTGATTAAAGTTGTGTGGATTTAGTAGCGGGAATCTCCGTCTCCTTTGGGGGCGGAGATTTTTTCATAATAAATGTTTGGATATTTCGAGTTCTTGTGGTCCCAAAAAGAATTATTTTGAATTTATAAATTCAGGTTGTTGAATATAAAACAGACGTTAAAGAACAAAAATGCTGATATAATATAATCCGGTCAGTATAAATATCACACCTGCGGCTTTTCGCATCCAGAGCTCAAACTTTGTAATTGCCTTAAATATGCCGACTATTTTTTCAATGCTAAATGCGATAATAAAGGCAAAGAATATTACAGGGAGGCCGGTTCCTAATGAGAAAACTACTGGTAATGCCAGGCCTTTGGCGATGGTCATAGGCATAAGCATACCAAAAAATAACGCTCCGCTATAGGGACAAAATGCCAGTGCAAATAATGCCCCAAGTAGGAATGAACCTAAAAGTCCCTGTGTTTTGAATTTTTCTGAAAACTTATCAGTCAAAGAGCCTCCTTTAATAAAATTTAGTTTAATGAAATCTAGCATAATCAAACCCAATATGACCAGTACAGGCCCCAATAATCTTTCACCATAGGTTTGGAACAGTTTGGCTACATGAAATTTACTGGCTCCAAAATATATAACCGAGCCCAAAGCTGTATAAGAGGTCATGCGGCCCAAAGTATATAAAAGTCCGCTGATTAAAACTTTATTTTTGTTGCTGATGGTCTTGGCAATAAAGGCGGTGGCCGAAATGTTGGTAGCCAAAGGACAGGGTGCAATGGCAGTAAGCAAGCCCAAAGCTAGTGCCGCCAATAGCGGAGTTTCCTGATTTTGAGCCAGCTGGTTCAGATTTTCAAACATTCTCTAGTTCTTCGAAAATTCCTGAATTTCCTTCAAAAGGTCGGCTTTGAATTTTGCTTTTTCGCCCATAGCATACATAAAAGCAAATGAAGTAAGATCTTTTCGTTTTCCTGTTTTCGGATTTACCAAAAACAATGCTGTACTGGTGGCTTCAAATTTCTCCGCCAGTTTTTCATTTTTCTTTTCATCTACATTGATAAGTTTGAATGGGATGCCCCCCTGGGTTTTCAGGACTTCTTTTGTAAGTTTTTCTATTTCAAGACAGGTTACGCAGCGGTGCTCATTGTGAAATTGGTAAATTTCAATAGATGCATTTTTTTTCTGAGCAAAAGAAAGATTGAATACGAAAAGAAGGATTCCTGTTATTATCAGCGATTTGGAAGTAAGATTTTTCATTTTTGTACTTTTTTACAACATGATTTTGCTTGTGCCTGATTGTCAGACTTACACTCTTTTTTGCATTCTGCTCCACTCGATTTACAACAAGCGTTTGATTTTGGTGCAGCTACAGCATATCCGTCAGCAGACCATTTTACTATTCCGCCATCCATGTGAACCATGTTTGTATATCCGTTTTTTTCAAGTACTGCATAGGCTTTTTTACTTTTATTTCCGGTACGACAAACCAACACTACCTTTTCATCTTTAGGGATTAAATTAAGGTTTGATGCCAAAGAATCAATCGGGATATTGATGATATTTTTTACATCATATGTCTTTTCTGCAAATTCGGAGGGAGTTCTTAAATCAACCAATAAAACATTCTTTTTGGCTAATTTTTGAGCTTTTTTGGTAGAGATCGTCTTTACATTTTCAGTTGGAGCTGTTTGTGCCCATATCTGTCCTGAAACAAAAAGGAAAACGATTAGAAGTATTCCGTTGGTTTTGATTTTCATTTTTTTATAAGTTTATTTTTTTAAGTATTTAAAAATTAGGTCTTTAATTTATTTCTATTTTTTCTGATAAAATAAATAACCAGAAACAAAATAAAGGAGACTTTTAAGAGAATTATCAATCCAAAAATGTTAAACATTTGCTAATGACCGGGTTAAGGTTTTTCATAATATCATATTGAATAAATACCCTGAAACTATTATAAAGAATGCCACCACCGAGAAAAATATGCCTATCAGTTTCCAGGTCATTACTTTTTTAAGGAGCGTGGCCTCTGGTATCGAAAGCCCTACAACTGCCATCATAAATGCAATGGCTGTACCAATGGGAATGCCTTTTTGTACAAATACCTGAATCACAGGCAATACCCCGGCTGCATTGCTGTACATGGGTACTCCCAAAATCACTGCGACAGGCACGGCGAAAGGATTGTCTTTCGAAATATACTGCTCAAAAAAGCCCGTCGGGATAAACCCGTGCATCAAAGCACCGATTCCGATACCGACAATGATATACCAAAATACACTTTTGATGATTCCAGTAGCTTCCCTGAAAATCTCGGGTAATCGTTCAGTGAAATTTTTCTTTTCTTCGTCAAATTCCCCTTCTTTTTCTGCATTGGCCAAAATGCCCTGCACCCATGGACTCAGATATTTTTCGAGATTCAATTTACCAAGTACCAGCCCTCCGATCATTCCCAAAAGTATGCCGCTACTAACGTAAATTATGGTGGCTTTGAGCCCAAACATACCCACAAATAAGGCAATGGCCACCTCATTGACCAGAGGCGAGGTAATCAGAAATGCAAAAGTGACTCCAAGAGGGATGCCGCCTTTTACAAAACCAATAAACAATGGTACCGAACTGCAGGAACAAAAAGGCGTGACCGCCCCAAATGTGGATGCAAGTAAATATTCGAGTCCGAAAAGTTTGTTACGAGAAAGAAAGTTACGGATTCTATCCACCGGAAAGTAGGAATTGACCACACCCATGACCATAGTGATCAGGAACAGAAGAATCAATATTTTCAGGGTATCATAAACAAAGAAATTGAGAGCATCGCCCAGCTTGCTTCCCTGTGCAATACTGAAGATCCGGTAAATGAGCCAATCGGCAAAATATTGAATCCAATCAAACATATTTAGTAAAAATCACAATTGGAAATTAGCTTAAATCGCTTGTCTATAAATAGTTTAATGCGAACAACAACTTACCGAACCTTCCGGAACCGTTGTATCTCCTATGGCCGGAAAACCACGCTGCAACCAGCGAATCATCCCATGTTTCATGTTAAAAACTTTGGTGTATCCGTGATTTATCAGAAAACCGGCAGCTCTTAGACTTCTTGTTCCGTTTTCACAAACTGTTACTATTTGTTTATCCATTGGGATTTCCTGATATCTTTCCTCAAATTCACTTAGAGGAATGTGAATAATATTTGGTATATCAAAATCCACTATTGCCACTTCATTGGGTTCACGAACATCCACTAAAATCGCTCCGGCATTTATCCAACCTTGTGTTTTTGTCGGACATTTTTCTTCTACTAAAGTTTGAGTTTCCATTTTATAAATTAGCGTGTATCAATTCTTTTATTTCTTTAATCTCAGCCACTCTTCCTTTTATTTTGGCCACCTCATTAATCATTAAAACTGGAGTAGTTAGGACATTGTATTTCATCATTTCTTCAATGTCTTCAATTTTTATTACTTCGGCATCAATCCCGGTTTGTTTTACGGCTTCAACTGCATTGTTGTAAGTCGTTTTGCATTTTGGACATCCCGGACCTAAAACTTTAATATTCATTTACTGTTAAACTTTTAAAGATTTTTAAACTAAAAAATAAGCTTTTATTCTACTTTTAAATGGCATTTTGCTTAAAATAGAAAATACCCTATTATATACTTTGTGTCGGCTGCCGCCTGGGCCTTCATTTTTTTTCGAAAAAAACGAAGCAAAAAAAACTGCACCCTGCAAACTCACACACTCAAAATTCTCAAAATCATTTATTTTTAAAAACAACTTTCCTGCAATGAGAATTTTGATTGTGTTCAGACAGTGCAGGCTGTTATAAGGTCACATTTGATTTATTCTTTCCGTTTGACGATAATATTCATTTTAATCTATTTAGTATTTCGTAAAATTACGAATGATTGTATTTTAAAAAAATGACTCCTGTCACACTTCAAAAAACTCTTTATACAAAGCTTTGGCTTCTTCCCAGTTGGTTTTGTTGATACAATATTTGATAGTAGGCGGATTAATGGTGCCCTGAATCAATCCTGCTTCTTTGAGTGCCGTCAAATGTTGGGATACTGTGGAATTGGCAATAGGCAATTGACTCGAAATGTCTCCGGCAAAACAACTACATTGTTTTTCAAGAAAATTTAAAATAAATATCCTTGCCGGATGTCCCAGGGCTTTGGAATATTGAGCCAGCTTTTCTTCTTTCTCTGTATATGTGAGCGATTTTGACAAAATTTCTAAAATTGTTATTCGTAAAATTACGAATGAATTGTGTTTTCAAAATATATTTCTCTGATAATTACAATTGAGTAAAAACTATATAGTAATATTGCAATATAGTTTTGTTGCATTTAACAATTAAGATGAGTGAAACTTTAAATTTATCTATCATTATTATTACCACCTGATGCTCATCTGGATTCAAATATTATTAATACATTTTATGAATATGACCAACCCATTTAATCCTTATCTGGATAAATACATCAAAGCCAATGTGCTTGATTTTTCGGAAATTCCTGCCGATAGAAAAGAAGACCTTGAAAAGATTGCTGCTTTTGTAGAAAGCAAAATTAAAAAAGGAGAGATTGCTGAATTGGTGTATATCTGCACGCACAATTCCCGCAGGAGTCATTTCGGACAGCTATGGGCAGCCACCGCAGCCGCTTATTATGGAATTGAAAACATAAAGACCTACTCTGGTGGTACTGAGGCAACTGCCTGCAATGAACGCTCAGTAGCTGCTTTATTGAGAGCCGGATTTACAGTGCAAAATTCCACAGGTGGCAGCAATCCCGTGTATCATTTTCAGTATTCCGAAAATGGCCCCAAACAAGTGGCATTTTCTAAAAAGTATGACGATGCGGCCAATCCCAAAAGCGGTTTCTGTGCCATAATGACCTGCTCAAGTGCCGATGAAGCTTGCCCGGTGGTATTCGGAGCTGCGGCACGGGTTTCTACCCAATACAAAGACCCCAAGGCTTTTGATGGCACCGACAAGGAAGCTAAAATGTATGATGAAAGATGCAAGCAGATAGCCACTGAGACCTTTTATGTTTTTTCATTGGTAAAAAAATAAACGATGGGCGTAACCAAAACTGATAATTATTTGCCGGAGCATAACGACATGGGCAATTTACTCAAGGCTTTAGCTCACCCTGCACGGGTGGCCATTCTTGAGTATCTCATGAATATTAATACTTGTATCTGCGGAGATATTGTAAAGGAGCTCAATCTGGCTCAACCGACAGTTTCGCAACATCTGAAAGAGATGAAGCAAGCCAGAATCATCAAAGGAACGGTAGAAGGTAACGCCATCTGTTACTGTCTCGATGAGGACACCCTAAAAAAGCTCAGAGATTATTTTGGGAGTGTTTTGAATATCCTTGAAGGGAAAAAGTTTGATTGTTGTTAATATTAAACCCAGATTACGCATTAGGAATTTATTCCAAAGAAATCTGAATCATGACTGCTTCGGTTCTCATTTTTCCGTCCTCAATGTGGTTTTTACCACATCTGCGGATGAAAAATTCCGAGCCTTGCATTCATTTTGTCGTATTTCTTTTCATAAAAAAGCCCAATGCGTAATCTGGGTTAAAAAAAACTAAAATTGTATGTCAGCCAATAATTGTGCACCGGTAGTGGAGCGGAAAAAGCTCGGATTTTTGGATCGATTCTTAACCTTATGGATATTCCTTGCCATGGGCATCGGTGTAGCGATCGGGCACTTTTATCCTGGGTCTTCTGATTTTATTAACTCTTTTTCCAGTGGTACGACCAACATCCCTTTGGCCATAGGATTGATATTGATGATGTACCCGCCTCTGGCAAAGGTAAAATATGAAAAAATGGGGGAGGTGTTTTCCAATGTGAAAGTGCTGGGTACTTCCCTCTTTCTCAACTGGATCGTGGGTCCCATCTTTATGTTTTTTCTGGCCATTACGTTTTTGGCCGATTATCCCGAATACATGATTGGCCTTATATTAATTGGTCTGGCACGATGCATTGCTATGGTGGTAGTATGGAACGACCTCGCCGAAGGCAACCGGGAGTATGCTGCCGGATTGATAGCCCTCAACAGTATCTTTCAGGTGTTACTCTACAGTGTTTATGCCTATATTTTTATTACCGTTTTGCCTCCTTATTTTGGGCTGACCGGACTTGAAGTCAACATCAGCATTGGCCAGATTGCCGAAAGCGTGGGCATTTATCTCGGCATCCCTTTCGCACTGGGATTGATTTCGAGATATATAATCCTCAAAACCAAAGGGGAAGAATGGTTCAATACACGTTTTGCTCCCATTATTTCTCCCATCACTTTAATTGCCCTATTATTTACCATTGTGGTAATGTTTAGTCTCAAAGGCGAGCTTATCGTGCAGATTCCGATGGATGTGGTCAGAATCGCCATTCCACTAGTGATATATTTTGCGGTGATGTTTGTGATGAGTTTAATGCTGGGCCGATATTTCGGTGCCGACTATTCCAAAAGCACCTCTATAGCCTTTACCGCCACAGGCAACAACTTTGAGCTGGCCATAGCTGTAGCTATCGGAGTTTTTGGGATCAATAGCGGTCAGGCATTCGCCGGGGTGATAGGCCCCCTGGTCGAAGTTCCCGCCCTCATAGCCCTGGTCAATCTTGCGTTTTGGTTTAGGAAGAAGTGGTATTAATTAAAATAAACTTTTTACAAATTAGGAAATAGATTTAGGGTAATTGAATTTAGCTTTTTAAGTGGTGATAGAGAAAAAATAAATTACTCTTTTCATTGAAAATGGTTAAGTTATATATTTTCAGATTTAATGGAAAAGTTGTTAAATAAATAATTTGATCTTCAATGTAATTATTGGAAGTAATAAATTCTTTTTGATTAAAAAACTGAAAGGTTCTTCGCTTTATTCAATTCCTTACAAGGCCCATTGGATTCAGGTACCAGGTTGTTTACGGGTTTAATACTTTTCAAATAGGTAAACATGGTGTTAGTTGCTTTGTCAAAATTCAGGAAGTAGAAGAAGATAGTTTTTAAAACCCTCATTAGATCAATGGGGGTTTTTTAGTTTATAGTTATTAAAGTGATATCATATTTTTGAAATAAATTATTTATGGTGGTTTCTGAAACACTTACTTTTTATTTTTATTAAATTCAATACATATATATAGGTAAAAAATTAATCAAAAATTTTCCATACAATGATGCCTTTTTGGTTAATCCTAATTTAATTTCTTCCATTTTTAACATTTGGCATTCATAATATAATGGAATATTTTCCATATTATGGAAGGAATTAGTACTGTGCCAAAATATGGAAATTGACATAAGTCAATTGTATTTTTTTTGAATGAATAATGTAAAGTATTGATAAACAGTAATTTGTTAAATTTTTTTTGAGGAAATATCAAATTTCGGCATGATTGTTGTATCCATTCAATCAGTGATAATCTAAATGGAGCTGTGTTGAGTGACACATTTCCTAATAAAAAAAACAAATTTAAAAAAAAATGAAAAATTTAAAGAGAATTGCCATTGTGGCTTTGTTTGCGATCAGCGGTTTTGGTGCTACTGCACAAGACACACAAACTGACAACCATGTAATAACTGTAGTTGTTCCTAGTGTTGCCCTTTTAGACCTTGAAAGTAGTACTGGTAAAAACTTTACTGCGTCATTTGTACAGCCTACTCCCCTTGAGGCAGGACAGAAAATCAACGCTCCTTCTGATAACTCAGCTGTATGGTTGAACTATTCTTCTATACTTCCTGCATCAGGTGTACTTTCTCGTCGTGTTGATGTTAAAGTGGGTGCTGTTGTTCCTGGTGTTTCTATTTCAGTTGTTGCCGGTACAGCTACTACAGGTGCTGGTACCAAAGGTACACCTACCTCGGCTGTTACACTTACTGCTACTGACCAACCTATCATCAATGGTATCGGAAGTGCTTTCACTGCAACTGGTGCTAGCAATGGACACCAATTGACTTATTCTTTCGCTGCAGCTGATGCTAACTATTCAGCTTTGAAAGCCGGTAGTACTGCAGTAACTGTTACTTATACGCTTGTTGATAACTAAGATTATTGAATATCCTAGCCGGATAAGTATTTAAAAAGCTTATCCGGCTTTTTTTAAATCAAAGCTTTCCAATGAAAAATCTACTAAAAGTTTTTATTCTTCTAAGTCTTTCAATTTCATCTTTTGGTGCGGTGGTCATCACCAACGGTCTTACCCAAACCCATGCAATCATGTCGGGTCAAAAGATTACCGGAAAAATTGAAATGAAAAACGAATCATCGAAACCCGCCCGGATTTTGATTTACAAGCAAGATTTATCAAGTTATTGCGATAAGAATTTTAATTACGGAAAATCCGGTTCTGAAGCATATTCATTGGAAAAATATCTAAAAGCTGTTGTTGATGAAAAAATACTAGCTCCGATGGAACAATACGTACTTTTTTATTCAATCGACTTGACAAACACAACGCTACAGGATGGTTCTTATTGGTCTGTTTTGATGATCGAAGGAGCTGAACCCGTGAAAGAAGAGCAATCACAAGGTATGATTATCAACTCAGTGGTTAGATACGCTATTCAGATTATTGCAGACGTGGGTCCGGTAAAAAGCCCCAAGCTGTTATTCGAAAATATCGAATTAAAGGACAGGGAAGATGCTGTGAAAGTTTTGACTTTCAAAATGAAAAATGAAGGAATATATTCTTCAAAAACCAAAATCCTCGTAGAGATTTACAACGAAAACGGTAAGAAAATTAAAACTATCGAAGGACTAACAAAGCGTGTTTATCCGGGCCAATGCAACGATTTTGAAATAGAATTAAGAGAAGTACCCGGAGGTAAATATGATGGTATAATTGTTGCAGATAATGGTAAAGACCTGTTCGGTGCAAATGTGTCTCTGGAATTTTAGAAACCTACATAAAAACGATTAATCAATCCAAAATACTTGAGGAAATTAATATACATAGCATTTTTTTTCATCAAGCTGACTGTCATCGCTCAAAGGCAACCTCAGCCTAAAGTTGTATTGGCTGATTTTCCGTCTAAAATCAAACCAGGACACCTGGTAACACTGTTTTTTAATACTGAGTTTAAAAAAGAAGATGGAATTACGGTAGAGTTGTACCGTCCTGAAAAATGGCAACTTATCCTTACAAAGGAAATCGAAACCACCGACAAGAATCTTAAATATATTGTAACTTTCTCAACTGATAAATTTTCAAATTCAGGGAAGTACAAGATCAGGGTTAATTTTATGAAACAAGGAAAGATCTTTGTTTCCAGGCCCATGACTATCGAAATCGAAGAAATCAGAAGTATTAATTTGACAACTCTAAACAGACCAGAGTATGTCAAAAGTGGCGATACACTTTCTGTTGATTTTCTTCTGGAAAATTTCGGGAATCAGGAAGAAACCATTTTTTTGTCTTCAAACAGGGGATGGATTGAATCTGGTGACAGCATTAAGCTAGCTCCCAATTCCCAAATGGTAATCAATTCAAAACAGGTAGTGCCAGAAACCAAGGAAAACTATTGGATTACTTCAAGTGATGTTCAGGCACAAGTCAAGGGCAGTGAATCTGTTGTAGTTCAGTCGGTAAGTGTGCCTGTCTTTAGCAATTCTATTAATAAAGTTGATAAATACCATCGCCTTCCTACTCAAATGGGTGTTAATTATTTGTATTTCACACTTGATGGTAAGCCTCAGGCTGCAGTACAATACGTGGCTACGGGTTCGGGATTTATTGATATGAAAGAAAAACACGGTTTTGATTTTCAAATCAGAGGTCCCAATAATCTGGACTTACCTCAAATTGGTAGTTATGATCAATATTCTTTGGAATATAATTATAAAAAACAAACCAAAATATTGGTTGGAGATTTTAACAATCAGGTTAGCAATCTTACAGAATTTAGCCGGTTTGGAAGAGGATTAGCTTTTGAACAGAAAATTGGAAAATACGAGTTCAGAACATTTTACCAGAATGCTCGTTTCTTTAATGAACAAAAAAACTCTCTGGGGGGTGGCTTGAAATATAATTTTTCTGAAAAATGGACTTTTGGTTTAAATTTTACCAATAAAGGTTTAATTAAAAAAACCATAGAATTCAGAACCAATCTGTTTGGAATAAACTCCGAGTTTGAAAATTCTAAAGGAAAAATCACCTCGGAAGTAGCATTAAGTAACGCACAGGGTAAAACGGATTTTGGTATTTATAACAGATTTAACTACCAGTTTTCAAAATTGACAATCAATAGTGAAACAGTTTTGGCTGGTAAAAATTTCCACGGTTTTTATAACAATAGCCGATTGTTTATCAATAGTTTGAACTATCAATTCAGCCGTAAGTTTGGTGTAGGGGTTAATTCAAATTTCACTTTGATAAACCCGGCTTATGATCTCCTGATGTATTCAACTGCTCCTTTTAGCAGGTCAACTACTGTGTTTGTGAGTTGGTTTCCCAATTCCAAACAAATGTTGTTTCTTAATTTAACCAACCAGGAGCGTGAAGATCGTCGTCAGCCATCCACTTTTCATTATACCGAAGATTTCCTAAATCTATCATATACTTTTAATGGGGATAAAATTTCACTCTTTACCCAATCCAGATATGGAAATGCAAAAAACCTTCTGGCTGAAGATTCGCAGAATTCCGGCAAATCGATCAGTTATTTAGCTCAACCTATGGTTAGAGTTATGCCGTCTGTTTGGATTGGAGGGTATTTTGAACATCAGATTACTTCTAAATATAATTTGCAAAATAAAGTTGAAAACCTGTATTATTATGGAGGTAATGCAAGGGTTAATTTGAAGAGTTATGTGAACCTTAATTTTACATACAGGAATAATTTTGCACCTGATGAATTTTTCCAAAAGAAAAGTTTTATGGATGCTTCGCTCGAATTTGACTTTAAAAGGCACAATCTCAGCCTGGTTTCGGGGAAAGCATTTATTCCAGGGGTAGAATTCAGCAATCAGAATACTAGTTATTTTTCTGTAAGATATGTGCTTAAACTGAATATTCCTACTGTAAAAAATCGAAGTATTGGTCATGTAAAAGGTAGGTTATTGGGATATAATACTTCCGGAAATAACTTAGGAGGTTTGTTGATTCAGATGGGGCAATACAGATCATTGACTGACGAAAATGGAAATTTTGCTTTTAATAATATTTTGCCTGATAAATACCATATTGCGATTGTTCCAAACGAAAAGCTGATAGGGATGATGCCAGAAAGGAATGATGTTTTGGATGTTTTGGTAAAAGAAGATTCAACACATTTAGTAAATGTTTCATTTGTGAAAACTGGTGGCGTTGTAGGTAAAGTAAATATTGAACTTGACGAAAGAGATCAAACCATAAATAAAGAAAAGAATTTACCGGTGGTTCTTCTTAAACTTGAAAATGAAATCGAATCTTTTGTTACAAGAATAAATGCAGACAATGAGTTCTCTTTTAAAGAAATAAAACCTGGTCAATGGAAAATCAGAGTAATATTAACAGGAAATTCTGAAGGCTTTGAAGTATCAGAAGAGGAAAAAATCATTAATATTGAATCTGGTAAAATATCGACAACCGAATTTTTAGTAAAACAAAACGAAAGAAAAATTTTCTTTTCAAACAAAGAGTTTAAGTTAAGTGTAAAAAAATGAGGATATTAGTTATATTATTGTTCATTACTAATATCGCCTTCGGACAAGCAACATTGTCGGTTGGGGTCAACTTTACATTGCCTAGTGTTTCGTTATTGGATATCGCACCTGACCGTTCGACTTTTTCTTTGAGCTTTAACGCCCCAACTGAAGCAGGGAATCAAATAACAACTACTTCAACAAATAATACCAAATGGTTAAACTTTACTTCAGCAGTTCCACCCTCAGTTACCCGAAAAATCACTGCGAGTATATCGGGTGCTATGCCCGGTGGAGTAAATCTTAACCTTGCAGTTGCTTCTGTTTCAGGAGCCGGGGCTGGTACAAGAGGCACCTCAGCTGGTACTGTCGTATTGTCCAATTCCCCTCAGGCCATTGTAAATAATATAGGCGGGGCTTATACAGGCAATGGGGCGAATAATGGTTATATGTTAACATTTACTTTAGGTATTGGGAATTTTTCATTGCTTCGAAACCAGACATCAAATGTTACAATAGTTTACACTTTGGTAGATAACTGATGAAAAACAGTCTGACAATTATTTTCATTTTGTTTTTTGGCTTCAGTATGGGTCAAAGTATTACAGTGAGCTCTGGATGGTCAGCCTCAGTTTTAGCCAGTACTTATACCGAGGCCGGAAGTAATTACACTGCAACTGTTTCGAGTGCCACAAGTCAATCTCTGGTATCAATTTCCGGATTCCCAATAAATTCTTCATATACCGTTAGAATTCACAAAACAGACATTGACTGGAATGCTTCTCTATTATTGGCAGCAAGAAGGCGTACAACAGGAACAGGTGGCTCAACGGGTACTATTTTAGGTACTACTTCTTATATTACACTTTCTAGTACACCCCAGACCTTATATTATGGTAATGTTGGCAATTCTACAGGTAGAAGTAATGTAGGCGTTCAATACAGAATTTCCGGAAGGTCAGTTCTGTTGCCGGCCAAGCCTTATCAAACCACAGTGGTTTATACCGTATCAAACTAGAATTTACAACCTGACTACTTCTCCTGTTCTCACTGATTCATCGCAAGCAAATGCAATCTTAAGGCTATTTACAGCATCATCGATATGATCACTGAGGTCAGTATTATTTTTTATGGCATTCAGAAAAAATTCTTGTTCCCTTCGGCAAAGTTCATTGTGGTCAGGTTCATCCTTAAAGTCAATCCATTCGTCTTTTTTTGTGAAATTATTGGCAGCGTCAATATCGGAATAATGGATTTTTAATGACTCTGTTTTGGTGTGAGAATCCACATTGTCAGAGTTACCGGCCTTACCGGCATCTTTAGCCACAATAGATACACAGCCTTTTGGGCCTATTACATCTTTTACAAAAAATGCAGTTTCACTTATCATTGGTCCCCAACCGGCTTCATACCAGCCTACAGATCCGTCTTCAAATCTAATTTGTAGCTGACCATAGTTGTACTTATCTGCCGGAATCTCATCGGTCATTCGGGCTCCAATAGCACTTACCCACACAGGTTTTGAACGGGTCATCTGGCACATGACATCAATATAATGCACGCCACAATCAACTATTGGGCTGAGGCTTTTCATCAGATTTTTATGCACATCCCACATGATGCCGTGACTTTGCTGATTGAGATTCATTCTCATTACCAATGGTTTACCTAACTGCTGAGCCACTTCTACGAATTTCTCCCAAGAAGGATGAACTCTAAGGATATACCCAATTACCAATTTTCTGTCGTATTTTTTGGCGGCAGCAGCTACTTTTTCAGCCCCGGCTACGGTATCTGCAAGTGGTTTTTCAATAAAAACATGGCATCCTGCTTCCAGAGCTGCCAGAGCATAGGCTTCATGGGTATCAGGGTAGGTATTAATACTAACGGTATCAGGTTTAGTAACTTTTAAAGCTTCATAATAGTCGTTAAATAACTCATGACCGCCACCAAGTTTTTCATCAAGGCGGTTTTTACTATTTCCGGTTGACACAATTCCACAGATTTCAAATTCCGGCATATTATGATAAGCCAGTGCATGGGAAGAACCCATATTACCACATCCCACAACCAGTACCCTAATCTTCATTTATATTTTATTTAAGGAATAAATTAATAGAAGCAAAAATAAAAACAAAAAGCCCGAGTTTCCCCGGGCTTTTTAAAATATTTTAAAAAATTAATTATCCTTTTTGATATACGTTTTGTTTCCGTTAGAATTGATATAATATCTTCCACCTCTTGGTCCTTCATAAATAGTGCGACCTTTGTCGTCTTTACCAATAGATTTGTCATCGCTGGCCACTTTCCTTTGGGTTGTGGTGTTGGCTTGAGTGCCTTTGGTAGTGTTTGAGGTTGTTTTAGTAGTTTTCAAAGTACCTTTTTCAGTATTTACATCTGCTTTTCCTTTTGTTCCTTTAGTACCTTTAGTTCCTTTTGTTTCATCCTCTACTTTAGTCTTTGTAGTTTTTGTAGTTTTCGACTTAGATTCACCGTCGGCATTGGTTTTTGTGCCTTTGGTAGTTTTGGTCTTAGAGTCGCCATCTACTTTAGTTTTGGTTTCTTTAGTAGTTTTTGATTTTGAATCTCCATCTACTTTTTTGGTTTTAGTTTCTTTGGTAGTTTTTGATTTTGAATCGCCATCTACTTTTTTAGATTTTGTTTCTTTGGTAGTTTTCGATTTTGAATCCCCATCCGATTTTTTAGTTTTTGTTTCTTTGGTTGATTTCGATTTCGAATCCTTTTCTTTTGTAGTCTTTTCGGTTTTTGATTTTTTTGAATCTGACTTTTTAGAACTTTGTGCGGTTGCAACGCTAAAGCTCACCAAAACTGCCAATATAAGGCTCAGTAATTTTTTCATTTCTTTTTTAATTGTTTGTTATTTGAGAATTCAAAATTATAAAATTTAATACAATTTTAATAATTTTTATTTTAACGAAATTAAGATTGGATATTGTTAAAAGAAAATTTATTTTTTTGGTCATTTGGTGGTTAAAACGAGGTTCTTTTCAATGATTTCCAAAAATCAAATGTTGACCATAATATTTTGAAACTACATATTCAATTGTTTTGTATGATTCAGCCATGCTTTGTTCAACAGCATTTCGATCCATCCATCTCAACTCTTCTATTCCCTCTTCTTTTTGAGGTTTCATTTTTTTGTCGGTAATGAGCACCATCCGATACCATTTGGTGCGTTTCAAAACAAGTTTTTCTTTTAAAAAGTAAGTATGCCAGGTAGTACAAACTTTCTCTTTTACAAATACCTGCACATTACATTCTTCTTCAACTTCGCGTTGGGCGGTGGTGGCAGAGTTTTCGCCCGGGTCGGCTTTTCCTTTGGGTAAATCCCAATGCCCAAGTCTTTTCATCATCAAAATTTCATTTTTATGATTTTCAACCACACCACCGGCAGCTTTAATCAATGGAATCTTGGATTTTACCGACTTTTTTATTTTTTCTTTATTCTCAACCCAAAAAGTAACTTTGGCCAATTTTCCCAAATCTTTTACCTGTGATTTGGAAATAACTTCAAAAATAAATCCGGCATTAGCATTTTTTATCAATATGTTACCTACAAAAACCAGTTTTTCAGCTTTGTTTTTTTTTACGTCAAAAATCTGAGTATAAGAGTCAGCAATTTTTGGGTTTTCTGAAATGCAAAAAGGCCTGTTATTGACAAAAATGATCATTGAATTGGTTTAAAAAAACACAAAGGTAAGGCAAATGCCACTTTAAATGCACTCCAATATTAATTTTTGATAGTGTGCCATTAAAGTTTTTTAAAAAATTCGTTACTTTGCATCAAAATCACCAGTGATAATCAGCTCGGTTATCAAAATCTTGATGGAAATATTTATTATTATTTTTCTGATTTTACTTAATGGTTTGTTTTCAATGGCTGAAATAGCCTTGGTTTCATCTAAAAAAACAAAATTAGAAATAGCAGCCAAAAACGGAGACAAACGTGCAACTTCGGCTCTTCTTTTGGCCAATTCTCCCGGTAGATTTCTCTCTACTGTACAGATTGGAATTACATTAATCAGTATTTTGACCGGTATTTATTCCGGCGATACTTTTAAGGGTTATCTAATCCCTCTTTTTCAAAATTTCGAATCGCTGGCACCTTATGCTGAGACACTTGCGGTAATTCTGATTACCGTTGTGCTTACTTTTTTTACTTTGATTTTTGGCGAATTAGTACCTAAAAGAGTAGGAATGGCCAAAGCCGAGGATATTGCCATGGGAGTGGTTAAGCCCATGGAATGGGTTTCTAAGCTCACTTCTCCATTTATTTGGCTTTTAAGCAAAACCAGCGACCTGATTTTTAAATTGATAGGTTTAAAAGAAAATGATCAGTCAGTTACAGAGGAAGAAATCAGAACTCTCATGCAGGAAGGAGCCAGCGGAGGTACAATCGAAGAGATTGAACATGAGATTGTTCAGAATGTTTTTCATTTGGGTGACCGTAAAATTACCTCTTTGATGACCAATATCAACGACGTGACATTTCTTGACCTGGACGACGATTTTACTATCAATAAAGAGAAAATTATTGAGAAAAAGCATTCAGTGTATCCTGTTTGTAAAGACGGCATCAATGATATGAAAGGCCTGCTTTATATCAAAGATTTACTCGGTAAATCTATGGATAAAGAGTTGAAAGTTTTGGAAAAAAATCTTAGAACACCTCTTTATATTCCGGAAAACAACCATGCCTATCAGGTTTTAGAGAAATTTCAGGAAGAAAAAATTCACTTTGGTGTAATCGTGGATGAGTATGGTAATGTGGTAGGAATAGTGACCATGAACGATATTCTGGATGCACTGGTGGGTGATATTTCTGAAACCAATGAGTTTGAATATGAAATCTTTAAAAGAGAAGATGGTAGCTTTTTGATTGATGCGTCACTTCCTTTTGATGATTTCTTACATGAATTTGAGATTGAACTTCCCAACAGGAAAGAATACACCGGGTTTGATACCATGGGTGGTTTTGCCCTTCATATTTTAAAAGAAATTCCTGATACGGGAGATAAATTTGAATGGGAAGAATTTGAATTTGAAATTATAGATATGGATAAAAACCGTATCGATAAAATGTTGGTAACCAAGAAAAATCAAGACGAGGAAGAAGACTGAAATGAATACTGCCCGGAAAATCGCATCCTTTTTGCTTAAAACTAAAGCTGTAAAACTTAGTCCTGAAAAACCATTTAAATGGAGCTCAGGCTGGAATTCACCCATATATTGCGACAACCGCATCACGCTTTCAGATGTTGAAGCCCGCACTTTTATCAAAAAATCGCTTGCCAAGGCCATTAAAAAACAATTTCCTGATGCAACTCTTATTGCCGGTGTGGCCACTGCGGGAATTGCCCAGGGTGCACTGGTGGCCGACTATCTTAATATGCCATTTGCCTATGTACGCCCTAAACCTAAGGAACATGGCATGGGTAATCAGATCGAGGGTAAAATTGAAAAAGGTCAGAAAGTAGTCGTACTGGAAGATTTGATCTCAACCGGAGGTAGTTCAATCAAAGCTGCCGAAGCCCTCATAGAGCAAGGTATAGAGGTAGTAGGTATGATTGCAATTTTTACTTATGGTTTTAAAATTGCAGACCAGAATTTTGCTGAAAAAAACCTGAAACTGGTGACTTTAAGCAATTACAATTACCTTATCGACGAAGCACTAAAGCAGGAATATATTAAACCAAACGACCTTGAATCCCTGAAAAAATGGCGTAGAAATCCTGCCAGGTGGTAAGAAATCGCATTTTTTTCAAAATCAATCATTCCATTTTAATAAATGTATTGCTGATTTTATAGGTTTTATATTGATTGGCAAATGCCTGGGCATCATTAAAGGTTTCCTGGCCAATAGCAGTCTTACTTTTTTCCAGACCTGACAAAATCTGTGCTTTTTCCTGATTAAGCTCCATTTCTGTTGCTGAAACTTTGTTATAAGTTAAATCCAGAAATATTTTTTCCCCATTCTCGGTGAGCTGCAAGGTTACATTATTACCTGATAACTGGTATGTTCCTGAATAATTCTCGTTTCCAAATATATTAAAACCGTATGTATCAATATATAATTTTTGAAATTTGCAGGTGCCATCTTCATTGAAAACAATAATATTATCTTCCGGCCAACCATTCATAGTTGCTTGAAGAGGGGATTTGCCTTCTTCCTGTCGATAAGTAAAAATGTAGCTTAAATACCATTTGCCTTTTAGATTTACGGGCGAAATTTCATCTGATTTTTTGGAACAGGAAAAAAAAGAAATTAAAGTGGCGATAAAGAGGAGTTTTTTTAACATTTTTATTGTGTTTTATTCCTCAAATTTAATAGAAATTCTGCTTTTTTGACTTAAAAAAAATGAAAATTAATAATAAATTGCACACCTTTAAGTAATGGAAGACTCAAAAAAATCATCCAAATAAATCACTGCTTAGGTATCTGTCGCCACGATCGCAGGCAATAAATACAATAATTCCTTCTTTTAATTCTTTGGCAAGTTTTATAGCTGCAGCTGCCTGTCCTCCAGAGCTCATTCCGGCAAAAATACCCTCTTTTCTGGCTAGTTCACGAGCCATTTCTTTTGATTCTTCCTGTGAAATATCAAAGATTCTATCTACCCGACTTGGATCAAAAATGGCAGGTAAATATTCTTTTGGCCAACGTCTTATGCCCGGGATAGAAGCACCTTCAGTAGGTTGACAACCAATGATTTGAATCTCAGGATTTTGTTCTTTCAAATACATCGAAGTACCCATTATTGTACCGGTGGTACCCATTGATGCCACAAAATGGGTAATTTTTTGCTCAGTATCCCTCCAAATTTCAGGACCGGTGGTTTTATAGTGTGCCAGGTAGTTGTCCGGGTTACCAAACTGGTCCAACTGATAATATTCTTCGGTTTTACCTTTTTCGTCAGCATAATCACGACAAGCTTCAATGGTTTCGAGCAAAATCACCCTGGCACCATAAGCTTCCATGGTAAGTACTCGTTCTTTCGTTGAATTGGAGGGCATAATTAGCTCTATTTCAAAGCCAAATAATGAGGCAATCATCGCCAATGCAATTCCGGTATTTCCGCTTGTGGCTTCAATCAGCTTCATGCCATGCTTCAGTTTACCATTTTCAACTGCACTTTTAACCATATTGTAAGCCGGGCGGTCTTTCACACTGCCACCGGGATTGTTTCCTTCCAGTTTTGCAAATATTCTCACATTTGGGTTAGGATTCAGATGTTTTAATTCTGCCAGCGGTGTGTTTCCAATCAAATCAAGAATAGTAGCCATATATTTTAATTGATAATTATCTAAAGGATTTGCAAAAATACATTTCCATATTTCTACTAACCCAATAGACTTTTCAAAAATTCAATACTTCTAAAAATATTTTAATAATTTATACAAGATAATATTTCCCAATTTTTAGCTTTTGCATTTCTTTTTACATTTTTGGTCTATTATTTCAAATAAATATTTCGTAAAAAACTATATTAGCGTTTTATAAAATATAATCAATAAACTATTTATGAAAAGACTATTATTTGGGATTTTTGGGTTGATGATGATTTTTTCTCAATCACACGCCCAAAGACCAGAAACCAGCACTTACAATGCCAATACCCGATTTGAACAATTGGGAGCCAACCTGCCTACACCTAATACTTTCAGGACTGCTTCGGGAGCACCCGGCAAAGATTATTTCCAAAACAAAGCCAATTACGATATCAAAGCTGAATTAGACGATAATAATCAGCGGATAATTGGTTCTGAAACAGTAACTTATTTTAATTATTCACCCGATGAATTAAAATACCTATGGTTACAGCTGGACCAAAACCTTTTCGAGGCCAACTCAATAAATGCCCTTGCCAAAACTGGGGGAGTTAACCCTCAAATGACTTCAGGACAACTCAATGGCATGAATTCTCCAAGCTCAGTGAATACCACTATTTCTGAAAAGAAGGAATTTGGATATAAAATAAAATTTGTTAAAGACCTGAAAGGCAATGCTTTACCTTATACAATAAACGGTACCATGATGCGTGTGGATTTGCCGGTAAATTTGAAACCCAACACCTCTGTTGCTATAAAAATTGATTGGGAATATAATATCACGGCTTATTATGGCCGCTCAGGGTATGAGTTTTTTGAAAAAGACGGAAATTATAATTATTTCATCGCACACTGGTTTCCACGTATGTGCGTCTATGATGATGTAAATGGTTGGCAAAACAAACAGTTTTTGGGCCAGGGAGAGTTTACTTTGCCTTTTGGTGATTATAAAGTGGAAATTACTGTGCCTACCGATCATATTGTTGGAGCTACAGGTGAATGTCAGAATTATACCAAAGTGTTGACAAAAACCCAACAGGAAAGAATGAAGCAGGCAGCGAATTCTAAAACCCCGGTAATCATCGCAAGCCAAGCCGAAGCTGACGAGCGGATGAAATCTAAAAGTGATAAATCTCAAACCTGGGTTTATACTGCTAAAAACGTAAGAGATTTTGCTTTCGCTTCTTCCAGAAGGTTTATTTGGGATGCTATGCAGACTGATGTATATGGCAATGGCCGCAAAATCTGGAGTATGTCTTTCTATCCCAAAGAAGGAAATCCTCTATGGGAAAAATATTCAACCCGTGTGGTGGAGCACACCCTGAGATCTTATGGAAATCGTACCATTGAATATCCGTACCCTGTTGCCATTTCATGTCACTCTACTCCAAGAGGAGGTATGGAATATCCGATGATTTCATTTAATGGGGGACGTCCTGAAGCCGATGGTACTTATTCTGAAGGCACAAAATATGGTATGATTGGTGTTATTATTCACGAAGTTGGGCATAACTTTTTCCCGATGATTGTAAATACCGATGAGCGTCAATGGACCTGGATGGACGAAGGTTTGAATACTTTCTGTCAGTATTTGGCACAAAAAGAATGGGATAAAGATTATCCAACAGGAAGGGGAGAGGCCAGAGACATAGTGGGTTATATGAAAACCGACAAAACTCAGCAGGTGCCTATCATGACTTCCTCTGACAATATCATGGCTTTCGGTCCCAATGCTTACGCAAAACCTGCTACAGGTTTGAATATTTTGAGAGAAACTGTGATGGGTCGTGAGTTGTTTGACATGGCATTTAAAGAATATGCCCGCAGATGGGCGTTTAAAAGTCCGATGCCGGCTGACTTTTTCCGTACCCTAGAAGATGCCTCAAGCGTTGATTTGGATTGGTTTTGGAAAGGTTGGTTTTATACGGTTGAAGCTGCCGATCAGGCAATTGCAGAGGTTCAATGGTATGCTTTAGATACCCAGAATCCTGAAATTAATAAGACAGAAGCGAAAAAAATGGCTCAGCAAAGTGCTGAAACCATGAGCCGTAAACGCGACAGAACCGACATAAAACAATCGGTAGTGGAAGCCGATAGCAGCATGAAAGACTTTTATAATAATTATGATAAATATGCTGTGACGGAGTCTGATAAAAAGAAATTTGATGCCTATAAATCTTCATTGTCAGCCGATGACCAGAAATTACTGGAATCAGGAATGAATTATTATGTTTTGAAAATCAAAAATAAAGGTGGTTTAGTAATGCCAGTTATAGTTCAGGCCGAATTTGAAGATGGTACCACTCAGGATTTTCGTTTCCCAGCCGAAATATGGAGATTAAATGATGTAGAAATTTCTAAAACTATTCCAACTACCAAAAAAGTTAAGAAATTTAAATTGGATCCATATCAGGAGATTCCCGACATCGATACTTCTGATAATGTTTATCCAAAAGAGCCCGAAGCACCTACCAAGTTCCAGTTGTTTAAGCAAAGGAGCTTCCAGCAAGGATCTAACCCGATGCAAGAGGCCCGTCAGGAAAAAAACGCAGGAGTTGGAAGTAGCGGAAAAAATTAAAATTATCAGGTCCCGGGTTTTTCTCCCGGGATTTTTTTTGCTCCTACCTGCAACATTTTCTAATTTCGTTTGTCTTTAATTCGAAATCAATCCTGGTTTGACCGTATTTAATAACAATGACAAAACATGGCAGCTCGTAGAGCTATGTAAGCAGGGCAACCGAAAGGCCCAGCAAGAGGTATATTCATTGTATGCCAAGGCCATGTTTAATACGGCATTAAGGATTGTAAGTGTACGGGAAGAAGCCGAGGATGTGCTTCAGGAGGCATTTTTAGATTGTTTTTTGAAAATTAACTCTTTCAGAGGTGAGTCAACACTGGGGGCATGGTTAAAAACGATAGTAGTCAATAAGGCGATTGCTAAATTAAGGTCAAGAAAAGCGATTTTTGAAGATATTGAGAATCATACGGTCGATTTGAAAGAAGAAGTCTCAGACGAAGATTTTGATGGAAAAATTGAAATGGTTGAGAAGATAAAAAGAACGCTTAATCAACTTCCGGCCGGTTTTAGGTTGGTTTTAAGTCTTTATTTATTTGATGGTTATGATCATCAGGAAATTGGGAGTATTTTGGGAATAAGTGAAATTACGCCAAGAAGTCAATATATCAGGGGAAAAGCCAGATTGTTGGAGTTATTGAAAAATTAGGAATTTATGAAATTAAAAGAGTTTATAAACGACAATAAATCAGCATTTGAAGAAGACCTGCCATTGGGTCTTTGGGAAAAAATTGATGCCAAATTGTCGGAACAAAAAAGATTTAACATAAGTTTTAATAACAAAATTCTGAGAATTGCTGCCGGAATTGTGATATGTGTGGGAATAGGTTATTGGTTTGGAAAATCCGGAAAAAGTAATGAAAGTCAGTTTTCAGAGTATGTTTCTGAAAATAAATCAATGATGGTTTTTACACATCAAATCAAAGAAAAACAGGAATCATTACAGGAATTGACTCAGGAAAACCCGGAATTGGGAAAAGCTTTTGTATCAGAAATAGGGGAGTTACAGACCAATTTTGAATTTCTTGAAGAACAATTGAAAACTAACCCCAATCATGATCAAATCATTGAAGCTATGATTCAGAACCTGAAATGGCAACTGGAATTGCTTGAAAAACAAACCACTATCGCTAAGAAATTTGAAAATAAATCAATAATGTAATGATAAGTCTGGAGAGCTTGAAAAGGTATTTAGTGTTTTTTGGGATATTATTATTGATGTCCGATGCCCTGGCACATGATCCCGAAGTTAACCTTATTGAAAAAAAGAAAACTTTCAATTTTAATTTTAATACAGAGTCTGATGATAAACTCGAACTAAGCAATCAATTTGGCGACATTAAGATAATTCACTGGAAAAATAATCAGGTCAAAGCCACTGTTCAGGTTATGGCCAATGCACCTTCCAATTCTTCCTTGGATGCATTCCTTGAAACGGTTGATGTTTCAGGCACAAAATCAGGAGATGTGATTCGGATTTCGACCATCATCAGTAAAGAATCACTTAGTTTTAAAACTGTCCATAAAGACAAAAATACCAATCTCAGAATTGATTATACTGTTTTTATGCCCGAAAATATGGAACTGAAACTCAACAATAGTTTTGGAAGTGTGATTCTACCCGAATTTTCTTCACCACTTCATTTAAATCTTAATTATTGTACGCTTACAGCTCCGAATATCAGAAATCTGGAAAATAGCATCAATTTAAATTACGGAACTGCTAATATCAATTCTATGAACGGTGGTAACTTAAATTCCAATTTCACCAATCTGAATTTAGGGAACCTGAAAAATGTAAACTTAAAAAATAATAATGGCAGGTTTAAAGCCCGTAACCTCGAAGACATTGAAGGTATTCTGAATTATTCTCAAGGAGTTTTAGGTACCATAAAAGATGCTGTTAAACTTAAGCTCAATTATACCAATGATCTGGTTATCGAAAAAATTGATGAAAATCTAAAATCATTAGAAATCTTATCCAATTATTCCGATGTGGACCTGCCCATTAGTTTAAAAACCAATGTCGAGTTTAACATCAAAACCAATCATGGAAGCTTTCTGGTTGACCCGGCACTCCTGGTACGGTTTATCAAAAACACCGAAACTCAAAGCAAGAACAGGTCGAAAATTTCTAATTCCTATCAGGGGCAAATCGGTAAGTCGAATAATCCTAATGCCAAAATTACTGTGATTTCCAACTTTGGAGATGTGAAAATCAAATAATCAATACTGACCTGTACTCAGCAATACCAGCGTACAGGCTTCAATGGGCTCTATGCCTTCTGATTCAAGTCTGTTTTCAAAATCAAAATTTTCAGCACCCGGATTGAAAATCACTCTTTTGGGTTTAAGTTTTACGATAAAATCTTCGTAATCAACCTGATTGTCCTCTCCAAGATACATAGTCACGGTATCAATATCAGCAGGAATATCTTCCAGTTGTGTAAGGATTTCAATACCTCTTACTTTACCTTCCTTTTTTCCAAACAAAACCACCGGATGACCATAATCATCGAGCATTTCAGTGGCAATGAGAGCATAGCGACCAGGTTTGGTGCTTGCTCCCATTATTAAAGTTTTCTTTTTACCCATTATAATTAAAAAGTCAAAGGCAATTCAAGAATTTCTCCCTTTCTCAGGATTTTGATGGTGACTGTCTGACCTTTTTCATGTTTCCCAAGAGCCTCCATGTAGCTATAAACATCTTTAATTTCAATATCACCGATTTTCTGAACTATATCTCCAGCTTTCATACCGGCTTTTTCTGCCGGTTTTCCATCGGTTGTACCGTCTATTTTCATCCCTTTTCCATCAAAAGAATAATCCGGAATAACCCCCATTGTCACCTTAAAAGTACTTTTGGCCGCTTTAGAATGTGGATTAGAGGTTTTTTTAAATGTAATCTTGTCTGTAGCACCCAACAGGTCCACCATTTTAGCTATATATTCCGTCATAAGTTTTTGTCCCTCATAATTTATCAGATTGGCGTCGTCTGATGGCTTATGATATTCCTGATGTGCACCTGTAAAAAGAAATAATACCGGAATGTCTTTCAAATAAAATGATGTATGGTCCGAAGGTCCGATTCCCGATGAATCCACAGTGTATTTAATTGACATATTATCAGCGAGTTTAGTGGCGTTTTCTTCCCAAAACTTACTTGAGCCTACTCCGCCAATATTTACCCCTTTGTCGGTACGGTATCTGCCAATCATATCCAGGTTAAACATGCAATTGATGTTTTTTAAATCAAAAGTAGGATTATCTGCGATGAATTTTGAACCCACCAACCCCAATTCTTCACCCGAAAATGCAATAAAAATCAGGTTGTAGTTTTCTGTTATTTTATTTTTCGAAAAATATCTTGCCAATTCCAAAACCCCTGCAACCCCTGATGCATTATCATCTGCACCATTGTGAACCTGGCCTTCTGAGTTGGCTTGCAGTGAGCTCCCCTGGTCACCCATTCCCAAATGGTCATAATGTGCACCAATCACAATGCTGTAAGGTTTTTTGTTATCTACAAATCCCACCACATTGTTGGCATCAACAGATACCATCTGACCGGGTTTTCCTTTTTTTGCCGGAAAATGTTGCAAAAAGCCGCCGTTTTCACCCATTGGACTCAATCCGGCCTTTTTAAATTGCTTAATGATATAATCCGAGGCCATTTTTTCGCCTGCAGTACCCGTACCTCGGCCCTGAAGTTTGTCAGATGAAAGATATTCAACGTGCTTTTTGAGGTTTTTGGTTTTTATTTCCTGAGCCGATAGCCCAATGCTGATGAAGAATAATACTATTAAATATTTCATATTTTTTGTTTAAAAGATCTATAGGATAAATTTGGTTTTGATGATTTAATACAAAAAAAGTAAAAAATATGTAAAGGGGTATCAAATGTTTTATTTTTGTAGAAAAATAATGAAAATATGTCGATGTTTGATATGATGGGCATGATGGGCAAAGTCAAAGAAATGCAATCAAAAATGCAGGAAGCCCAGGAAAAACTTGCCGATATTACGGCAGAAGGCGAGTCAGGCGGGGGTATGGTTAAGGTTATTGTCAATGGCAAAAAGGAATTGGTTGCAGTTGAAATAGAACCGATTTTGATGAAGCCCGAAGATGTCAAAATTGTCCAGGATTTAATAGTTGCCGCCTCAAATATTGCAATGGAAAAAGCTGAGGTACTTGCAAAACAGGAAATGTCAAAAATCACCGAAGGTGTTTTGCCTAAAATTCCGGGTTTGGATTTAGGAGATTTATTTAAAAAATAAACAGGGTTGAAAGAAGTTGCGGTAGTTATTTTAAATTATAACGGAGAAAAATTTCTAAGAGATTTTTTGGGAAATGTGGTGCAGAATAGCCCGGAAGCCGATATTTATATTATTGACAATGCTTCAGTTGATGGTTCTCTTACCTTTGTTTCTGATAATTTTAGTGATGTAAAAATCATCCGGTTAAAAGAAAATCTGGGCTTTGCGGGAGGTTATAATCAAGGCCTAAAAGATGTTCCCAATCCTTATTTCCTTTTGCTCAACTCCGATGTTGAGGTAACTCCGGGATGGTTGGTTCCTTTGATTTCCAGAATAAAATCTGAAGAGAATGTTGCGGCAGTTCAGCCCAAAATTCTTGATTATTACAAAAAAGACACTTTTGAATATGCCGGTGCCGCCGGTGGATTTCTTGATATTTTCGGATATGCATTCTGTCGGGGCAGAGTTTTCGAAACTTTGGAAAAAGATTTAGGGCAATATGAGGATGCCACTGAGATTTTTTGGGCCACGGGGGCATGTTTCCTCGTAAAATCCGATGTCTTTATGTCTTTTGGAGGTTTTGATGGACGTTTTTTTGCCCACATGGAAGAAATCGATCTTTGCTGGCGTATCAATAATGCTGGTTTGAAAATATTTTATGAACCAAAATCCGCTGTTTTTCATGTGGGTGGAGGTACTTTGCATAAATCAAATCCATTCAAGACCTTTCTAAATTACCGAAATAATCTGGCAATGATGTTTAAAAATCTGCCGGGTAAATATCTTTTTCCAATTATTATTTTCAGAATGATTCTGGATGGGATTTCAGCTTTGAAATTTTTGAAAGAAGGCTCATTTAAAGATATTTGGGCTATCATCAGGGCTCATTTTGCTTTTTATTCCTGGATTCCATATTTACTGAAAAATCGTAGTAAAACTTTTTTTGCCTACCCATCATTGCTTAAAAAGTCAGTTGTTTTTGAATACTTTGCCAAATCTAAAAAAACCTGCAAAGAAATATGCTGAAAGTAGGCCTCACCGGTGGAATTGGAGTTGGGAAAAGTACAGTTTCAAAAGTATTTGCACTTTTAGAAATTCCTATCTATGAGGCTGATTATCAGGCAAAATTATTGATTGAAAATAATCAGGAAGTTAAAAGGAGTTTAATTGAGCTTTTTGGTGAAAAGGTTTACATGGCTGATGGCACTTATAACAGAAAACTGGTAGCTGAAAAAGTATTTGAAAATAAAAAAATGCTCGATCAACTTAATGAAATTGTGCATCCGGCAGTTGGTATCGACTTTGAAAATTTTTGCAATAATTACTCCTCCAGTACATATATTATCAAAGAGGCTGCAATAATGTCAAAGAATCAGGGATTAGATAAGATTATTGTTGTCACCTCTCCACTAGAATTACGAATAAAACGCATTAAAGCCAGAGATTTACACCGAACGGAACAACAAATAGCTGAAATAATTAAAAATCAGAAATCACAAGAGGAGTTTTTGGCTATGGCTGATTTTGAAATAAAAAATAATGATTCGGAAATGCTATTGCCACAGATTTTGGCTATTCATAAGAAAATTCTTACTTTTTCTTAAATTTTTCTCTCAATTCTTCGATCTGAGGTTTCAATTCTCTATCGGTATCCATAAGATCATTAATAGTCTGTATT
Organism: Cytophagaceae bacterium; assembly: GCA_016722655.1. Classification (NCBI taxonomy): domain Bacteria; kingdom Pseudomonadati; phylum Bacteroidota; class Cytophagia; order Cytophagales; family Cytophagaceae; species Cytophagaceae bacterium. Next base: position 3,005,761 of record JADKIR010000004.1, read on the forward strand.
GCATGGATTACAGTACTGTGGTCTCGACCCCCAAAATGATATCCTATGGCTTTAAGTGATAATGAAGTATATTCTTTAGCTAAAAACATTGCAATTTGCCGAGGCACCACCACTTCTCTTAACCTCGTTTTACCTTTTATTTCTGTAATTTTAACTTTGAAATAATCAGTTACGGTTTCTATGATATTGTCAATTGAAATTACTTTCTGATTTTCTTCTACCAGGCTCTTGATTCGGTGTTTGGCCATATCCAGATCAATTACTCTTTTGGTGAGTGAAGCATCTGCCAACAAAGAAATTACAACCCCTTCCAGCTCTCTTATATTGGAATCTACACAGTGAGCCAGATATTCTACTACCTCCGATTCCATGGTTGCCTGCTCTTCTTCTACCTTATTATGAATAATTGCAATACGTGTTTCGAGGTCAGGTGCCTGAATGTCAGCCGTTAATCCCCATTTAAAACGTGACAATAGTCGGTCCTCCATGCCTGATAGTTCCCTTGGAGGTCTGTCAGAAGTCATCACTATCTGTTTGCCACTTTGGTGCAAGTGATTAAAAATATGGAAGAAAGTCTCCTGAGTTTTTTCTTTTCCCGATAGAAACTGTACGTCGTCAAGAATCAAAACATCCACCTGCATATAAAAAGCCATGAAATTTTGCAGACTGTTTTCTCTAATGGCATTAATAAACTGGCTTGTAAATTTTTCGGAAGACACATATAATACATTTCTGAAATTATCAGAATTGGACACGATAAAATTTCCGATTGCTTGTACCAAATGGGTTTTTCCCAATCCTACTCCCCCATAAATCATTAAAGGGTTAAAAGAAGTGGTGCTGGGTTTTTGTGCTACAGCATAACTAGCAGCCCTTGCCAGTCGGTTACAATCTCCTTCGACGTAGTTTTCAAAAGTATATGACTTATTAAGATAGGTTTCAAATACCTGTTCGCTAACCTTTTTTATTTCAAAAGGGCTGATAATAGGTTTGAAATCTGTAGTTTTTTTTTCGTTAACTTGAGTATTAGCTGGAGCAGATTGGGGTTTAGGCGTAGGTCCTCTGTCAATAATAATAGTGTACTCTAGCTGCCCATCTTTCCCAATTGCATGGTCCAGTGCCATTCTCAGAATTTTAACATAATGATCTTCGAGCCATTCATAAAAAAATTGACTAGGCACCTGAATAATAAGACGCTTATTGATTAATTTGAATGGAATAATGGGCTCAAACCAGGTCTTAAAACTCTGCTCTGACACGTTTTTACGAATCACCCTCAGGCAATCGTCCCATACTTGTCTTACATCATTTTTTACCACTGGTTCTATAAATTATTAATTTGATTCTGACTCTCCAAAAAAAATTGGGTCACAAAACTATGAAAAAAAATTTATCCAAAATATGAATGCTTGTCATGAAAATCAAATCTCTTGATATAATGCAATCTAACAGTTTATTTTGGTCAGGAAATCAAAAAAAATTCTTTAAAAAATTAAAATTTACAATCTGTACCTTACTTATCTTCTTTATTTATTTGGAATTAAATGTGATGTAAATCTCAAAATAGTACTAAAATAAGTTATATTTTTGTATTGAAAATAATCTTAATTTATTCTTGAAAAAATATATCTCTATTATAGCCGGACTAATTGTATTATTTCTAGTTAGCATCAGTCCGTTAAATAATTTTTTACATCCAAAAATCTGGTTGATTTTTGCTTTTTTTGCTAGTCTGGACTTTTTGGTGATAACGATATCTAATTTGGGATTGGGCAATAACCGTGAGAAATTCATTCAATTTTTTCTCACAACTGTGGTTTTGAAATTTATTTTAATAATGGCATTTACAGGTATCGTTATGTATCTCGATAAGGAAAATAAATTTGTTTTGGCGGTGAATGTATTTGTATTTTATTTATTTTTCACAATATTTGAAATATCGACTTTACTTCGTAAATTGCGACGTTTTTGAGTAAGCCTCAAAATATTGCTTTTATTAACAAATAATACAACATGTCTAAGAGGATTCTTTTATCGGTTCTTACAGCAATTCTTACTACATTTTTTGCCTATTCTCAGCATCAGGATCACGCCGCCGCAGCACCTGCTACAAGTCATGAAGGCCATGAAACTGAAGAGAAATTTGACATTTCGAAAATGATAATTCATCATATTTCTGATGAGCATGGCTGGGAATTTGCCCATGGTTTAAAACTGCCACTTCCGGTTATTCTTTACACCAAGGAGTCGGGTCTGGAAATATTTTCTTCTAATAAACTTGAGCATGGCCAGGTTTATAACGGATGGAAAAATGAGCATGAGCATATTGTAAAAGTAAATGCCGATGGCACTGTAAATGAGTCGGTACACCCCTGGGATTTTTCTATTACAAAAAATGTATTTTCTCTGTTCCTAAGTGCAGTATTATTAATCCTGATTTTTTCTGCAGTAAGAAAAGGCTATGAAAAAAACAGGGGAAAGCTCCTAAAGGTATTCAGTCAATACTTGAGCCTGTCATTTTATATATGAGAGATGAAGTGGTGAAGCCATCAATTGGTAAAAACTACGAAAAGTATTTTCCATATTTACTGACCTTGTTCTTTTTTATACTGATCAACAACCTGCTGGGTTTATTTCCGGGTGGAGCTAACCTTACCGGTAATATCGCCATCACAATGACCATGGCAGTTATTACATTTTTCATTGTAAACCTCAATGGTAATAAATATTACTGGAAACACGTATTTATGCCGGATGTGCCCAAAGCCATGTGGATTATTTTGATTCCGGTAGAAATTATAGGTGTGTTTATGAAGCCACTTTCATTGATGATTCGTTTGTTTGCCAACATTACTGCCGGTCACATTATTATGTTGAGTTTGTTTGGTTTGATATTTATATTTCAAAACTGGGCGGTAAGCCCAATTGTAGCCGGCTTCGCTTTGTTTATGAACCTAATCGAGCTTTTGGTGGCATTTTTACAAGCTCTTATTTTTACGCTTTTAACTTCAATGTATATCGGAACTGCGATCGAAGAGCATCACGATCATCATTGATTAAAAATATTCCGGATACCGGACCCTGCGGTAAGCCGATTTAATTTTCACGTTCTCTGAGGGGGAGAGAAAAACAAATAAAATTATGTCTCTTTTGAACATTATTTTACAGGCAGCTTCAAGCAGCAATGGTCTTATCGCAATCGGTGCCGGTTTGGGTGCTGGTCTTGCAGTAATTGGTGCGGGTTATGGTATCGGTAAAATTGGTGGAAGTGCAATGGAAGGTGTTGCACGTCAGCCAGAAGCAGCCGGTAAAATCCAATCAATGATGATCATCATCGCGGCTTTGATCGAAGCCGTTGCACTTTTTGCAGCTGTAATCTGTCTTTTGATTTCATTCAATATGGCTTAAGCCGTAATAGAAATCAGATTCCTCCCGGATTTATTCACATTAGGTGTTAGATCCGGGAGAATTAAATTCGAAAAAATAAAATAAATTAAATAGATCAATATAAAAATGGAATTGTTAAAACCTGCAGTTGGCTTATTGTTTTGGATGGTTGTGGTGTTTGGGGTATTGGTGTTTCTCTTGAAAAAATTTGCCTGGAGTGGCATTATAGCTGCCCTAAAGGAAAGAGAAGGAGAAATTGAATCAGCCTTGAAAATGGCCGAAGAAACCAGAGCCGAAATGGCCAAACTGAAATCTGATAACGAAAAACTAATAGCAGAAGCCAGAAAAGAAAGAGATCAGATTATTAAAGAAGCAAAAGAAGTTGCCGATAAAATGGTCGCTGATGCAAAAGAAAATGCTGTAATTCAGGGTAACAAAATCATGGCAGATACCCGTGAAACTATGGTGCAGGAAAAAGCCAAAATGATGAGTCAAATCAGAAAAGATGTAGCTACTATTTCGCTTGAAATTGCTGAGAAAGTATTGAGAAAAGAGCTTTCTGATAAATCAAAACAAGAGTCGTTTGTTGACGAACTTTTGGGTGATGTAAAATTGAATTAATAAAAAATTGGGAAAAAATAGAATTCATATGTCAGATTCAACCGTTGCATATCGTTATGCAAAAGCATTGATTGATCTAGCAAAAGAGCAAGGGGTAGTAAATGAAGTTAATACCGATATGGCCTTTTTTGAGGACATATGTAACCAGAATGATGAGTTTAGGGCCGTTATGGCTAGCCCGATAGTAAGGCACGAAAAAAAACTGGGAATTCTGAAAAAAATATTTGAAAATCGCGTTCATAGTGTGACTTTTAGTATTTTGACCGTCTTAACTAAAAAGAATCGCGAAAGGATTATTTATCCTATTGCGAAAGAATTCCAGAAATTATATAATATTTTAAACGGAATTCAAAAAGTGCAGGTCTCTTCTGCTGTTGAGCTATCAGCCTCTCAAAAATCAGAGCTGATAAAAGTAGTAGGAGATGAACTCAAGAAGAAAATCGAACTCGAAGAAAAAATTGATGAGAGCCTTATTGGTGGATTTGTGTTGAAAGTTGGCGATACTCAAATCGATACTTCGGTTAAGAAAAAACTCAACGAGCTCAAACTTGCATTTGCTTAAAATTTGAATTAGTTTTCATGGCTATAAAGTTGAGAAAGGCCTCTGTTCTATGGAGGTTTTTTCTTTTTTAGGCTATTTAGATATTTTCTTTTTTGCAAAAGGTATTTTCGGATTTTCCGATAAAAAAAACACACCCCTTTCGAAGCGTGTTTCTATTCATAAAGAAAAGATTTTTTATAAAACTTCCAAAGCCTTATTTATTCTCATAATAGATTTTTGCTTACCTAAAATCTCTAATGTCAACATCAAATCCGGACCTTTTCCCTCACCTGTAACTGCCAGCCTTAGAGCCTGCATTACTTTTCCGGGTTTAATTCCTTTCTCTTCCAAGCCGGCAAACAATGCATCATGAATATTCTGAGATTCAAATGTTTCGATTTTATCAAGAATATTTACAATCTCAGGCATGGCATTTTTGGCCATATCATTCCATTTTTTAGTGGCTATTTCCTGATCATAAGTACTCACTTCACTAAAAATATAAGGTACTTCTGAGCTTATCTCTTTTGTAAAAGTTACTCTTTCTTTCATCAATTTTACCAGAGAAAGTGCCAGATTTTTGTCATCTAAACCCAATTCATTGGCAAGTTCTTCATCTGGTTTTTGTCTAAGATAATGTTGATTATACCATTTAGCTTTATTTACATCAAATCTAGCCCCGGCTTTATGAATATGGTTGATATCAAAAGCTTCGATAAGTTCGTTCAGACTCATTATTTCCTGATCTGTTCCCGGATTCCAACCCAAAAAGGCAAGGAAATTTACAACAGCATCGGGATAATACCCATCTTCTCGGAAACCTCTTGCGATTTCACCTGTTGCAGGGTCTTTCCATTCAAGTGGAAATACAGGAAAATCACCCAATACGCCATCTCTTTTGCTCAATTTGCCATTTCCTTCCGGCTTCAATAAAAGGGGCAGGTGGGCAAATTGCGGAGCTTCCCAACCAAAAGATTTGTACAATAAAATATGTAGTGGTGCCGATGGAAGCCATTCTTCACCGCGAATCACATGTGTAATTTGCATCAGGTGATCGTCAACCACGTTGGCTAAATGATAAGTGGGCATGCCATCTGATTTCATCAACACCTTATCATCTATAGTTGATGAATGCACCACAACCCAGTCCCGCACAATATCTTTAAACCTGATTTCTTCCTTCAATGGAACCTTTAGCCTGATTACGTATGGCTCACCTGCCGCAATTTTAGCTTCAGAATCCTCTTTGCTTAGTGTCAAAGAGTTTTTCATTTGCATTCTGGTGACAGCATTGTATGAAATATTATCCACTTTGGCTTCTTCAAGAGACTTCCTGAGTGCATCTAATTCTTCAGGAGTGTCAAATGCATAATAAGCGAGACCTTTATCAAGGAGTTCTTGTGTATATTCTTTATAGATTTCCTTTCTTTCTGATTGTTTGTATAGTCCCATCGGGCCACCTTCTTTTACTCCTTCGTCAATTTTTATTCCAGCCCAGCTCAACGCCTCTGTGATATATTCTTCTGCTCCGGGAACAAATCGGGTTTGGTCAGTATCTTCTATTCTGAGGAGCATCTGTCCGCCCATCTTTTTTGCAAATAAATAGTTGTATAGGGCAGTTCTGAGACCACCAATATGTAAAGGCCCTGTTGGACTCGGGGCAAATCTTACTCTTACGCTCATTAAAATGTATTTTTTGGCCTGCAAAATTACTCAAAACAGGCCATTTTTAATATTTTCTTTTTTCTTTTTCTATTCAGAGTTTTTTGATGACCAAATGCAGGGAGCTACCAAAAGGTGAATTATTAAGGATAGTATTTTCAAATTTTACAATTTTAAATAATATAGAATTTACAAAATCAGAAGGCATTTTCACATCTGATTTTATATTTTCAATATTTATCATTCCAAGCCTGAGTTTTAGATTTTGAAAAACTCTGATCACTAAAATAAGCGGTGAAAGAAAAAGACTCCAATAATGATATTTTATTATTTTCAAATTTGAAATCTCAGAAATTATTTTTTCGAAATCTGAAAGAACAAATCTGTTTTTGCTACCTACTGCCAGGTCATGTGTACCGCTAAAAATCTTAAAAGAATTGTTGTTGGTAACTAATATTCCGGTTGGTTTTAATATTTTCTCAAATTGGTAAAGGATGTCTGTAATTTCTTTATTATCAAACTGATATAATACATCGTTGCAAATAATAAGGTCATATTCTGCCTTGGAAAATGCCTCTTCGGTTTTAAGTATGTCTGATTTTTTAACGTTCAGATTACGGTTTTTTGAAAATTCAACGGCACTTTCATTAAAATCAAAACCTTCGAGGTTGTTGTAACCATTGGATTTTAGAAATTGCATCATACCGCCTGTGCCGCATCCTGCATCGAGGATTCTGATATTTTTATCTTCTTTAAAATGCTTTGAAATGGCCTCTAATGTCTTTATATGCAGTATTCTGTACCACCACATATTTTCTTCGACATCATACATGGCCTCATACTCGGTGTGATTTATAAGCATATCAGGAAGCAATTTCGTTTTCTACCACTTTGATTTCAGGTTTATGATAAACCGTACTATTGGCCGGGACACTTCTTGTAAGCCAAACGTTACCCCCAATTACCGAGTTTTTTCCTATAACCGTTTCGCCACCTAAAATTGTAGCACCTGAATATATCACTACGTTGTCTGCAACAGTGGGATGTCTTTTGGTGTTAGCCAATGATTTGTCAACGCTTAAAGCCCCCAATGTGACCCCCTGATATATTTTTACATGTTTTCCGATATGAGTAGTTTCACCTATTACCACACCTGTGCCATGATCGATAAAGAAATAATTATCTATTTCGGCAGCCGGATGAATATCGATACCGGTTTGAGAATGAGCATATTCCGTCAAAATTCTTGGAATAAGCACAATACCAATTTTGTGTAAAAGGTGAGCGATTCTATAAAATGAAATAGCCTGAAAACCGGGATATGCTCTGATAATCTCAAATTCACTCTTAGCTGCTGGATCACCATTTAAAATAGCTTCTACATCTGTATTTAGCATATTGTAGAGGTCTTCAATCGAATCTTTAAATTGTATAACTTTTTCTTCTGTTTCACAATTTTTGCATTGATCCGTGGTTTCCAAAATATGCTTAAGTTCATTTCCCAGATTCCAGAATTCTCCTTCAATTTCATCAGTGGTTGGAAAAAAATCTTTGGTTTTTTCCGGAAAGAGTAAATGGATAAGTTTTGTGGCCCATTCAGCAATTTCATTCGTTGAGGCCACTGCTTCTGTATTTTGGTGTTTCTCAAAAATATGTTTTATAAAATCTTTCCCTAGTCTTTTCATTTTTTATCTTTTCTGAAAATATATATTTTTATAAGTAAATGATATTCAATTAGTTACTCTTATGTATTTTGAGTATAAACTTCTTCAGGTTAACCTTCTGACAACAAGTGAATTTACCAAAGAAAACAGTTGGTCAGGCTTTAAAGTTCTCCAATTTTCGATTTGGAGTGTTCCACCATAATTTAAATAATAATCGAGCCTGAATTTTCCGAACTCTTCCAGAATAAACTCCCTGAAGTTTAACGCAACAATCCAACCATCTTCCACATCTTCAAACCATTCTTCATAATAGTCATCTTCTCCTCCATGAAACTGAAGCAAATTGTCGCCTATTAAAATAAAATATTTTATTCCATTTTTTATTAATTTATCTATCAAAAAACGCTTAAAATACATGACATCATTGTGTAAAGTGTCATTCCATTCGCCAATCAATTCAATCACAGCATATTTTTGTAAATAATTAACCATAATTAGCTTACAATAAAGTGTTTCTGAACCTATTTCGTCCCAGTCTGGATGAATATAGTACCCATAAACTGTATTGTGATATTGGGTCGTTTCTTCAATTTGAAAAAACGGACTTTTGGGATCTTCGTAAGGTAAATAGTATCGTTGCCAATTATAAAAGGGTTCGATATCGTGCATTTGAGAATATGAGCTTAAAAATTTGAAATTTTATCTTAATTTTGGGTGGATTATGCAAAAAATACAATACAAATATAGACCCGAAAATTTAAGCATTTCAGAGCCAACCAAATTTAGTATTGAAATATTGGAGGAACAGGAAATGCTGATCAATTTGGGACCTCAGCACCCTTCTACTCATGGTGTGTTAAGATTGGAGGTGGTAACCGATGGTGAGCTAATCAAGGAGGTAGTGCCACATATGGGTTACTTGCACCGATGTTTTGAAAAACATGCTGAAAATCTCCCTTTTAATCAAATCATTCCATATGTTGATCGCCTCGATTATGTGGCAGCCTTGAATTCTGAACATGCTTATGCCATGGGGGTTGAAAAAATGCTTGGCATAACCGAAATTCCGCCAAGAGTGGAATATATCAGGGTATTGGTAGCTGAACTTAACCGCATTGCTTCCCATTTTCTGGCTGTTGGCACTTATGCACAAGATTTAGGTGCTTCGACACCTTTTTTATGGCTATTCAGAGACAGAGAAACTATTTTAAGGATGCTCGAATGGGTCTCAGGTGCCCGTCTTTTATACAATTATATTTGGGTAGGAGGGCTATTTTATGATCTTCCGGTTGGTTTTGAAGAAAAATGTACAGAGTTTGTTAATTATGTAAGACCAAAGTTGGTTGAGCTCCAACAATTGATTATCGAGAATCAAATTTTTATAAAGAGAACAGCGGGAGTAGGTGTTTTACCTATTGGCCTGGCAGTAAATTATGGTTGTACGGGTCCGGTTTTACGGGGTTCAGGTCTTAAATATGATTTACGAAGAATTGATGCCTATTCAGTTTATCCCGAACTTGATTTTGATATTCCTGTTGGTGAAGGAAAAATGGGTAAAGTGGGTGATTCATGGGATCGAAACTATGTAAGAGTACTCGAATGTTGGGAATCTCTCAAAATTATCGACCAGTGCATTGAAGTTTTGACCAAAAAACATATCAGAAATAAAGAATTTAATCCTCAGTCGGCAGTTCCAAAAAAAATCAGGCCTGCAGCTATGGATTTTTATACAAGAGCAGAAAACCCCAAGGGTGAATTAGGCTTCTTTTTCAGAACAAACGGAAAGACTGATGTGCCAGACAGATTAAAGTGCCGAAGCTGCTCTTTTCATAATTTGTCGGTATTGCCAGAACTTGCAAAAGGAATGCTTGTTGCCGATTTGGTCACAATAATTGGTTCGCTTGACCTGGTAATGGGAGAAGTGGATCGCTGAAATTTGAAAAAACTTATTACAAAATATAAAAATGTAATAAATTAAAATTCCCAAACGGTAGGGTTTTGAGCTCTTCTGATATTTTTTCTTATTTCCATCCAAAAGGCAAGAAAAAGATAAATGACTACAGGAGAGCCGAGTGTAAAGAAAGAGGCATAGATAAAATATCTGCGAATGCTACCTACAGAGAAATTTAATTTTTCCCCGATACGGGTGCAGACACCAAAAAGATTACTTTCAAATAGAAATTTCAACTTATTCATAAATCCTGATGGTTATATTTTTAATATATGGCTATCAAATATTGCTTTCACACCACAAACTTAACAATAATCATCAAAAAAAGTTCCAAAAATCATTAATTATGATTTTTGACATATAAAAACCAGAAATTTTTTAATTTATTCCGCCCGATCTTAAATTTTGCGGAAAGAAATTTAGATTTTTTTAAATAATTGTATTTTCGGCCGGTCCTCCCAATTTATAAGGGAAATCAGTAGTATAATGTAATCCTCTGGATTCTTTTCTTTTTTGAGCTGATTTTATAACCATTTCTGCACAAAGAATTAGATTACGGAGTTCACAAAGTTTTACCGAAATATTGGTTTTTCTATAAAATTCTTCAGTTTCATCCTTCAAAAGATGAATTCTTCGAAGTGCCCTTTCCAACCTGAAATCTGATCTAACAATTCCAACATAATCTGACATCATTTTTTGAAGTTCGCGTGTGCTATGAGTAACTAATACCTCTTCGTTGGATTGTACCATTCCAAAGGAATTCCAGTCCGGTACTTTATTGTTAAATTCAATCCTGTCCACTTCTTCAATTGCCACTTTTGCTATTCTATGACCAAATACCGCGGCTTCAAGTAAAGAGTTGGATGCCAGACGATTGGCTCCATGCAGACCTGTTGAGGAGCATTCGCCACAAGCAAAAAGATTTTCAATAGTGGTTTTACCATACTCGTCAACCAGAATTCCACCACAGAGATAATGTGCTGCCGGAGTAACCGGAATTTGGTTTTTTGTAATATCAAGCCCAATACTCAGGCATTTCTCATAAATATTAGGGAAATGTTCGAGAATATGCTCTTTGGGTTTATGACTGATATCCAGAAATACATAGTCCTCACCCGTTTTCTTCATTTCAGCATCAATAGAGCGGGCTACAATATCTCTTGGAGCCAATGAACCTCTTTCATCGTACTCATACATAAATTCCTTGCCGTGCTTGTTTTTAAGCACACCGCCTTCGCCACGGACGGCTTCAGTGATTAAAAAACTAGGGAAAGAACCCGGATTATATAAAGAAGTAGGGTGAAACTGCATCATTTCCATGTCACGCACTTTTCCACCCGCCCTGTAAACCATCGCAATTCCGTCTCCGGTTGCTATTACAGGGTTGGTAGTGGCTGCATAAATATGACCTGCACCACCGGTTGCCATTACAGTGATTTTGGAAAGTATTGTTTCGATTTCACCTGTATTTACATTGAGAGCATACACACCCCAGCAATCAATGTCTTTTGATGAACGTGTAACTGGCTCACCAAGATGATGCCTGGTTATAACCTCAATGGCATAATAATGAGTCAGGATTTCAATATTTGGATTTGCTTCAACCTGTTCAAGCAGAGCTCTTTCAATTTCCCAGCCGGTAATATCCTTATAGTGTAATATTCGTTTTTCTGAATGTCCACCTTCACGGGTAAGGTTATACTCACCGGTTTCTTCTTTGTCAAAATTGGTACCGTATTCTATGAGTTCTTTAATTCTATCGGGACCTTCCGTAACTACAATTTCAACAATTTTTCTATCACATAATCCATCACCTGCAATCAGCGTGTCATTAATATGTTTCTCAAAAGAGTCGGTTTCAGGGTCGAAAACGGTTGCTATTCCACCCTGAGCGTATTTTGTATTAGTTTCGTCGGCATTTACCTTGGTGAGTATCAATACTTTACCTTTTTTTGAGGCTTTCAAAGCAAAACTCAGTCCGGCAATCCCGGATCCAATCACTAAAAAATCTACTTGTTTCATCAAATTAAACCTTCTTTTAAAAGATCATGCAAATGTACAAAACCCACCGGTTTTTTTTCTTCAACCACAATCAATTGTGTAATATTTAGCTCCTGCATCATTTGTAGTGCCGAGGTGGCATATTCATCTTTCTCAATAGTTTTTGGATCAGGTGTCATGATTTGACTTGCAATAAGTGCATTGATATCCTGGGTTTTGTTAAGCATCCTTCTCAAATCACCGTCTGTAACAATACCTTCCAAATGACCATTTTCGTCAATTACTGCTGTAGCACCCAGTCGTTTTGATGACATTTCTATGATAACTTCTTTCAAACCAGCATTTTTAGCTACAATTGGTAATGCATTTTGCGGATAAATATCAGAAACTTTCAGGTATAGTCTTTTTCCTAAACTACCACCGGGATGAAAAACCGCAAAATCAGATTTCGAAAATTCGCGGGCTTCCAAAAGACAAACGGCCATTGCATCACCCAAAGCAAGTGCAACCGTTGTAGAGGTAGTAGGAGCTAAATTTAAAGGACAGGCTTCGGTTTTTACATGTGCATTTATAACGAAATCAGATTGTTGGGCTAAAAATGAGGAAGTATCTGACACTAAAGAAATGACCTTATTGCCCATTCTCTTTAATAATGGTAAAAGCACTTTTAGTTCCGGAGTATTGCCTGATTTTGAAAGAATTATAATGATATCATCGCTATCAATTATTCCTAAATCACCGTGCAGGGCATCGGTAGCATGCATGAATACGGCTTTTTGACCCGTAGAATTAAAAGTAGCAGAAATCTTTTGAGCGATAATGGCACTTTTGCCTATTCCGGACAAAACAATTTTACCTTTTGAAGCTAATATTGAATCAATTGCAGCGTTGAATTCAGTTCCAATTGTACTAATTAAAGATTTTATTGCCTCTGATTCATCTGAAAGTACTTTTTTGGCAATTTCAATTATTTTTTTTTCTATTTTCGTCCCCACTTTAAAAAAGGCATTTTTGTCTGCAAATTTAAGCTTTCAATTTTATTTTTTTAGAGAAACATTTTTAAAGTAAACAAAATCACAAATAAATTTTTTGTATATTAGCATACAGAATTTAAATCACCACGAAAATAATCGTGCTTTAAAATTTTTAAGCTAATTTTTGAAATAGCTATGATCAATGCATCAATTGAAAAAGAATTGAAAAAAAATCTGAAAGAAATTTTTGGATTTGATAATTTCAGAGGGGAACAGGAAAAGATAATTACCAGTATTGTTTCGGGGAAAAATACATTTGTAATAATGCCAACCGGAGCAGGGAAATCACTTTGTTATCAGTTGCCTGCCACCGTTTTGGAAGGAACCGCTATCGTAATCTCACCTCTGATTGCCCTCATGAAAAATCAGGTAGATCAGCTGATGGCATTCGGTATCAACGCCCAGTTTTTGAACAGTACTCTCAATAAATCTGAGATGAACCGTGTAAAAAACGACGTGACCAATGGCGTATGTAAGTTGCTGTACATTGCACCGGAATCTCTTAACAAAGAAGATAATCTGGCATTTCTTAAGAAAGCCAAGATTTCTTTTGTGGCTGTAGATGAGGCACACTGTATTTCGGAATGGGGGCATGATTTCAGGCCTGAATACCGGAAAATCAGAGAGATTATTGAGAATATTGATGAAAGTTTGCCAATAATTGCTCTTACGGCTACTGCAACACCAAAAGTGCAGCTTGACATCATGAAAAGTCTTGACATGGACAATTCGGAACTTTTCAAGACATCATTTAACAGAGCCAATCTTTATTATGAAGTAAGGCCAAAACAAAATGCTAAAAAGCAGTTAATTAAGTTTTTGAACCAACATAAAGGTAAATCAGGAATAGTTTACTGTCTGAGTCGCAAAAAGGTGGAGGAAATTGCCGAACTGTTAGTAGTAAACGGATACAAAGCTTTACCATATCATGCTGGCCTGGATTCTGACGTAAGAATGAGAAATCAGGATGCATTTCTGAATGAAGACTGTGACATTGTGGTGGCTACGATTGCTTTTGGAATGGGGATCGATAAACCTGATGTAAGGTTTGTAGTTCACTATGATGCTCCGAAGTCGCTGGAAGGATATTATCAGGAAACCGGGCGAGGAGGCAGAGACGGTCTTGATGGCACTTGTCTGATGTTTTATGCACTTGATGACATCACTAAGCTTGAGAAATTTAACAAAGACAAAAACGTAACCGAACGCGATAACGCCAAAGCTCTTTTGATGGAAATGGTGGCGTATTCTTCACTGGGCGTGTGTAGAAGAAGGCAATTGCTTAGTTATTTTGGAGAACAAACTGAGAAAGATTGTGGATTTTGTGACAACTGTAATAAGCCAACCAAGACTTTCAAAGGCGAAGAAGAGGTTAAACTTGTAATAAAGACAATCTTAAAAACTGAACAAAGATTCTCAGCAAATCATATTGCTGACGTACTTACAGGCAACACCAAAGACAATCCTGCCATAGCCAGCTATGGGCATGATAAGTTGCCGGAATTTGGAACGGGATTGAAATATTTCAACTTGTTGGATAAGTTTGAAGAGGAAGAGGAGGAAGATGAAGACGAGATTGTAGTAAACCGTAAACCAAAAGCCGATATCAATGCCGATGGCAAAATTTCTGCCTCTGACAAATGGGTTTCTATTATCAGACAACTTATGGTTTTTGGGTATCTTGAAAAAGATATTGAAAATTATGGCGTAGTAAGAGTATCAGAAAAAGGTCATAGTTATCTTAGTGATCCTTACTCAATAACTTTCCATGAAGATCACGACCTGAACGAAACCGAAGGTAGCGGTGAAGACGAATTGGTACAAACTGCTGGTCCTTCAGGAGGTAGTGGTGCAGCTGATCAGGCATTACTTGAGCTATTGAAAGCTCTTCGTAAAAAAATGGCCAAGGAGAAAAACGTACCTCCATACGTTGTTTTTCAGGATCCATCTTTAGAAGAAATGGCCACAACTTATCCCTCCAATGTGCAGGAACTTGCTCAGGTCAATGGGGTAGGGATGGGAAAAGTTCAGAAATTCGGTAAACCTTTTCTGGATTTGATCAACAAGTATGTTGACGACAACGAGATCGAGACTTCTTCAGATTTAATGGTGAAAACTACGGTCAATAAGTCAAAAACCAAAATCTTTATCATTCAGCAAATAGACCGCAAAATTGATTTGGAAGAAATAGCTGAAGCCAAAGAAATGAACGGTGAAGAGCTTATCACTGAGATTGAAAGTATTTGTTTTTCAGGTACTAAGTTGAATTTGGATTATTACATCAATCAAATGATTGACCGCGATAAACAAAATGATATTTATGAATATTTCATGAATTCGTCTTCAGATGACATAAAAACTGCAATGAAAGAGTTTGATGATTATGATGACGAAGTAACAGAAGAAGAACTCAGGCTCATGAGAATAAAATTTATTTCGGAAATGGCCAACTAAAAAAATGAGGCTGCTTTTAATGAGCAGCCTCTTTTGCTTTTCTAAGAATATATAATTTTTAATTGTATCTTCTTTTCAGTAAATCCAAAAACTCTTCCGTTTCCGGATTATTTAAGTTCCATTTAAATTGCGGCATGTATTTTTTTAACATTTGATCTTTCGCTTCCTGAAAACTTCCGCAGACCTCAAGCTCATCAATTGCCTGGTTGAATATCTGTGAATTGCCTCCAAAAAGATTATTGATAAACAAGAATTTCTGGTTTAATGAAATGTTGCCTCTGATATTCTCAATTTTCTTTTTTTGATACAAATCTCCCAAAGACTCCGAATCAGTGCTGTTATGCATTACATCATTAATTGTACTGTTTTTTTCTTCTGAAACAGAATATGAAGGAATTACCGGTTTTGCCTGAGTCTGAAGAGCAGGTTCTTGTTTGATTTCCAGTTTTGGAGCCTCAGCGGGTACTTCTACTACTTCTTTAATAATATTTGGTTCTTCGGTCCTGACAGATTCAATATTCAAGGCTTCCGGGGCTTCGGTTGTCTTTTTAGTTTGTTTGTATTCTTCTATACTGTCAAAGAATGATTGATAAGGATTTTTACCTTCCGTCTGATGTTCGGTTATTCCAATAATTTTTTTGATATCCTTTATTTCAGATTCATGGTTTTCGACTTTAGAATCAGGCAAAATCTCCTGAATCCACTCATTGGCTTCGTTGGCATAAACAAATTGAACTCCACTAAGCTTGGCTGAAAGTTCTCTCAGTACCCAGTTGTAGTCATAAAAAAACTTACCGTTGGTTTGTAGCCATTCCTGAGTGAGTTTAAATTCAGGCAAATTTCGCATTTGCTCCAGAAAAAAATCTCTTGGGCTTTGGTAAAGTGAAACCGTGTCAGCAAGGCTTTTTTCAACCAATCCTCCAAAATGAGCCTTTGAAATCGATATATGCCTCGAAAGTATATTCATAAATTCTTCGAAAGCTTTGTTTACCTCCGGATGGGAATAATCAAAGTAAGGACTTCTGAGATTTTCGGTTTCTGTTTTCCATTTATCAAAAATAGATTTTAAGATAAAAAGATTTAGTTGCTTTATTTCAGTAAGGTTAATTATTTCGGTACCTTCGATTTTTTCTTTGTAACTAAAAAACTCATTACAAATCACTTTTGAAAATTCGGCGGAATTATTTTTCAATTCGGAGGCATTCCACTTGTCGATCATTTTATATTTCTTTTATTTTGTAATTAGAACCACGTGCAAAAGCTAAATCAAATCTTTTGCCATTTAAGCAAATAACGAAAAAATAATTAAAAAATGTTCATCGAACCCAAAAGAGCCAGAGGAAAAGATGCCAAAAGTGGCTGGATTGAAGTAATTTCTGGCTCCATGTTTTCGGGAAAGACTGAAGAATTAATCAGAAGGCTCAACAGGGCCAAGATTGCCAGGCAAAATGTGGAGATTTTTAAACCAGGGATTGACGTTCGGTACGATGAATTTGATATTGTCTCTCACAATCATTCTTCAATAAGGTCCACACCGGTTAATGCTGCCGAAGAAATTCTCTTGTTAGCAGGGAATTGCGACGTGGTCGGGATTGATGAAGCCCAGTTCTTGGATCAGGGTATCATTGATGTTTGTAACAAACTTGCAAACCAGGGTAAAAGAGTAATTATAGCAGGCCTGGATATGGACTCCCGTGGGCTACCGTTTGGTTCTATGCCGCAATTAATGGCCATAGCAGAATACGTTACGAAAGTACACGCCATATGTGTTATTTGCGGCGATATAGCTCATCATTCCTTCCGGAAAGTAGAAGACGAAAACCTGGTGTTGTTAGGAGAAACAGACCTCTATGAAGCCAGATGCCGAAAATGCTATAATGATTGATTTATTACCGCTTCGTTTTGTAATTTCTGTTTCTAATTGATTTTTCAGATGAATCAACCAAATTATTAGTTTCCTGGTTTTCAGGATTTTCTATATTTGATTTTTTATAATTTTTTCTGAATACTGATTTTTTTGTGGTCTTAATCCCCTTATCTGAAGCGGGCTTTAAACCGGTTTTATAATTTCCTTTATTGTTTAAAGGGTTTTCAGAATTCACTTGAGAAAAGGCAAAAGAATATATGGTCAGAAATATTCCGACAAAAATTGTTTTCATTTTTGAAATAAAATTTAGAATTAAAAAATTAACCGTTTTTAGTCTTCTTCAACGGTTTTGTAGCCAAACAGTGCCCTGTAGGTAGGGATCATGTAAAGGTAATCTTCCAATTTTTTTTGAGCTGGTTTGTATGTTTCGTAATCTTTTTCGGAAAGAAAATTAAACATATTCACCAAATAGAATAAGGTTTCTGAATTTGAAGCAAAATCTTCAAGTTTAAAATGCATAAACTTGTCGTCAGATTCATTAGGATTAAACACAATCATATCCAGGTCAAAACCTTCCTGATTGGCAATTGCAAAAGACTTATGGTAGGTTTTAGGCATCAGCTGATGATCAACCAAAAAGTCAATGGCCTCAACTGCGTCGTTATTTATGTATAAATTAGCACCTATATGTTTTAAAGTATTCATTGTTTTTTAATTTGTTGTTCCAATACTGAGAGCAAATATTAAGTTTCTTTTTGGACCCACCAAATGTCAAAAGCGTGTCGTCTTTGTGGAAAAATGGCCAATTTTATCTTAAAAATTGTATTTATTTGAAAAATGGAGTTTGAATTTTGATGTAAAAAGCGATTAATTAAGATTTTTTGAAAAAACTAAATTCAAAACCAAATAATATTTTCCAAAAAAAGTTTTTTTACTTTTTTTAATAATTAATATGATTTTAACATTTTTTTAACGGAAATCTAATTATTCCCTATTTTTTGCCGAAAATGGCAGGATTTAATATGAATTAATAATACAGAAATATTTTCGGTTTAATAAAATTGCTTTGATAAATTATCAGGGAAAGTATAAAACTGAAATATTCTATGGCTGGAAATTGACGAAATTGTTTTTTTTAAAACAATAAAAAAGAAAAAGCCCCAGATTTTCATCTGAGGCCTTCGCTTTTTCACTTCACATCTTTGGAGGCTTGAACGCCTCTGCCTACGGGGAATCGAATCGGAATGCCGCACCACCCGGTTTCATCCTTGAAAGGAACTGTTTGGTTTTAGATTTTCGCAAAAGAAAAAGCCCCAGATTTTCATCTGAGGCCTTCGCTTTTTCACTTCACATCTTTGGAGGCTTGAACGCCTCTGCCTACGGGGAATCGAATCGGAATGCCGCACCACCCGGTTTCATCCTTGAAAGGAAATGTTTGGTTTTAGATTTTCGCAAAAGAAAAAGCCCCAGATTTTCATCTGAGGCCTTCGCTTTTTCACTTCACATCTTTGGAGGCATGAACGTCTCTGCCTACGGGGAATCGAATCGGAATGCCGCACCACCCGGTTTCATCCTTGAAAGGAAATGTGTGGTTTTAGATTTTCGCAAAAGAAAAAGCCCCAGATTTTCATCTGAGGCCTTCGCTTTTTCACTTCACATCTTTGGAGGCTTGAACGCCTCTGCCTACGGGGAATCGAATCGGAATGCCGCACCACCCGGTTTCATCCTTGAAAGGAACTGTTTGGTTTTAGATTTTCGCAAAGAAAAAGCCCCAGATTTTCATCTGAGGCCTTCGCTTTTTCACTTCACATCTTTGGAGGCTTGAACGCCTCTGCCTTCGGGGAATCGAATCGGAATGCCGCACCACCCGGTTTCATCGGATCAACCCAAAAAGTTGGGGGGGGGATTACGCATATATTTTTTGTAATCTGAATAAGAAAAAGCTAATATCCCTTACACCCCTAAATTGGCTTCTTAGTGCTTTTACTTTTGCATTGAAAGACTCTGCTGAAGCATTTGTACTTCTATTATCGAAGTAGTTAAGGATGTATTCATAGTTGTTCTGAATAGTTCTGGCGATGGTATTGAATGTTTTCTCCTCAAACTTCTCTACTGAATTATACCATAAGGCTAACTTTTTAAATGCTATTAGTCTATTTTTTGACTGATGGAAAATATTGGATAGTTCTATGCTGAGGTCGTAGGCCTGTTTTAAATCGGGATATAGTCTAAATAAAACCTCAGACCTGTGTACTTGAGAAGCAGACCATTTATTTTCTCTTTGATGCAAAAGAAATCGGCTTCTGATTAATAGTTGCTTTAAGGTATCGCCGTTTTCCAAAACATCGGGAACGTATCTTTTCTTTAATTCTTTAGCATATTCTATTTCTTTATTTTCTTGTTCTATTGCCGCCCAACGATGTTTGATTCTGATTTCTTGTACTGCATCATTAGCTAGTTTTTGGATATGAAATCTATCAGATACCAGTTTAGCTTTTGGAAAACTTCTCTTAGCGATTCGTTCCATAGTTGGGGCTAAATCCAATGTTACTTCTTTTACTTTCTTCCTCTTGGACTCTGGGATTTTGTACAAAACCTCAATGACCGTATCACTTACAGTACCTTTCACCATAGCAATTAAAGCTCCCTTTTTGCCCTTTGCCGCTTTGTTTGTAAGTATAGTATACAAATCACCATTTGAAAGACAGGTCTCGTCTAATGATAAATATTCGCCAATATTTTCGGGAAAAAGTATCCACTGTTGAGCATGTTCTCGTTGAACCCAAGTTGTATATCCACTCAGGTGGGCAGCATATTGCTCTTGTAGGCGTTTACCGTCTAATTGAAACAATTCACCTATTATTTTGCAACTAATAGGTGTGTTATCTAAAAGCTCCTTTTAAAAAAGCCGCAAATTCTGATGTCATTCGCGTTCCTGAAGCAACTAAATCCCAGTTTCTGTAAACTATTTTTCCTGTGTCATGATTGAGCCATTTGCGTCGCTTAATTTTCAAAAAACAAGCCTTGCCACGAAGTGGAAAATCCCTCACAGATTCTTCTTCAAAGTACCCTTTGGATTCAAGTTTTTGACCTCCGAATTCTTTAGGAATTAGATTTCGTTCTGCAATATGGATATTGAAAGAACTTTCTAATTTTTCTACTTTAACTACTTCAAAGTATTCAAATAAGCCTTCTGGTAGAAGTAATTGGATTAAGTCTTGGTTCAATTTCTATTATTTAGAACCCAAAATAAATAAGTTTTCTTTATCCCCCCAACTTTTTTGATTGATCCGTTTCATCCTTGAAAGGAAATGTTTGGTTTTAGATTTTCGCAAAAGAAAAAGCCCCAGATTTTCATCTGAGGCCTTCGCTTTTTCACTTCACATCTTTGTGACCCTACGGGGAATCGAACCCCGGTTTCATCCGTGAAAGGGACGTGTCCTAACCGCTAGACGATAGGGCCGACTGGTCCCATTTATCGAAAAATAGCGTTACAAAACAGTATTTTTTTTAAATGTCCGACTCCGTTTCCGAAATCGTGGTGCAAAAGTAGTACGATTATTTTTATGATGCAAGTCAAAGTTTTAAATATTCCATAAATTTTCAATATTCTTTCAAAAATTCAATGAAAAATAGGAAAAAGTAAAAATTAACGCTTTTTGTGGCTTTTTGAGCAAATTATCGAACATCACCTTCTGTTTTTTCATAAAATCATATTTTGCCAGTATGATTTTTATGGATTATATTTGATTTCAAACCAAACTATGTATGCTTAAAAAAATCAATAAACTCTTAACCCTCATTGTATTAATTCCCTTTTTATCGTTTTCTCAAAGCCTCCAATCACCCGAACAATTCTTTGGACATCCGATGGGCAGCAGGTTTCATTTTCATAATCAGTTGGTTGATTATGTAAAATATGTTGCCAACAGCAGAAAGCAAAATACCCGCCTTATTCAGTATGGAACCACATCAGAAGGCCGTCCGTTGATGGTTATTGCGATTGGTTCTGAAAAAAATATTTCTGATTTGGAAAAAATTAGAGAGGCAAATCTTCAAAACATCGGTTTGAAACCAGGCGGAGGTAATTCTCAGATTCCAGCAATCGCCTATTTTTCTTATAATGTTCACGGAAATGAAGCCAATAATGCCGAAACCTCTGTTACTGTAATTTATGAACTTGCAAGAGAAGATTCAGAAATAGGGAAAAAAATATTTGGAAATACACTCGTTTTGATTGATCCCTGCGTAAATCCGGATGGATTTGATCGATATTCGCAATGGTACAACCGTTATATTGGCTCCAATCCTAACCTGAAATCAGCAGCCATTGAACACCATGAACCCTGGCCGGGAGGACGATTCAATCATTATCTTTTTGATATGAACCGTGATGTGGCCTGGCAAACTCAGCTTGAGACTTCTCAAAGAGTTAAATTTTATAACAGTTGGATGCCGCATCTTCATGCCGACTTCCACGAAATGGGCCCTAATACGCACTATTATTTTCCACCCTCTGCCAAACCTTTCCATGAAGATTTGACGGCCTATCAACGCGATTTTCAAACTTTGCTGGGTGAATACAACAAAAAGCGTTTTGATGAAAACGGATGGTTATATTATACCAAAGAGAATTATGATTTGCTATATCCTAGTTACGGTGATACTTATCCTTCTTATAACGGAGCCATTGGTATGACTTTCGAGCAAGCGGGCGGTGGTCCTGCAGGCCTTGCATTTAAGCGTAATGATGGAGACGTTTTAACTTTAAAAGACCGGATTGACCATTCTTTTGCGACCAGTATGGGTACTTTAGAGGCATTGTCAGATAAAGCTGAAAATACAGTTAAAGAATTTAATAAGTTTTTCAATGAAACTACCCAAAAAGGTTTCGGGAAATATAAATCATATATCCTGAAATCAGCAGGAAATGAAGGGAGAATTCAAGCACTTACCCAGCAGCTTGATAAAATGGAAATCAAATATGAGTTTGCCAATAAAAAGAGTGTTTCCAATGGTTTTAATTATCAGAATCAAAAAGAAGAGGCTTTTGCGATTGAAGAAAATGATTTGATAGTGAGTTCTTACCAACCCAAAGGAGTTTTTGCTAAAATTCTGTTTGAACCAAAAACCATGCTTGAGGACTCCAATACCTACGATATTACTGCTTGGGCTCTGCCTTATGTATTTGATATTCAGGCTTATGCTATTTCTGGTAAGGTTTCGGGGAATACAAAATCTGACAGCAAGAGTGCTTCAAAAATACAAAACATTGGAAAGGTTTATGCATTTCTGGTCGATTACAAATCGTTTGAAGAATCAAAATATCTGGCAGCTTTACTTAAGAATAAAATTAAAGTAAGAACCAATGAAGTGCCTTTTAAAGCAGCCGGAAAGTCTTTTAAAGAAGGAACTTTTATAATAACCAGAAAAGGTAACGAAAAAGCTGATTTTGAAAGCATTCCTGTGCAATTAGCTGAGAAGATGGGTATTGATTTGGTTCCTGTTTATTCAGGATTATCTGAGAGTGGGCCTGACCTGGGAGCCAATTCGATTGATATAGTAAAAGCCCCGGATGTGGCAGTTTTGATGGGCTCCGGTGTAAGTGCAACTGCGGCTGGTGACGTTTGGCATTTCTTTGACAAACAGCTCGACTATCCCGTTACTATAATTGACGGAAGCTATATTGGAAGTGTCGATTTGTGGAAATTCGATGTTTTGGTTTTGCCTTCTGGTCGCTATAATAATGTTTTTAAAGATACAAAAGAAATCAGCCGTTGGGTTAGTGATGGAGGCAGACTGATTTTGATGGAAAGTGCGGTCTCTTCTTTTGCAGGAAAAGAAGGTTTTGATTTAAAAGCCAAAGCAGGAGACACATCTTCAACCAAAGACCTGAAATATGGAAACAGAGAACGGGATGCTATTTCGGATCAGATTCCGGGAGCCATTTATAAAGTAGGTCTTGATTCCAGTCACCCGCTCGCATATGGTTATGATTCAGATACTTATGTAATGATAAAAAATGTAATTGCTTACGATTATCTGAAAGATGGCTGGAATGTAGGAAAATTACAGGAGCGTGTCAGTGGTTTTGCAGGTGCAAAAACCAATTCCAAAATGAAAGATGTCCCGGTTTTTGCCGTTCAGGACTCAGGAAAGGGTAAAATCGTTTATCTCAATGAAAGCCCGATTTTCAGGGCGTTTTGGTATGGTGGAAAACAACTGATGGCCAATGCAGCATTTATGGTGAGGTAAAATGAAATTTGCTACGATTTCCATATCAGTTTTATTTTTACTTTTTTCTTGTTCAAAACAAAAGAAGAATCAGGAAGCTCAGGAAGATTTTTGTGCAAAAATCCATGTAAAAAGTCACAAAGGTCTTTCTGAGTATTTTGATAAATTTTCGGAAAATCTACAATCAAAAACTGCCGTTCACGTCCTCGAGGATGGAGGCGGTTCTTTGATAACCAGGGCTTGGTTTACTCAAAATGCCCAAAAGAGCATAGATATCCAATATTTTATTTTTTCCACCGACAATGTGGGCCTGATTGCCTGCGACTACCTGGTTCGAGCAGCTGACAGAGGTGTAAAAGTACGTTTATTAGTCGATGACATGATGGTTGATTCAGAGCTGGAAGACATCTTGACAATGGACTCTCACCCTAATATCGAGATAAAAGTCTATAATCCGGGAGTGAATTTGGGTAAAAACATCATAAAAAAACTTGGGAAATTTGCCCTTGATTTCAAAGACGCCAATCTCAGAATGCACAACAAAACTTTCATTGTCGATGGCAAAGTGGGAATTACCGGAGGCAGAAACATAGCTGATGAATATTTTGATTATGACCATGAATACAATTTCCGTGACCGTGATGTATTATTGATAGGGAAGGAAGTGGCCGAAATGCAGCATTCTTTTATTGATTTTTGGGAAAGTAAAAATAGTGTCGCAGTTTCTGAGATAACTGATAAAAAAGTAGATTACAAACCCGGAATATTTGAAAAACTGCATCAATATGCCTGTAATCCTGAGAATTTTTGGCCACAAGTTAGAATTCAGCTCGATAATTTTCAGGGTAGTTTTGATAAAATCATAAGAGATTCGACTCTGGTTTGGGTCAATGATGTACAGTTTGTTTCTGATTTTCCGGGAAAAAATAAAGCCAAAAAAGGGCTGGGAGGAGGTGGAAACACAACAAAAGCATTAATTGAATTAATAAATAGTGCCCAAAAAAGTGTAGATATACAGACTCCCTATCTGATCACTACCCAAATCGGCAAGAAAGTCTTTGCAGATGCCGTGAAAAGAGGGGTGAAGGTAAGGATTCTTACCAACTCTTTGGCCTCAACTGATAATCTGGAGGCATTCAGTGGTTATCAGCGGGATAGAAAAGAATTGTTGGCCACGGGTGTTCAAATTTTCGAATTCAGGCCTGATGCCAATGAACGCTTCAAAATGATGACCGGAGCTTATCAGAAAAAAGTAAATTTTACGCCTGTTTTCGGTCTTCATGCCAAAAGTATGGTGATTGATGATAATATTAGTGTAATTGGTACTTTCAATCTGGATCCAAGAAGTGCCAATCTTAATACCGAATGTTTCGTTGTGATTTCTGACAAAACTATTGCCCAAGGCGTAAAACAAAATTTTGAAACTGACTTTTTACCTGAAAATTCCTGGCACACGACCTCAAAATTTAACCCCGATCACCTGGTTGACTTGTCAAAAAGGATAAAAGTAAAGACCAGAAGAGTGGTGCCGAAGAGTATTTTGTAAAAGAATATTCGAATTTTGGCTTTATGATTTGTATTTTTTTAATAGGAAATAAGAGAATTTAAATTTGTTTTTAACATTCTAAAGAATCTAATCTTTTTCTCCTTACCTTTGCATCGTTTTTAATCGAACTATCCGTTCGGGACTCTGCATTTGGCAAAAGGTAAATTTAAACCAATCCGGTTTTCACTTCAGAGCAGGCAACGGATACAATCCGTGGTGTTCACGTATAGGCGTGTCGCAATCGCCTGAATCTTTTTAAAATTTTACAAATTTGGCCGTTGGCGAAGACGGCAATTATTTTATTATGCAAACATTAAAATTTAATGAATTGCCCTTGTCGGATTATATCCTTCAAGCAGTGGATGATCTGGGCTTTACTGACACTACGCCCATTCAGGCAGCCGCTATTCCGGTTATAATGACCGGTAAGGACGTAATTGGGCAGGCACAAACAGGCACAGGAAAGACAGCCGCCTTCGGTATTCCGGCCATAGAGCATGTTGATGCCGAAAGACGTGAAACGCAGGTGATTATCATGTGTCCAACCCGTGAGCTGGCACTTCAGGTTAAAGAGCAAATCACACTTTTAGCAAAACATAAAAAAGGACTTTTGGTTACGGCTATTTTCGGTGGTGAATCGTATGAGCGTCAGTTCCAAAACCTAAAAAGAGGTACTCAGATTGTGGTGGGTACTCCTGGTCGTATCAAAGACCATATCGAGAAAAAGACATTAAAACTCGACCATATTTCGATGGTAGTTCTTGATGAAGCCGACGAAATGCTAAACATGGGTTTCAGAGAGGATATCGAAGAAATACTTTCGCATGCACCAGAGGAGAGACAAACAGTACTTTTCTCGGCTACTATGTCAAAAGAGATTTTGAATATCACTAAAAAATTCCAGAAAGATCCTGAGATAATCAAAGTAACCCGCAAAGAGATTACAAATGACAATATCGAGCAAAGCTTTTATTTGGTGAAAAAAGAAGCCAAATATGAGGTAATGATCAGATTGATAGATGTATTTGATCTGCAATTATTGTTAGTTTTCTGTAACACGAAATCCAAAGTGGACGAAGTAGTAGAAGAACTGCAAGCCAACGGATATCTGGCCGAAGGACTACATGGCGACATGCGTCAGGCAGCCAGAAATCAGGTAATGAACAAATTCCGTTACGGAAACACAAAAATATTGGTGGCTACCGACGTGGCTGCACGTGGTATTGACGTGAGCGGTGTAGATGCCGTTATCAATTATGACTTACCGATGGATTTGGAATACTATGTACACCGTATTGGTCGTACTGGCCGTGCCGGAAAACAAGGAAAAGCGTTTTTGTTGATTACCCGTCGTGACCGTATGCGTATGCGTGACCTTGAAAATTATACCAAGGTGGCTATTCCTGAAGGAAAAATACCAATGCAAACTGACCTTGAAGAAGCCCGTAACAAGAAGTTTAAGGAGAAAATCCTTGCCAATGTAAAAGAAGAGGGCAATCAGCAGTTTGAGTCATTGATTGACGAAATGAAAACGGAAGGAGTTTCTACCTATTCGATTATGACCGCTCTGATGCGTATGCAGTTGGGCAAACAACGCCGCTCTGAGTTCAGAGATGACGAACTGTCTGACAACAAACCTGGCGAAA
Source organism: Cytophagaceae bacterium (assembly GCA_016722655.1). Taxonomy (NCBI): domain Bacteria; kingdom Pseudomonadati; phylum Bacteroidota; class Cytophagia; order Cytophagales; family Cytophagaceae; species Cytophagaceae bacterium. The sequence continues at coordinate 3,032,369 of JADKIR010000004.1, forward strand.
GACGTGGCAGAGATGTTAAATTTGGCAGTAGCAGAGACAGGATGCCTTCAGAAAGAACTTTTGGTGGAGAAAGAGCCAGAAAAGGTGGCCGCTTTGAAGGAAGCAGCAGACCCGAAGGTGGCAGAGGATTTGAAGGTGGAAGTCGTTTTGAAGGCGGTAGCCGTTCTGAAGGTGGTAATCGTTTTGATGGTGGAAGCAGAAGATTTGAAGGCGGCGAAGAAAGAAGCGGTGCCCGTCGTAGTGGCGGAGGTATGGGTTCGGGAGATCCGGGAATGGTAAGATTATTTATCAATCTGGGTCGTAAAGACAACGTTGCTCCTAATCATATTGTGGGTGCTATAGCTTCCGAAGCTAAAATTCCGGGAAGAGTTATTGGTCAGATTGACATGTACGACAAATTCAGCTTTGTAGAAGTGCCTCAAAGAGACGTAAGCAAAGTGATTGAAGGTATGCGTGGCAAAACTATCAACGCTCGTGAAGCCAATATCGAAGTGGCGAAATAAGTTTTAGATAAATATAAAAATGGCCTTCAGGTGTTCTGGAGGCCATTTTTCTAATTTAGATATTCCAAATCATGATTAATTTAATAATAAAGTGTTTCGATAAATTTGAATGACAAAATAATTTTTTAATTTTGTTTAGTTTCATTTTAAAACTATGAGCGTTAAAGAACTTCGAACAGATCTTATTACAAAAATCTCCAATTTAGACAAAATGGATGTTATGGAAGAAATTCAAAGGTTAATAGATTTTGAGATGGATTCAACGGATTTTATTTTTTCGGTTGACCAAAAAATAAGAATAGCTGAAGCTCAAAAAGAATATGACGAAAAAAAAACATTAACTGACATAGAAGCTAATCAAGAAATAAATCTATGGCTCCAAGGAAAATAGTTTGGACCCAAAAGGCTCAGTTTGAACGAAAGGAAATTCTAGAATATTGGATAATTAGAAATAAATCAGCAACCTACAGTATTAAGCTAAATAAAAAAATTATTGAAACGCTTAGAATGTTATCCTTTAACCCTTTTTTGGGCAGGAAATCTGAAATAGAATCTATAAGAATAAAATTAGTTAAAGACTATTTCTTAATTTATCAAATCACTTCTGAAGAAATTGTGGTTTTAAGTCTATGGGATTCCAGAAGAAATCCTGAAATGCTAAAGATATTTTAAAACAAAAAATCACCCATTTGGGCGATAAATTCATATCAATTAAAATTTTCATGAGGCCAAAGCAGGAATGTCAATTTCTTCTGCCCGCCTGGCAGCGTATGCCAAAGCTTGTTTCAAAACTTTTTCTTCCAGATATGTATTGGTATTTAATATTTCATGAAAAGAATGACCAGATGCAAAGAGTCCGACTATTGTCCCAACGGTTACTCTCATGCCTCTGATACATGGTTTTCCGCCCATAACTAAAGGGTCAAAAGTAATTCTACCTGTATTCATTATTATTCCATTTGAAAACTAAATTGTTAATTTCTTTCTGAAAATAAGCATTTCATTGCAAATATTTGAAAAATGATTAATTAATCCAACAGAATAAATTTTAAAAAACTTTCATTTAACTGAACTTTCTTCCTTATTCATCAAAGCCAAAACGTACAGGCCGGCAAAAGTAAAGAATCCGTTGATTATCAGGTTTTCGTTGACAAATTTATAGCCGAAGTTCCGTTCGATTATACCGACTGTAATATATGTAAGGGCAGGAGCGAGGATACAAACATAAGGCACAAACCGGTCAAAACTGCCCAGGTTTTTCTTGGTATATAACCCAAACACAAATAAACCCAGAAGCGGCCCATAGGTATAACTGGCGATTTGGAATATTGCCGAGATTACATCCTTATTGTTGAGATAACTGAAAATGATAATGACCACATAGAAAATCACCGAAAACATGATGTGTACATAATGTTTGATTTTGGCTCTTTGTTTTTCGGGTTTTGACTCCACATTCATGAAATCAATGCAAAAAGAAGTGGTCAAAGCTGTGAGTGCAGAATCAGAACTGGCATAAGTAGCCGCCGTGATTCCTATCAAAAACATGACAGCAACCAAAACTCCAATGGTTCCCATTCCTCCATTTCCAAATATTTCAAGGGCCATCATAGGATACAGTTCATCGGTTTTTGCAGGAATTGTTATGCCTTTTTGGTTGGCATAAATATATAAAAGTGCTCCAAGGCTCAAGAAAAGAATATTAACAAATACCAGCGAAATAGTAAACCAAAACATGTTTTTCTGAGCCTCACCGAGGTTTTTGCAGGTTAGGTTTTTTTGCATCAAATCCTGGTCTAAGCCGGTCATTACCAACGTGATAAGAGCTCCTGAAATAAACTGCTTAAAGAAATTTTTGAAATCGCCCCAACCATCACCAAAGAAAAATACCTGAGAGTATTCGCTGTTTTGAATTTCGGTAACTGCCCCCATAAAACTAAGATTGAGCTGACTAGAAATCAAATAAACCGTAAGAGCCACAGCCGAAATCAAAAAAGTGGTTTGAAGGGTATCGGTTATAATAATGGTTTTTATGCCGCCTTTAAAAGTATAAACCCAAATCAAGGCAATCGTAATGGCCACACTTACTTCAAAAGGCACTCCTAGACTGTTGTAAATGGCCAGCTGAAGTACCTGAGCCGCAATATATAGTCTCACTGCCGAGCCTAGTGTTCTGGAAAGTAAGAAAAATGCAGAGCCGGTTTTATATGACCAAAATCCCAGACGGTTGTCGAGATAACTGTAAATTGACACCAGATTGAGTCTGTAGTAAAGTGGCATCAGGACTTTTCCAATAAAAATATAACCTAAAATATACCCCAGCACCATCTGAAAGTAAGAAAAACCTCTTACCCCAACTGCTCCCGGTACCGAAATAAATGTAACACCCGAAATGGAAGTACCTATCATGGCAAAGGCAACGAGGTACCAGGCAGATTGTTTATTGGCAGTGAAAAATGTATTGGTATCTGCTCCTTTTGATGTTTTTATTGAAATTGCTATCAAAACAATAAAATATATACTCAAAATACTTAGGGCTAGAATTGGGGTCATTTTTTTGTTTTTTATATAATTGTCGTTGGCAAATATCTGATTTAATTTTTACATTTTTAAAATTTTTAACGAATTCAATTTCATAATTATGATTCAGATTTTTAATAAAAGATAAATCCAAATACACAGAAAATCGCTTGGCAATCCAATAATTGTGATAATTGTTAATTAGAAAAAGACTTAATTGATTTAAATTTGTAAAAATTAATAGTTTCAAAATACAGATGAAGTTTGCTCCCGAAGTAGAAATTGAAATCAAAGAAGAAGTAGAAGTTGATGTTGAAGCTGTAAAATTATACGCTATTGTGGTGTTTAATGATGAAGTGAATACATTTGATCATGTGATTGATACATTAATTGAAGTGTGTGGGCATTCATTTGAACAAGCCGAACAATGCACGCTCATAATTCATTTTAAAGGCAAATGTTCTGTAAAAAATGGCGATTTTGATGACTTGAAACCCATAAGAGATGCTATTTGTGAGAGAGGGATTTCGGCTGAAATATTATTAAGATAAAATACCAAAGAATTGAATTATCCTTCCAAACTGGTTGAAGATGCTGTAAATGAGATTTCGAGACTGCCCGGAATCGGTAAAAAGTCGGCTTTAAGGCTCGCTTTGCATTTACTGAAATCCGATAAAATGGTTACTCATAATCTTACAATGGCAATTAATGATTTGGTAGAAAAGACCACTTTTTGCAGCGTTTGCCATAATATTTCTGATTCTGAGATTTGCAGAATTTGTGATTCTATCAAACGTGATGATTCGATTTTAGCCATCGTACAAGATACCAAAGACGTACTTGCTATTGAAAATACTTCTCAATATCAAGGCAAATATCATGTTTTAGGAGGTGTAATTTCCCCCATTCAGGGCATTGGACCTTCTGATCTCAATATTGATTCTCTGGTAGAAAGGATAAAAAATAATCCGGCTATAAAAGAAATCATAATAGCCCTCAGCCCCACTATGGAGGGCGATACCACTGCATTTTATATAAAAAAGAAACTTAAAGAGTTTACCTTGAAAATCAGTACTATAGCCCGTGGAATACCAATTGGTGGAGACCTGGAATATACCGATGAAATCACCCTTGGAAGGAGCATTTTGAGCAGAATTGAATTTTGATTTATTCAAAAAACAGTTTTAGTTTCCTGTCTGACATTTATTTTCTTGTTTTTTCAGAATTACTATTGATATATTTTGGTTTTAATACTAAATTGTAAACTTTAATAATTGATATGAACAGGAAAAGCTTTTTAGGAACATTATTTTCAGGAGTTTTGGTGTCAAAAATCAGTTGGGCAAAAAACGCTCCCGGGATTTTTGCAGAACCCTTTAGTTTGCCGGCATTGCCTTATGCTTACTATGCTTTGGAACCACATTTTGATGCCTTGACCATGGAGATTCATCATTCCCGTCATCATCAGGCTTATGTTACTAATCTTAATAAAGCCATTACCGGTACCCCGGCTGAAAGCCTTTCTTTAGAGGAGATCATCAAAAATATTAGTAAATATCCCACCGCTGTAAGAAACAACGGCGGAGGACACTGGAATCATTCGTTTTTCTGGAAAATACTTTCACCCAAAAAACAACAACCCTCTGAGAATTTACTTTCTCTGATCAACAAAGATTTTGGAAGTCTGGATAAGATGCAAGCTGATTTTAATGCTGCTGCAACTTCAAGATTTGGCTCAGGTTGGGCATGGTTGATTGTTCAGGATGGAAAACTGAAAGTTTGCAGTACTCCAAATCAGGATAACCCTTTGATGGATATTGCCGAAATTAAGGGTAAACCTGTTTTAGGCATCGATGTATGGGAGCATGCATATTACCTTAAATATCAGAACAAAAGAGCCGATTATGTGAAAGCTTTCTGGAATCTTGTCAACTGGCAGGAAGTAGAACAATTGTTGAAATAAGATTTTTTTTATATTACCCGATAACCATTAACCTGGATCTAATTATATTTTGGAAACCAAAAAAATTAGATATCTGATTTTTCTTAAAGATGTTTTTGTGCTGTCAATCACAAGTTTTGGCGGCCCACAGGCTCATTTGGCCCTTTTTTTAGAGAAATTAGTCAACAAACACAGATATGTTTCTGAAGCTGAGCTGCTTGAGATGCAGTCGCTTTGTCAGTTATTACCTGGCCCTACCTCAACCCAGGTGATTACGGCCATTGGGTATAAATTGGGAGGAGCAACACTAGCTTATTTCACATTGCTCATCTGGATATTGCCTGCCACGGTTTTCATGGCGGTTACTGCATTGGGAATTTCTTTTTTTGAAAAAGGTACTTTGATCAGAATCAGTCAGTTCCTAAAACCAATGGGAGTAGCTTTCATTTTTTTTGCTGCTTTTCAAATTGGTCGAAAAGTGATCACCACAAAAACTGCTTTTTGGCTGATGGCTTTTTCCACCGCAGCAGGCATAATATTCAGATCACCTTACCTGGCACCAGCTATGATTTTGATTGGAGGCCTTGTTTCTTCTTCTAAATATCACAAACAAAAAAAGATGGAGAAAAAGCCTGTAAAGGTGAAATGGGGTAATTTGATATTGTGGGCAGCTATCCTGGTTGCTTTGGTGGCAGTGGGTGCCATAACCAAGTCATTACCTGTCAGGCTTTTTGAAAATTTTTATCGAAATGGAAGTATTGCCTTTGGTGGTGGTCATATACTTAAGCCATTGTTATTCAATGAGTTTGTAGAATTTAAAAAGTATTTAAGTCGGGATGAATTCTTGTCGGGGATTGCTATTGCCGAGATGATTCCCGGACCTACTTTTTCTATTGCTTCATATGTGGGCTCCTTGTCCATGCGTTCGTGGGGAATCAGTGGTCAGATTCTGGGTTCAGTGGTTGCCTCGGTGGGAATATTTTTGCCGGGTATTCTGATGATATTTTTTGTGGTGAAATTCTGGAATCAATTGAAGCAGTTCAGAGGTGTGAGGGCATCATTAGAAGGAATTAACGCCTCAAGTACCGGATTGACTTTAGCGGCAGGTACATCATTATTTCAACCTATGATTTATGATTGGGTGAGTATTATTACAGTAATCTTAACTTTTGCAATATTATATTCAGGAAAAATTCCCGGATACCTTTTGATACTTGGCGGTTTGATACTAGGAGCTATATTTTAATATTATGTCAGATTTTCTTACCTATTTTAACCTTGGATTTAAGCATATCACTGATCTGGGTGGATATGATCACATCCTTTTTATAGTTGCACTTTGTGCGGTTTATTTGATCAGTGACTGGAAACAATTGCTCTATATTGTCACTTTTTTTACGATTGGTCATTCCATTACCCTAGCTCTGGCAGTTTTAAAACTTGTAAATATTGATTCCAAGATTATTGAGTTTCTGATACCGGTTACCATAATGTTTACCGCCATTTCTAATTTATTTCAGAATTTACCGGAAAACTCACTTAAAAAATTCCCTACGCCAATTTCCAGATATTTATTGACCGGCTTTTTTGGGCTCATACATGGTTTAGGTTTTAGTAATTATCTAAAGAGTCTTTTAGGTGCTGAATCTGATATTATTGTCCCTCTTTTGTCGTTTAATATTGGGCTCGAAGTCGGACAGATAATTATTGTCATTATTTTCATGCTATTATCTTATATTTTTTACAATCTATTTAATTTCAAAAGAAAAGATATTAATCTTGTTACTTCCGGATTTGTAGCGGGAGTGACCATGACTTTACTCATCGATAAATGGGTATTTTGATTTAGTATTTCATTGACAGTCAAATATATATACTATTCTAAATTTTATTTTTTTATGAAAAAACTATTAATTTTTATGATGTTGAGCGTATCGGCCTTTGCACAGATGCCAACATCAAACCCTTACAATGCCAATACTCTTTTTGAACAAATGGGTCAGGCACTACCCACACCCAATACTTACCGCACTGCCAGTGGTGCTCCAGGTAAAGAATATTGGCAGCAAAAAGCCGATTATGACATAAAAGTTGAATTAGACGATGATAAACAGCATATTTCAGCCTCAGAAAAAATCACCTATTTAAACCAATCTCCTGATGTTTTGACTTATTTATGGCTGCAACTGGATCAAAATCATTTCAGTGATAAATCAGATGCTAAACTCACCCGTCAGACTTCAATCAGTCATGAAAGAGGGGCATCGTCAGGAACATTGAAAGGTTTAAATGATGTGACAGATAAAGACTATGGTTTTAAGATTTTGAAAGTGACCGACAAAGCCGGAAAGGCTTTAAAATATACAATCAATGGCACTATGATGCGAATTGATCTACCCATGGCATTGCCAAAAGGTCAAAACTTCGTATTTAATGTTGATTGGAGTTTTAACATTGTAGATGCCAATGCTACCAGAGCTAGAAGCGGATATGAGTATTTTGAAAAAGATGGTAACTATCTGTACGAAATGGCACAATGGTTTCCTCGTATGTGTGCTTACGATGATGTAAACGGTTGGCAGCACAAACAGTTTTTAGGCCAGGGCGAATTCACCCTTGTTTTTGGTGATTATAAAGTAGCGGTGACTGTGCCCAATGATATGGTAGTAGGGGCAACCGGGGAATTGCAGAATGCCAAAGAAGTGTTATCAGCTGCACAACAGGCCAGAATGCTTCAGGCAGAAACTTCCACAACTCCGGTTGTGATTGTAAATCAACAAGAAGCCGAACTGGCAGAGAAAGGGAAACCAACAGGTAAAAAAACATGGGTTTTTGCTGCAAAAAATGTAAGAGATTTTGCTTTTGCCGCTTCGCGTAAATTCATTTGGGATGCCATGAAAGTTGAAGTCGAAGGAAAAAAAGTATGGGCTATGTCTTTATATCCAAAAGAAGGAAACCCACTTTGGGGACAGTATTCCACCCGTTTGGTTGCACATACACTTACGCAATATTCGAAAAGAACATTTTCATATCCATATCCGGTTGCGTATTCAGTTCATGGCCCGGTAGGAGGGATGGAATACCCTATGATGAGCTTTAACGGTGCCAGACCACTACCTGATGGCACTTATTCTGAAGATATCAAGAACTTCCTGATTTTGGTGATTATCCATGAAGTTGGGCATAATTTTTTCCCAATGATTGTTAATAGTGACGAAAGACAGTGGTCATGGATGGATGAAGGCCTCAATAGCTTTCTTGAGGGGATTGTATGCCGTGAATGGGATCGTGATTTTCCTGCCGATGGAATTGAGCCTCAGCACATTGTTCCTTACATGAAATTAGATGCAGACAAGCAAAATGCAATAATGACTTCCAGTGACAATATTTTGCCTGGAACTTTCGGTCCAAATGCCTACTCAAAACCGGCTACCGGACTTAATATGCTCAGAGAAACCATCATGGGAAGAGAGCTTTTTGATTATGCTTTTAAAGAATATTCAAGAAGGTGGGCTTTTAAAAGTCCAACTCCGGCTGATTTTTTCCGTACCATGGAGGATGCTTCCGGTGTGGATTTGGACTGGTTTTGGAAAGGATGGTTTTACGGAGTCGATAACCTGGACCAGGCAATTGCTGAAGTGGAATGGATGGAGTTAGACGATCAGAACCCTGAGGTAAAAAAAGCTGCAGCCCGTACCGAAGAAAACACCAAAAAACAGACCATGAGCTATATCCGGGATAAAACTGATATCAAAAAATCAGTGGTAGAGGCCGATAGTACAATGAAAGATTTTTATAATCGATATGACAAAAATGCTGTTACCGATAAAGACAAGGGTCAATATCAAAAATATCTTGAATCGCTTTCGGCGGAAGATAGGGAGCTTATCAAAAACAAAAAGCAATATTATGTGCTGAAATTAAAAAACAAGGGTGGGTTGGTAATGCCGGTTTTGGTTCAAGCTCAGTTTGAAGATGGTACTACCCAGGATTTCAGGTTCCCGGTTGAAATATGGAGGCTAAATAATAAGGAAATCAAGAAAACTATTGTGACAGATAAAAAAGTTGCGAAATTTAAACTTGATCCTTACTTTGAATTGCCTGATGTGGATCCAACTGACAATGTTTTTCCAAAAGAACCCGAAAAACCTACCAAGTTCCAGCTTATGAAACAACAAAGTATGAGGCCTCAGGGTAGCAATCCTATGCAGGAAGCCCGCCAAAATACTGCTTCAGGTGCTGTCGGAGCAAGTGGTAAGAATTAAGTAATGAAAATAAAATGAAAGCGTTAAGCCCGGAGGAAACTTCGGGCTTTGTTTTGTAAAATGAATTTTATGAAGATAATTTTTATAAATAAGTTATTATCTCACTTCACAACTACATCAGTAAATCCAAATGTATCGCAATCAAAAAGTCCTTTGTCAGATAATTTTAGAGAGGGGATCACCAACAATGCCATAAATGAAAGGCTCATAAATGGCGATTTAAGTGTGCTTCCCAATTTATCTTTAACGAAATTATCTATCTGAGTATAATCTCTTGAAACCTCATAACCATTTTTATTACTCATCAATCCGGCGACTGGAAGAGGTAAAACTCCCATTTTGATATCAGAAACAGCAGAAATTCCACCTTTTTCTCTGATTATCAGATTTATTGCATCAGAAATAGATTCATCTTCAACACCTACAGCGATAATATTGTGTGAATCATGGGCCACCGAAGAGGCTATTGCACCATCTGTAAGTCCAAAACCTTTTATAAACGCAACCGCTGGAGGGGTCTCCTTATATCTGTTTAAAACAACTAGCTTCAATACATCATTATCATCAAAAAAACATTCTGCCTCTGTTTCGTCTTTTGAAAAGAATAATTTATCAGTAACCAACTGACCATCATTGACTTTGATTACATTGATTCCATGATAATCTGCAGGGTATTTTATTTTCATATCTGCAGCAGAAATTCTTCTTGCCGAAAAATTATTTACCGGATTAACCTGAATATCTTCAATCAATGTTTCACCTTTTTCAGCAACCAAATTACCATCAATATAGGTTTCAAGAATTTCGAAATCTTGCGGGTTATTTATTTTTACAAAGTCGGCAGTTTCGCCTTCTCTCAATAATCCAATGGGTAAGTCATAATGCCTGACAGGATTTAAAGAAGCCATTCGCAGTGCTTTAAATAAATCAAGTCCTTTAGCTACTGCTCTTTTAATCAGTAAATTAATATGTCCCGCTTCGAGATCGTCAGGGTGCTTGTCGTCTGAGCAAAACATCATTTGAGCCGAGTATTGCTCAGCCAATGGTATCAGTGCCTCAAAGTTTTTGGCTGCACTGCCTTCTCTGATTAAAATTTTAACGCCAAGCTTTAACTTTTCTTCGGCTTCTTCGAGCGTAAAACATTCATGGTCAGTACTGATGCCATGGGAAAAGTATTGTTGGGAAGCATCACCTCTTAAAGCTGGTGCATGACCGTCAATTGGCTTATTATATTTTTTTGCCAAAGCTATTTTCGCCAACACTTCGTCATTTCCAGATAAAACTCCCGGGAAATTCATCATTTCGGCTAGATAACCAATTTCAGGTTTAATTAGCAGGCCCTCAATTTCTTTAGAATTTATGGTAGCACCTGCACTCTCAAAATCAGTAGCAGGTACACATGAAGGAGCACCGAAACAAAATTTAAAAGGAACCTTTTTGCCCTTTTCAATCATAAAATCAACTCCTTTTACGCCAAGGACATTAGCGATTTCATGAGGATCTGATACAGTACCCACAGTGCCGTGAACAACAGCCATGCGGGCAAATTGAGACGGTACCAACATTGAGCTTTCGATATGAACATGTGAATCTACAAATCCGGGTAAATAGTAGGCTTCTTCCTGTTTTTCGGGCCCTAACTTTTCGATATTAAAAATTCGACCTTCAAAAACTGTTATTTCTCCAAAAAAAATCGTGTTGTCAAATATATTTATGATATTCCCGGAATATTTTTTCATACCTTTTGTTTTTTACAAATTTCAGAAATTTGTTTTACAAATCATTAATTTAATATCTTTTGCAAGATTTTTTTAAATAAAAATGCTTCTTCAGTAACCCGAAGAAGCGTATAAATCGATTAAAATATTATTTATTTATTATTACGCTGGCTTCAATCTCCACCAGGTATTTCTCATCTATTAATTTTGAAACTTCTACCATCGAGGTTACAGGTTTAATCTCTCTAAAAACCTCTCCGTGTGCTTTTCCGATTTTTTCCCAATTTTTTATATTAGTACAGTAAATTCTGGTTCTTACCACATCCTCCATTCTGGCACCCAATTGACTCAAAGTATTTTCGAATTTCATCAGGATGAACTTAGTCTGCAGGTATTCATCACCTTCTCCAATCAATTCACCGCTATTGTCGGTTGCAACAGTCCCACTTATTTCTATAATATTTCCTATTTTCACTGCTCTGCTATAACCAACAATATCTTCCCATTTCGCACCTGAAGTGATGTTTATTCTTTTCATCCTAGTTTTTTTGGTTTTTTACAAAAATAGAGAAATATACCCAATTTTACATTGAAGCGGTTGTTTTCTTCCAATGAAGATTAGTAATATTTTCTCCAACTTTTTTGCCTAAATCAAGACCAGCAACATTATCCTGACGAGTATGAATACCTCCATAGAGCCTGGAAATTCCACATTCTTCGGCTGTTTGCCATATTGTAGTGAAACTGCGGGCCTTATAATCTACATTTCTCAAGTAATCTTTGATTTTTGGAACGTGGGTGTTGTCAGTAAAACTTACATCATTTCCGAAAACCGAAATCAATGCCGTTGCTGTTGCGGCTCCCTGTGACGAATGACCCGAAGGAAAAGCCGGAAAAGGAGGCTCTGGCCAAAATTGTTCATAAGGCATTTTGATGTTTCTCAATATATATGGAGTTGGTCTAACCGAATGGTATGTGTATTTTACTTTCCAGCAACAAACAAATGCGTCGGCCACCGAAAGTCCAACCTTTGCGTAAACACTAGCTGCTTCAAAAAGATTAAGCTTCTTAAGTTGTACCAATTGTCTTGCCAGATTATACGAGTGACCAGCCGGTGCCGCAGATTCTGAGGGGTCGTCGCCCCACCAGAGAGCCAGTTCTTTTTGTTCTTTGGTAAGATTGACATTCATATCGTAAACCTCCTTGAACTCAGCAAAATATTTGGAATTTTTATCCGTACTGTAGTCCAAGATTTGAGGAATAGGAATACTGCCATTTAATGCCACCATAGGTCTGTTTTTTCCCCATGTCGGGGCCATTGGAGCCAAAATAGAAGATTGACCGTTGGAAGGCGGTGTCCAATACTGTAAGCCCTGAGGGATTTTGTATTTGAAATCAAAATTATTTAAATACCCCAGATTTCCACCATCGGTTATTGACCAATTGTAAATTTTTTCAGCAACGGATGTCCCGTATCTTTTCGACCTGTTTAAAATGGCGGTGTCTTTAACAACCAAGGTTCTTTGAATAAGAATATCATTATATAATGAATCAATCGGAAGTTTGTAATTATTCTGAGAATGTTGCCACATTCTGAACACCATATAGTATTGGCCTTCATTAAGAGCAGTTTCCCAGTCAATTTCACCTGTTGGTTTAGGTAAATCACCTAGCCCATTTAATTCAGGAGCTATTGATTGATAAATTATGCTCCCATTGACTACCGTTTCATATAGTGTTAAACCCATATACCCCATTGCTCTGCTGATATAAGTCGGGCTATTTAAGGGCTGATATCGTACAAATCTCAGAAGCTTTTCGGCCCATCTGTTTGTAATTTCAGAGCTAACCACTTTTTCGGTAGGTTTAATAATTTCCAATCCTTCCTTGTCTTTGGTACAGGAAATCAAAAAGCTTAAAGTGATTCCAAACAATAATAATTTCTTCATTTAAAATGTCAGATATGGTTCGATTTTGTTCAATGTATTCTCGTCGAGAATTTTAATTGACCTCAGATCATTAATATTTTTAAAATCACCGTGTTGCTTTCTGTATTCAAGAATTACTTTCCCCTGATTATAATTCAAATATGGATGCCTTATTTTATCTACTTTATTAATTGATATTTTTTTGACTCCCGAATTAATAAAAGCCATTTTTTTTAATTCGTCAACAGCTTCCGGTGCAATTCCATATGTTTCAGAAATCTGACTCAGATTATTGAATCCTCCCAACAGATCCCGGTATTTTATTATCCTGTTTGCAAATACCTTACCAATTCCTCTTACTTGCATCAGTTGGGTTGTGTCGGCGGAATTGATATCAAATTTTGTCGAAATTGTTGCTTTTTTTGTCCATTTTGGAGCTTCCACCGGGCTTTCAATTTTTATATTCAGATTTTCATCGGGGTCTTTTGCGGTGAAGCTATTTTTTTCTGGTAAAAGAATAAACGGTTGGAACTCCTCATAAATCTCGGGTTTTAGAATGTATATTTTTTTTAAATCCTCCTTGAATTTAAACTTACCGCCTTTCTGACGATATTTAAATATGGTTTTAGCTACATACATCGGAAAGCCCATTTTTTTAAAGTCGGCTTCAGTGGCTGTATTTGGGTCAAATGAAAATTTCACACCTTTAGAAGCGAATTTTTGCTTATCATAATCGTAATTTTTATTTTGATAATCATATTCCTTGTTTTTGAATTCGGGTATTTCAGTATGCCCGTATTCCTTAATTACAATGGTAGAGTTTTTATTGAAACTCAAATTAGAGAATAAATAATAAGCTAAAATGGAAATAAAAATAACGATTGTAGCTAGAATTGCCCCTTTGGCTTCTTCGATGGAGAAATCAAGTTGTTCTCTCAGGATGTTAATTATTCGTTTCATATCAGATTTAGAGCTAAAAAAAACTTCACTAAAATAATGAAGGTTAATGAAATTTTGTGCTAATGCATTAAAAAAAATACATTTTACAATTTAAAAAAAGCAATAGTATATTTTATTACTTATAATTTTAAAAATATGGACAGGTTTGGGATGAATTTTTAAAAAAAAAAGCCACCTTATACAGGCGGCTTTAAACTAATTTTTTCAGAATTTTTATAAACCTTCTTGTTCTCTATAGGTTACAACTAATTGATCACCAAGGAATTCTTCAAGGGCGGTAGAAGTAGGCTTTGGTTGTCTTTCGTAAAATTTAGAAATTTCAATTTGTTCTCTGTTTTCAAAAATCTCTTCCAGATTATCAACACTTGAGGCAAATTCGCTCAATTTTTGAGTCAATTCTTCTTTGGTTTTGATTGCAATTTGTTGAGCTCTTTTTGAAACCACAAAAACCGATTCGTAAATATTTCCGGTTTTTAATGCCAAAACATCCGTATCTCTCGTAACTATCGATGAATTAATAGCCATCTTTTTATATTTTTATTTTATTAAATTTAAAATCGGACTGCAAAAATAATCTAAATTATTGAAAAATAGCACAATTTGCTTAAGATTTCTCTTTCTCTGCGGCAATTTTTGCTTCTTCTATCAATTTTTCTGTTTTTGCAACTTGTTCCAAACCTTTCATAGCCCGATCATGTACTTTTTCTAAATCCTTTAAGTATTTGCTTTTTGGAAATTTGTCAACAAATTTTTCATAAAAAGTAATGGCTTCATTATACCTTTCTTTTTGTTTGGTATATAAGCTCACATCGGCTAATTCCTGCTGAGAAATCACCTGTATATATTGAAGTTCCTCAGTGAATTTTGAATCCGGAAAATCTTTAACAAAATTACTAACACTAACCACTGTGGCTTTGTAATTGGCTAAACCACTAAATGAAGGTTGGCGAGTTTTATAATACAATTTGGCTTTTTCATAAGCCTTCATTTCCAGACGATATCTGAGGTCATTAAGATCTTTTGTGCATTTATCAGCATATTTGCTTTCTGGATAGGTATTGATAAATGTCTGTAGGGCATCAATTGCTGTCAGGGTATTGGTTTGATCCAGGTTTGAGGGTGGTGAATCTTTAAACATGGAATAGGCATACATATAAAATGCTTCTTCTGCAAAAGGACTGTTGTTGTAAGTAGCATAAAATGACTTAAATGCATAGCTACTCATTTGAAATTGACCCTGATAATAATTGCAGTAAGCATTATAGAACTGTGCCTTTTCAGCAGTACTATCACCTTTCAGGAGTGGCGATATCTCTTCCAGTATCAGACCAGCTTTATAATATTGTGCGTTTTCGTAATACGTTATCGCAGCTTTATATTTTTCATCAAGAGTGCCCTTTTTCATGAGTTGATTAAACTTTTTGTTGCAGGAAATCTGCAGGAAGCCAACCAATATCAACAGAGCGAAAAGACTTTTTTTCTTAAAATTCATGTTACAAATGTACAAAATCCACAGCAATTAGAACGGAGGAAAATTAAAAATATTGAAGAGTAATATTAATTGTGTCTGACAAGAAGTTTTTTTGTGGCTATTTTTTTACCATTTACAATTAATTGGTACATATAAAATCCTGATTCCCAACCAGAAGTATTGATTCTGATTTTCTCAGATGATTTTGTCAAATCAAAGTCAGCCACGGGTTTACCTAGCAGGTTATAAAACGATAAACTTGCACTATTGTAGTCTCCATCAATTACATAGTCCAACGTAGTATATGAATCTGCCGGATTGGGATACACGTTTGAAATTTTATTTTTTTCAACATTACTTTCTGCAGCACTTGACAAAGTACTTTTGGGGTCTTGTTGTTTGCTTTTATTAACAATCAGCAAATCACGGTAATATTGGGTATAATTCGTTTTGGAATTGAAAGTCAAAGATTTGGGTAGGCTGTTTTTTCCTAAAAGATTAGAATTAGCGTTAGTCTTTTTTGGATCTTTTCCAATTGAAAGTCTTGATTGGCCTGCTGTTTTTTGACCCAATGCCACAGATACAGTCAAAAAGACTGCAATTGCTCCTGTAACTATATGAGTAAAAATTCGCATCGTTAATTCAAGTATAAATTTTGCTTATAATCAGACTTTTACAAAAATAATAAAATATTTTTCGCTTTCTACAATATTAGACGTTATTTTTTGTTAAAAGGTTGCCTTGAGAATAAAAAAAACTCTATTATTATTATTCTCAGCAAAAATTATACCTTATTTGATTAATCAGCAGGGTATTTTTCCTACTCTTGTGGCGTGTCGTCCACCTTCAAACTCCGTCTCAATAAAAGTTTTAACATATAATAAAGCCTCCTCATCATCAATAAATCGGGCTGGCAAACACATAATGTTGGCGTCGTTGTGTTGCCTGATCAGTTTGGCCACATTATTGTTCCATACTAATCCGGCCCTGATACCCTGATGCTTATTGGCAGTGATACAAACACCATTTCCGCTGCCACAAATAAGTATTCCGAAATCAAATTCTTTGTTTTCGACAGCGGAAGCCAGTGGATGAACCGTGTCGGGATAATCCATTGAATCAGCAGTATATGGGCCAAAATCGGAGGTTTGGAAATTCTGACTTTGAAGCCAGTTTAGAATTTTTTTCTTATATTCGAAACCGGCGTGGTCGCCTCCAATAGCAATTTTTAATGACATTTTTGTTAAACTTTAAATTGCAAATATACGTTTTAAATATCTTGTAGAGATAACAACAAATCAAAAAATGGAAGAAATAATAGAAGAAGTTAAGATTAAAGAAGCTTTCCTGGAACGCACATGGAACGAAATTCAAAGTCAGGATTCATGGCAAATCTTTAAAGCCATGGCTGAGTTTGTACAAGGTTATGAGAAATTGGCTAAAATTGGTCCAAGTGTGTCCATATTTGGGTCGGCAAGAACCAAACCCGGTACAAAATATTATACAATGGCCGAAGAAATTGCCGCTAAATTAGTAGAAAAAGGATATGGGGTAATTACAGGAGGTGGCCCGGGCATAATGGAAGCAGGAAATAAAGGTGCCAAAGAAAAAAGGGGTAAGTCGATTGGTCTGAATATAGTTTTGCCTTTTGAGCAAGTTCCTAACGACTATGTGGATAATGACAAGAGTATAAATTTCGATTACTTTTTTGCCAGAAAAGTATGTTTTATAAAATATTCTCAGGGGTTTGTGGTGTTGCCCGGTGGATTCGGGACATTGGATGAGCTATTTGAAGCTTTGACTTTGATTCAGACCAAGAAAATCGGTCGTTTTCCGATTGTTATGGTTGGAACAGAATATTGGGCAGGTCTGATTGATTGGGTAAAAAGTACGATGATTGCCGAAGGAAATATTAAACCGGATGATTTAAACCTGATAAAAGTAGTTGATACTGCAGAGGAAGCTGCTAAAGTGATTGAAGACTTTTACAGTAAATATATGTTGCAGCCCAATTTCTAAAAATTCCGGTTTTCAGAACATTAAATCCAAATCAAGGGATTCTTTTAGTTTCCAGAGGTTTGGATTTTTTTCGGCCATATTTTCAAACTTCTCCTGCTCAGTACGAGGCTTCATTTTAGTCTCTTCTGCCGTGATTATTGCTTCTATCTGAATAGTGCCATTATGAAGCTTTCTTTTTAGCAGTTCCAAAACATCCGACCTGATTTCGTAGAAAATATCCTTCAAAATCGTATTGGGAAGTTTGAAGGTCATGAGTGTACCCTCCAGTTCAAAATCTGATTCGAGTACACGGCTTTCGTTGGGCGAGGTTCGCTGGCGGGCGAGTTCCATCAAAACTCCCTTTGCCATCCCGAAAGTAAATTCTTTATTGTCTGTTATTTGAACTTCAAGACCACTGCTTGACTCCTTGGCTGTGTTGACGGCCTCTTCCAATGCTTTTACAGAGCGTAAAGATTTCATCGGTTTTCTGATCAGATTTTCAGTGGAAACCGATGGCGTTAGATTTGGAAGAGTTTGATTCTGGGCTGGCTGACTTACCGGATTTACTTGTACCGGAGGTTCAGAACTTTCTTCAACTACTTTTTTTTTTTGCCCTCAGTATCCTGAAGACCCCCCATATTTAATACGGCGTTGATTTGGGAAAGCTTCAAAAGCCCGATTTCTACATGTAAACGTTGGTTTTTGGAAGCTTTATAGTTGATGTCTATCTGGCTGCCCACACTTAATGCTGAAAGTAGGAAACTGGTGCTAACTTTCTGAGCCTGAGACAGATATTTTTGTTTGATATTTTCAGAAATCTCAAGAATATCAATGGTGGCAGGGTTTTTACAAACCAGAATATTGCGGAAATGCTCGTTGAGCCCAACAATAAACTGATGCGTATCAAAGCCCTTGGCAATGATTTCATTCAAGATTAAAAGTACATCTGTAATATTGCCTTCGCTGAGAGCATCCAGCATTTTTAGATAATAGTCGTAATCAAGGACGTGGAGGTTTTCGAGAACGTTTTTATAGCTTAGTTTTCTATCTGTCGAAAAAGTGACGTTAAGGTCAAACATCGAGAGGGCATCTCTCAGTCCTCCGTCGGCCTTTTGTGCAATTAGTTCGAGTGCTTCTTCCTCAAATTCTATTTCTTCTTTTTGAGCTATGCCTGCCAGATGACCCGATATATCTTTATTTTGAATTCTATTAAAATCAAAGATCTGACATCTACTGAGAATCGTTGGCAGAATCTTATGTTTTTCGGTGGTAGCTAAAATAAAAATAGCATACGAAGGTGGCTCTTCCAGTGTTTTCAGGAATGCATTAAATGCAGCCTGTGAAAGCATGTGTACCTCGTCAATGATATATACTTTGTATTTACCGTCCTGAGGCGGGAACCTTACCTGATCAATCAGATTTCTGATGTCCTCCACAGAGTTGTTGGATGCGGCGTCAAGTTCATGTATATTAAACGATGCATTCTGGTCAAAATTTTTGCAGGAAGCACACTGGTTACACGGCTCAATGTGTTCGTTTACGTTCTGGCAGTTAATGGTTTTTGCCAAAATACGGGCACAAGTGGTTTTACCTACCCCACGGGGTCCTGTAAAAAGAAATGCCTGGGCTAATTGATTGGTTTTTATGGCGTTGCGTAGGGTGGTGGTAATATGCGACTGACCTACAACCGAATCGAAAGTAATCGGGCGGTATTTTCGGGCAGATACGACAAAATTTTCCATGTGGCAAATATAGGAAAGAAAACCTAATTGCTCAGAAAATATTTGCTTTTAGCTAGTTTTTTTGGCAAAAAAATGTCTTGTTTTTGATGAAATTATTTGCTGAATATCATGTTCTTTTTTCGAAAAAAAATCCCTGAAATAGATTTAAGTAATTGATTATTAAAATATTGTGATTTTTTCAATTTTTCACAAAAACTACTTTTGATTGGTCAAATTTATTGACTTGTCTGATGAAACTGATCAATTGGGTATATTCTTCTTTAGGATATACTCCACCTTTCATAATTAACTCCCGCTTCATGGTAAGTTTGTTTTCATTCATCAAAAAACTGATGATATAAGTGCCAAAAGACTGGGTTAATTTTGCCTCTTTGGGCATAGATTCCACTTTGAAATTTGCCGGAATTGTAAATGTCATTTCATCAGAATCTTTAAAAGTAAAAACGTTGGGGTCCAGATATAATTCGTGCTTTCTGTCGGCTTTCTCAGGTATATTACTGATAAACTTTGAAAAGATATTAGGTTTCAAAAACAACCTTGGTCCGCTTAAAGAACCATATTTTGTGATATTTACATCAAACTTTTCTTTTATTAATGGTATAGTAGCTTTAACACTTTCAAACCTGGGATCGGAAATAACTGAATTGGCCAGATTTATTTTTTTAATAACCCATTCTTTTTGTTCTGAAGGAGTACTATTTAAAAGAAGATTGAAGCGACTTTCCTGTTGAATGCCAGAATATTCTGCCTGATATTTTGCATAAATATTTCCATTTTCATCCATGTTAATCTCTGCTTTTCTAGATTGTAAATTTTCTTCAGGCTTATAGTGAATAGTATTTACAATTTCAGAAGTATTTTCCTTTATAAGTAAACCTTTGCGATTGCCTGTATGGTCTCCTAGGTAGCCAGCGGGTGTATTTTGACTGGTACATTCCAGCCATATCGTGTCTTTTGCCATGGGTACACACACAAATACATGATTAAATGTATCCTCGGGGAAGTCTTCGAAGAAATATGGAGTAATATCACCCGCATGAATCAATGTTGGATATGCCTTAATATTTTGACTTTTTAACAAAGCTATGGTGTAATTTGAAAGGGCTTTACAGTCGCCATATCCTTTTTTTGCCACATCTTCAGCTTTCATGGATTGCCAACCACCAATATCCAGATTTATAGCAAAATATCGGGTGTGAGACTGCATAAATTCATAAATCTTACTGACTTTTTTGTGTGTATCTTTCTCATTACCAATATATTCTTTAAGTTTAGTAATAGTTTCCTGAGGGAGAAAATCACGGCCCTGATTGAGTTTTAAATAGAAATTTCCCACATCATTCCAAGTATTGAAAATGCCTCTATATTCTGCCATTTTAAATTTTGAAGGTGATAAAATCACATAAGGATTATTTTCACGAAACACAAATTCTTCACTTTTTTGAGGAGGGAAGTTTTTCAGATTCCAGATTTCTACCCTGTATTTTTCGTCTTTCTGAACATTTGAACTAATTAGATTTTCTTTTTTTCTATAAAATCCGTTTTCAGTTGATTTTATAATAAGAGAAGAACTTTCAATACCAGTTAAGTCGTATTTTATGGGAGTCCAATTTGGATATAAAAAAGTATTAGTGTTTTCTAGTTCATAACTAAACTCAATTGTATAGGGATAGCTATATTTTTTTTTATCAAAGGCGGCAATTTTCACTCTTGAATCATCGACCTCAAGGGCGTAGGTGTAAGTTGCATAATCGGAAATCTCGCTGTGCTTGAGTTTTTTTAAGCTTTCTCCAAAGGCATCATATATTGTACCTTCAATTTTTTTAACTTTGGAATATTTATCATAATATGCCTGAAATACTGCAAAGTTTTCTTCACCTTTTTCATTAAAAATAGTTACTGCCCAGTTTTTTTCAATCGTAAATTTTGAATCTGATTCAACAGTTAAAATGGTATTGTCAAATCTTACCACAGCATCTGCATTTTCTTTTAAATGGGCTGGTATTTTACTGGCAGCCAGGTTGTTTTGTCCAAATATTGTATTTGATGCTGATAAAATAAAGAGAAATATTATCAAGAGATTTAGTTTCATTTTTGTTTTCATTTTTATGGTGAATAGCATTATTGTTCTTTTTTCAATACCAACTGTTCTGCATGTTTTTGAACGATTCTGTTATAAAATTCTTTCAAATCATGGTATTGTGCAGAGGAATATGAAGAGTTTTTTAAGGTCAGCTTACTTACAACCGTATATGTATTATTTGCCTGATCATACACCGAATTAAAAGTAAATAAAGCAGACTTGTCGGGGTTAGAAAGTGCAACATTACCTGGTTTTGACTCAATTTTATAGCCTTTTGGAAGATGTATTGTGTTTTTTACCATCTTTTCAGATGGATAACCATAATCAACCGGATACAATCTGTTTTCTTCTTTAAAAGGATTTTCTTTGATTTGGTCAAAAGTTATTGGACTGATATAGATAAAATCTTCATCATTAAGCCCTTCTTCGGCCTTTAGTTCACAAGTGACCAAAGCGATATTTTCCGGATTATCAAAATCTTTCAGATTAATGTTAGAAACCTGGTATCCTGTTAATCCGTTTTTTACATTTTCAATATATTTTTCTTTTCCCAGAGATTTTAAGGAATTTCTATGACTATAACCTGAATATCCTGAGTGTGAAAGTTCATATTTTCCAGAAATTTCTCCCTTTTCAGTATCGAAAATCAAATCGGTTGACAAAAAATATCTGTATTTTTCGGCAGGAGTTAAAACAATAAATTTCCCGCCATTGCCATTGATTTCGAAGCCATCACCATTGAGGCAATTATATGGAAGCATTCCAAATTTGACATGGTCGTCGCTGATATCCAACACAACCGATTTGTCAGGGAGCTCAACTTTACAAACCACATAATTTAATTTATCAAGTAATGGAATGTGCTGGAAAATTTTACCATTGTCACGCGTACTGAGTAACACAGGAGTTGCATTATAATTAAGTTCCTTCAATAATGCCACCAACATAATATTGAGTTCGTTAGGCTTTCCTTTTTTGTTTTCAAATACTTTTTTAAGGTCACTCACAAACAAGTTACCATTGTTTTCGTCGGCATCCATTTGTCGTGACATATATTCATAAACTTTCATCAGCCTTTCATTTGGGTCCTGAATTACCTCAAATTTTTTAACCAAATCTTTCAAATAATTGGCTTTTTTATATTTCATTCCGAAGTTTTCATGTAAAAACATGGTCCTGTCTATGTCACTCCAGGTGGTAGAATAGTTTTTAAAAGGTTGACCAGGAAGAGATACGCTCGTGAGTTCAAATTCAATTTTGGAAAGATAATCTTCATCGGTACTTATAAAAGATTCGTCTTTAAAAGCAGGTGCGTTGGTCATTGTAAATTTATAGTTCAAGCCGAAACAATCTAATTGTGTATGGCCCATATTTACTCTTTTTTCTTCTTTTTCGGTTTTGGCTAGCCTCAGGTAGCCTCCCATTGTGATTTTATAATATAAATGAGAGGGAATTGTGATTTCGTATTCACTGTAAATTTTTGGAATATCACCCTGAAAATACCAGGTTCTGGGATTATTGATGGTGTTTAATGGCGTTACTTTGCGGTATTTATATTCTATGATACAGCCTTCTTTTACATTAGGGAAAGTTGCTTTTTTTCGAAACCATTTGTCGCCCCTTTTTTCTTCGAAAATATCTTTTTTGGTTAATGACGTCTTTTTTATCAAGCCATTTTCCATCCAAAAAGTATTTCCTTCAAAATCTGTTATTCTTTCCGATTCGGTAAAAGTATTTTGATAATAACTGATCTGGACTACGCCCAAATCATAAGCCGAACTTTTTAGAATATGCTTTCTGACAAAAACTTCGGTTTCATAAACCAGACCCAGGTTATCATCATAAGAAAATCTGGTTTCGCCTTTTTCATAAAGCGTCACGGCCTTAGCTGAAGTATCAATGGCATAGCTTTTAACTTTTAAATCTGTCAGGCTAACCTTGCCAAATTCGACTTTTAAGGGAGTAAATTGTGCAAATGCGAACATAGTATAGATACTCATCGCAAAAGTGAGGAACAGGGATTTCATTGGTGTATAAATTTTGTTTTGAAAAATTGTGGAGTTTCAATGTTTTGGGATTGAACTTCAAACCAAAATTAACAAGAATTGTACCATTTGTGTGAAAAGGAATGTTCAAAATTTTGAAAAATCAGGAATTTTTAAAAGAGAAAATAAAAAAATAACCATTCAAATTTTTAGAATGAATGGTTATTCAAATATTTAGAAATTGATATTTTAGTTTAAATATTTAACGCTCAAAAATATTTCCCAGACCGCCAATTATACTTCCGCCTTCTTTGGTGGCATTTCCGCCATAAGGAGTAAGCCTTTGGATAAGTTTTGAAATCGGCATGGATTGAATCCAGACTTTACCTGTACCGCTCAAAGTAGCCAAAAACATACCTTCTCCACCAAAAATCATGGAGCGGAGGCCACCGGCACTCTGGATATCAAAATTAAGTTGAGGCTCAAAGGCAACAATACAACCTGTATCGATTCTGAGGGTTTCGTTTTGCAGTGTTTTCTCCATCACAACACCTCCGGAATGAATAAATGCAAGACCATCACCCGTGATTCTTTCCAAAATAAACCCTTCACCACCAAAAAGCCCGGCTCCGAATCGCTTGTTGAAGTGAATCGAAATGCTGGTGCCCATGGCCGCACACAGGAAAGCATCTTTTTGGACAATCAACGTGTTCTGGAATATCTCACCCAGATTCACCGCCTTTATGGTGCCGGGATATGGTGCAGCAAATGCCACTTTCTTTTTGCCGTTTCCACGGTTGGTAAAGTGGGTCATAAAAAGCGATTCACCCATCAAGACCCGTGAACCGGCTTGTAATAATTTTCCCAGAAAACCTTGATTGGGTTGTGAACCGTCGCCCATCACAGTGTCAAAGGTGATGCCGTCTTCCATATATAACATTGAACCAGCCTCGGCAACCACAGTTTCTGCCGGATCTAGCTCAATCTCTACGACCTGGATGTCTTCACCCAAAATCTTATAGTCTATTTCATGACTTTTCATCGTCTTTCAAATGTTTAAGTTTTTTATCTTCTACTTTTTGATTTAAAAAATCATTGATTTTTTCGATGTTGTACGACATCTGGATCTCTCCAAAAGAATTAACCGTAACATCAAATCCCTGGAGGTCTTTGTGTACTTTAGGCAATTCCACTTTTTCTTTTTTCTTTTTATTCATTCCGGTAATGATTGAATTAAGTACAAATCTACAAAGCAAAATCGTGAAAAAATCATTTTGTTGGGTTACGGATTTTTTGTCTGTCAAACGGAAAAAAAACGATTTGAAAATACTTTGGAACAAATGATTTTAATAATTAATAAAAAATCTTAATATTGTAACATTACTATTCAAACCAAATAAAATGAAAGATAATAAGCAAAATAATGGTCGGAGGGAGTTTTTGAAAACCGGGCTTTTAGCGGCTGGTTCGTTTTTTATTGTGCCCAGGCACGTGTTAGGGAAAGGGTTTTTAGCACCAAGCGATAAACTTAACCTGGCATCAATAGGAGCAGGTGGAAAAGGCTGGTCCGACATCAATAATGCTTTTAACAATGGTGCCAACAATGTGGTTGCCCTATGTGATGTGGACTTTAACCAGGCCAAAAGAGCTGTGGAGAAATGGCCCAATGCAAAGAAATTTACAGATTTCAGAGTTATGTTTGAGCAGATGAAAGGGCAGATTGACGGCGTTACGATATCAGCACCTGACCATATACATGGAGTAGCAGCCATGACTGCCATGCAAAATGGCGTGCATGTGTATGTGCAAAAACCTCTGACTCACAATATTTATGAAGCCAGAATGCTCACCGAGGCTGCCCGGAAATACAAAATAGTAAGCCAGATGGGTAACCAAGGAGCCTCTAACCCTGGTCAACAACAGATGATTGAGTGGTTTAAGAAAGGAATGATCGGAACTGTAGATACTGTGTATGTATGGACCAACCGCCCGGTGTGGCCACAAGGAATACCTGTTCCTAAAGATAAGCCTGCTCTTCCGGAAAGCATGAGTGCCGAAAACTGGGATGTGTTTATAGGGCCTGCTCAATACGTTGATTATCACCCGCTTTATCATCCGTTTAAGTGGAGAGGTTGGTGGAACTTTGGTACCGGAGCACTGGGCGATATGGGCTGCCACCTGATTGATCCGCCTTTCAGAGTGCTGGAACTCGGCTACCCAACTGAGGTAGAATGTAGCGTAGGGCAGGTGTTTACCAAAGACTGGACACCAGAGTATATACCTGAGGGTTGTCCGCCATCGTCACATGTGCAGCTCAAATTCCCTGCAAGCAAAAAGAATAAAAAAGACATCAAAATGATTTGGACTGATGGAGGTATAAGACCGTTCCATCCCGATTTGATTCCTGCCAATGATTCAATTGGTGAAAATGGCAGTGGCAACGGTGTGATGATGATGGGCTCAAAAGGTATTATGACTTGCGGAACCTATGGTTTGACTCCGAAAGTTTATAAAAACAACGGTGAGGTAATTGAAATGCCAAAAGACTATGCCACTAAAAATCCTTATGAAAAACTACCGGAATATGGGCATCAGGTAGCCTGGTGCGATGCAGTGAAAGAGGGTTTTGGTGGGAAAATCCATCAGGAACTGACTTCTTCACTGGATTATTCAGGTCCATTGACCGAAACTGTTCTGATGGGTAATCTGGCAATCAGGAGTTATGCTTTAGGTAAAAAACGCACCAATGGTGGCCTTGATTTTGATGGTCGTAAAAAGCTTCTTTGGGATGGTGGTAACATGAAAATCACCAATTATGACGACGCCAACCAGTTTGTGGGCCGTGAGTACCGCGAAGGCTGGAAATTGATTTGATAATTATTTTCTGTATTGTGTTTAAGAAAGCCTTCCGAAAGGGGGGCTTTTTTGGTGTATGAATTGAGTAATTTGGGATTAAAAAGTGACAAAAAAATAGATAAATATTACTTACAATCAAAACTCCATCTTAAAATATTTTATCCCTTTCTCAATCATTTCTTTGAGAACGTTTTCATCAATGTCTGCTAGTTTTTTGATGTAAAAACAACCTTTGGCGGCTTTGTGCTTGCCGAGACGGGAAAGCAATTCCTGTTTTTCGGTTTTGTCGAAATATAAGTAGAGTGAAAAGGCGTCTTTGCGTGGTGAAAAACCTATTTTGCACATATCGCCTTCATGGCCTGAGGCATATTTATAATGATAATTTCCGAAGCCTATTATACTGGGTCCCCACATTTTAGGTTCCTCGCCGCTGGCTTCCTGCATTATATCAATGAGCCGCATGGAGTCGTTGTATTTGGTTTCATTTTCAGGTCTTTCCAGAAACTCAAGCACTGAAGTGTCCGTAACTTTGGTTTTTAGCTCATATTTAGCCATGATTTTTTATTTTTTCTAAGGTTTCACAATCAGGGTCATGAGCCCCGAGCAAATATCCGGTACTCATAAGGAATTCGTTTACGATCTCTCCTCCGGTAAATTTAAAAGTTTTTTTGAAAATCTTCACCCATTCTTCTTTAGTTTTTGGGTGGTGGTGCTCTATCCAGTTTTTAAAGCTGCCATGTTCGTTCTGAAGTTTCAGGATTACGCCGGCATTATGGATGGCGGCATTGATTTTAAGTCGGTTACGGATAATTTCTGGATTTTGGAGCAAATCGTAAAAGCTATTTTCGTCAAATTCTGCCACTTTTTTTATTTGATAATTGGCATAGGCTTTTCTGAAACCCTCTTGTTTTTTCAGGATGATGTCCCATGATAGCCCCGCCTGGTTGATTTCCAGAATCAGCCGACCAAAAAGCTCATTATCGTCATCAATTGGGAAACCATATTGGGTGTCGTGATATATTTTGTGGTGATTGCCTTCAGGGAGGGTTTTACAGTAAGTGCAATAGGACATGCTATTTTAGATTTTTATTTTCATCAAAAATAAAAATTAATTTTAACTCTGGATTGTTATTAATTCAGATTGATAAATAACATAGCAAAATGATAAATAATTTTTCGTTTCAGAATCCTGTTAAAATTGTTTTTGGGAAGGGGTCGATAGCACAATTACCCAAGTTGATTGATAAAAAATATAAAATTATGCTCACTTATGGTGGGGGCAGCATATTTAAAAATGGCGTATATGAGCAAGTGAAAAAAGGTTTGGAAGGCTATAATATTGTGGAATTTGGAGGAATAGAACCCAATCCAACTTATGAAACGCTGATGAAGGCAGTGGAAATGGGTAGATCTGAAAATGTTGATTTTTTGCTACCTGTTGGCGGAGGCTCAGTGCTGGACGGTACAAAATTTATTGCTGCCGCTATACCTTATCAGGGAAAAGACGAATGGAATGATATAGTGCTCGGAGCCAAAAGATACACCGGGGCATTGCCGATTGGAGCTGTGCTCACATTACCTGCAACAGGCTCAGAAATGAACTATTATGCAGTAATATCGAGAACCGAAACTCAGGAAAAATACGGTATGGGTAGTCCGGTGTTATATCCAAAATTCTCGATTCTTGACCCCGAAACAACTTTTTCTTTACCAAAAACCCAAATCGCCAATGGCTTAGCTGATGCTTTTGTGCATGTAATGGAGCAATATCTGACTTTTGACCAAAATACCCCAATCCAGGATAGATTTGCTGAAGGAGTACTGAGCACTTTGATAGAAGTGGCTCCAAAAGTGTTGAAAGAAAAACCTGAATACGAAGACATGGCCAATTACATGTGGGCAGCCACTGTGGCATTAAACGGCTGGATATCAGTTGGCGTAGCACAGGACTGGGCTACGCACGCCATCGGGCATGAGATTACGGCACTTCATGGTATCGATCATGCCCGCACACTTGCGGTGGTTTTACCCCATTTGATGGAGTACAAAAAAGAGCAAAAACTTAGCAAATTGGTTCAATATGGTAAACGGGTATGGGATATCAATGCCGATGCTGATCAAACTGCCAATCTGGCCATTGAGAAAACAGCAGCCTTTTTTGAGTCTTTAGGAATACCTTCAAAAGCCTCTGCTTACGGCATTGGAGAGGAAACCATTGCTGAAATTGAAAAACGTTTTGCCGAGAGAAATCAGAAAATAGGAGAACATGCCGATATTACTTCGACAGATATCAGGAAAATTTTGGAATTGAGTATTGGTTGACTATTTCTTAATTTCCAGCTCTGTAATCACATTTTGGCTTCTTTCTTCATAAAACGCCGTCAGGATTTTATTGTTTTTTGCTACCATTTCCGGTGTTATGAAATATTCGAATTCAACCGCATTTCCTTCAGATGAGGTTATTGTAATTTTTCCGGGTAAATCACCTTCGGTAGTTTGATCTGCACCGGTGAGTTTGCCAGTGATTTTTTTGGTTTCTGGAGTAAGCAATACTTCGTTTTCATGGAATATGGTATTGTTTTTTTCTCTTAGATCAAGTAAAGCTTTGGACACGTTAACAATAAATGTAAAATCTATTTTTTTGCCAATTGACTCATTGAGCTTTTTTGGATTCAGGCCTTCGATTTCTTCCATGTTTAAAGAATAAACCTCGGTGGTATTTAACTCAGGAAATTCAATTTCTAAAGTAAAAAACGGATAACCACTGTCTTGAACAATTCTCAAAACGCCGGATTCATGTACGGGTTCACCATTTGGAAATGAATCTGCTTCAAGATTTGAAGGATATTTTGTTGTGTCAGCAACAGTAGATGCATCAGCAGATTCCTGACTTTGTGAAGAGCTGGTAGCACATGCCATAGAGCCTAATAATAAGACTACAACGTAAATTATTGTTTTCATGCTTTTTAGAGGTTTAAATTTTTTGGTTTTCAAAGTTTCTTAAGTAATTCCCAATCTTTTATTTGGCTAAGATATAAATAATTGAGCAAAAGGCCATTTGTATTGTTTAATTTTCTGTGAGCTTCTAAAAATGGCAAAACTACGGTTGTAATTCTTTCAAATTCGTAGTCTGTTCCCATGTTTTGATGATTCAGAGCGTCTATTTTTTCCTTTGATAATAAGAGTTCACAATAGAAAAAATACATACATTCGTCACTGGTTCCGGTACTTGGAAAAAGCCTTCTGTTGTTTTCCAATGGCTGCAATTGATCTGCGGTAATTTCTATTCCAGTCTCCTCTTTTACTTCCTGAAGGGCAATTTGGGCAGGAGTAACTGTGCCATCGACCATTCCGGCAGGATGTTCATAGGTGTAGCCTCCATCTGCAATTCTCCTTTGTTTTACCAAAATCAGATATTTCTCCAATGTATTTTCATCAATAAGGCAAATTAAAATACTCACTACTTCGCCTTTTAGGAAACATACCGGAGGGATTTTGTCGCCTTCAGGGGTTTCGGCGTCGAGCATGAGCAACGAAAACAACACTTCGCCATTGTAGCGATATCGGGTGAATTTCTCCTCTATGTTATTAATTTTCAATCCATTTTTCTCAAGATTACTTTTCCAAAGTTTGAATTTATGGGCGTTTTCGAGGGTTTCTTTCATTACTATATTTTATACTTTTTTCTTAATCTTAGGATGTGAGCATTTCGGTTCTGACCGGTTTTAAAATTACCGGTCTGCCCTTCGGTGCTGACCGGTTTTAAGGTCTGGCTTTTGGTTTGGAGCGATAGATAGCTTTTAGTTTGGTAATTATTTCCTGCAATCCATTGGATTTAATTTCATAAACGGTGGCCAGCTGCTGTCCCAATCTGCCTGGTGGAAAACCGCCTTTTCTCATAAACCATTCCAGATAACTTACCGGAAGGTCTGAAAGAGTGGTGCCTTTATATTTTCCAAAAGGCATGTCTTCAGTCACGATTTCAATTAATATTTTTTTATCAAACATATATACTTGTTCAAAAATGTAAATTTAACAATCAATGTTTAGATTTGTTTTTTGAAATATTTACTTCAATGGATCGCCTTCTAAAAAATACCAGAATTCAATTTGGCTTAAAATTACAAGAGATTTCCCTAACTACGGGAATAGATAAGGCTCTTTTGTCAAAATTTGAAAATGGCTCCCGAATTCCACCCGAAAAAGCCCTTTTTTCCCTTTCCAATGCATATAGGATTCCTGAAAAAAAATTAAGAGAAGAATTTGTTATTGCTAAAATTATTGAATTGGTTAAAGGTTTTGATAACCCACAATCAGTTCTGGAGAAAGGTCTGGATAGACTGAATGAAATGGACAAGGAAATACTTGGAATTTTTGCTCAGGTAGAGGAAAAATTAGGAAGTAAGATATTAAGAGTCGAAAAAAATCTAAAGAAATGGCTCCGACTAAGTTCAAAAGACAAAGATTTCACGGAAGAATTAAGAAAGAAACTTGTGCTGGAATATATTCAGGAGTCTTGTTTTTGGTTTAAAATTAACGTTACCAATGAGCAGGTTGTAGAGTTTTTGAACACAAGAAATCTAGAAGCCGGATTAAATTTTACACAGTATTTGACGCTGGTAAATCTGAAAGAGGTTTTGAATGATATTACTGAGGGAAGAATGGAAGATGAAGAATTTGGGATAATTTTTTTGGAAAATATTCATCAGAGACTTTATAATGGCATAAAAGAAGCAAGTCCGGGAAAACTCAGAGAAATGGAAGTGCCGGCCTCCAAACAAAATGTGTTATTCGATGAAATAAGTACTTTACCACCGGAATTTGAAGACATGGACAAGTATTTCAAATTTAATAATCAAAAAAGTCATCCGATTTTATTGGCCATGGAATTGGTGTATAAAATTATGATTTTGAAGCCATTCGAAATTGGAAATGAACGTGTGGCCTTTCTGATTTTTAATTATATTTTGCAAAAGAAAGGTTTTCCATTGGTAGTTTTTGAAGGAAATGCATCAAATCAAGCTAAATTTAGAAACGCAATAAATGCCATGCCATCTGAAATTGGGAAAACGATGCTTTTTGAATGGCTACTATCTCATTTATCTGAAACTTTAAAAGTTCAAACTGCCAATTTGCTGATTAAAGAATGAAAGAGAATTTTGATGTTCTAAATGACTTTAACAGGATCGGACTTTTTGCCAATCAAACCTCCTATGATTTTTCGGAAAATAAATATCTGATTGAGATTTTAGGCGAAAAACTTAGGATAGTATTTGTGCCTGAGCATGGTTTCTTTTCCGAACTACAAGATCAGGTAACATTGGATAATGCTTCTGCGTATAAAATTCTAAATCCCAATGCCGAATATGTTTCAGTTTATGGCAGCAACAAACATTACAGTCTAAGATTTCCGCCTTTTAAATTGCTGGAATTGGAGTGCCTGATTATTGATATTCAGGATATTGGAGTGAGGTATTTTACCTATATCACAAGTGTTTTTTATTTATTTGAAACCCTGAAAATAAACAAAATAGACTTGCCTGTTTTTGTGGTCGACAGGCCAAATCCCAATATTGGAAGGATAGAGGGTACACCCCTCCAGGAAGAATACAAGTCATTTATAGGTGTTGCCGGACTGCCTCATTGTTATGGATTGAGTCTTTTTGATGTCGTAAAATGGCTAAAAGAAAAAGTAAAAAACAAAAATGAGCTTTTCTCTTTACCATTTTTAGAAGATAATTGGATTCAACCTTCTCCCAATATTCCTTCAAAAGAGACTTGCCGGGTTTATCCGGGTATGTGCCTGGTGGAAGGCACCACAATGAGTGAAGGACGGGGAACCACACTTCCATTTCAGATATTTGGTTCGCCAGATTTGCGATTTGAAGATTTGGAAAAAATTAGAAAAAACATCGAAAAAAATTCTGGCCAGATTCCGGAACTTAAAGATAGCTGGGCACTGAGGCCACTGAAATTTATACCAACATTTCATAAACACGCCAAAACCGTTTGCAATGGTTTTCAAATTCATGTAACAAATCCCAATTTTCACTCACTGCTTTTTGGGTTAATATTGTTGAAAGAAATCAGCCGTTTCCTTGAACCCGAAAAACTTTGGCGTAAAGGCCCCTATGAATTTGGTAACGACAAAACTGCTATTGAATTATTGGTGGGGGATAAGGTGTTATTGGAATACCTATTTCAAGAAATAAATACCGAAGACTTGTACGGTTACATGAGGAAAGAAGAGAAGGATTGGAGTGAGAAAAATTGATATACTTCCTAATAAATTATCTAAATTTTTAAACTCTTTGAAAATAGTTTTATAATTAAATGAATGCCATTAAATAGTTTTCTTCAATTAATCGTAAAAATTTGAATGTTTTTTTTATAATTTAATAAAATAGCCTAAAAGTGTTTATTATAGTATTTTTAAAGAATACTTTTAGTGATTAAATGCATTCAAGTTTGGTTAACCAATTGTTGAACCGTGGGGATTTTTGCCTAATTCGTGTTAATCCAATTGCTTCTGATAAAATATCACCATATACTACTTTATTATATCCTCTTATTATTCTCATTAACCTGTGGCTTGGTGATGTAGTACGATTATTGTTTATCATTTCCGGATTATCATAATCGGCAAAAGTTTTTTCAAGTTCAGGCATACCCACAATATCATCTTTAGGAATTTGACTTTTTATGATGTTTATATCATTGAAAAGTAAGCCTTCAAATTCGTGTAATTGCAGATAAGGAATAAAACGATGCCTTAAAGATTCATCTATATCATCTAACATACCCTGCTCTAAAGCTTCCATTCTTTGGTTTAAGTCCACTATGGTATGAGCTTCTTCCCATTGTGGAAATAGGTATTTATCATACATCCCATAATAATCAATAAATGTTGTTACATAAGCATTTGGCTCGGCCTTTAAGTGGGTTTCAATTTGTTCTTTTAATTTACTCCACTTAACTATTCCTCCTCTTGATGCTTTGATTAATGGCGATTGAAGATATATGTTTTTGGAAATAAATGGGACTTGCAGATTTGTTTTTGTAAATGCTTGTTCTGTCGGTCCTTCACAAATCAATATTATTCTTTTCATACGTTTTAACTAAAATTGGGTTGACCTGTTTGAATAATATTTCTTTTCCATAAATCGTCAATGGTGTAGTCGTCTAACCAAATTTTTAACTCACCTGAATTGAGGCGTTGAAAAATACTTTCACCGTTTACTTGGTCAACTGTAATAATATCTTCTGGTTCAAAGTGACTAATTAAGTCAGTAGATTGGGTTGCAATAATTACCTGGCAACCTTTTGCTGCAACTGATTTTATAAGACCTGCCAACTTTGCAATAGCCGTTGGGTGTAAACCCAACTCAGGTTCATCTATGATAATGGTTTCAGGCAGCTGAGGCTGTAGAAAGAGAGTTGATAAAGCAATGAAACGAATAGTACCATCTGACAAATCATTTACACCGTAAATAGTAGAACTGTATTTACTTTGCCAACGTAATTTAAGATTTCCATTTTGCTCAGGTTTAAATATAAAATCTAAAAAGTAAGGAGCAATGCTTTGTATTGTTTTTATTATAAAATTATAAACAACTCTATTTTCAAGGTATATGAAGTAAAGAAATGCTCCTAAGTTGCTACCTTTTTCGTAAAGTACAAATTTATCATTTTCAATATTAGATTCTTTGTTAAAAGGTGAATTTTCGCCTGTATCGTGAAAATGATATTTTGCTAATTGGTTAATATATGTCCTTATATATTTAGCTCTTTGCATGGTTTGAAAACGAAGAGTAGATTCATTATTAAAAGAAGCAATGTCGGCAGGGTTTTTATAATATGGATTTTGATACCACATACCTTCTTTTGTGAAAATAAAACCTGTATCGCCTTTCTTGATTGTGAACGAATAGCCATTTGTGCCTCTGAAATAAAGATGCGTTGAAATCTCTTGGGTTTCTTTGTCTCCTTTGTGTAAAAAAGTATCAATACCTTTTAATGCTACAAACTCTTTAAGGTTGCGATTGTAGATCTGCTTTAAAAAATCAAAGAATGATAAAAAATTACTTTTACCGCTACCGTTTGCACCAATAAGTATATTTATTGGATTCAGCTTTAAGTTAAGTTGCTTTATGGACTTGTATCCATTTATATCTATATTATTCATACTTAATTTTTTCTTTAAGGTCAATTTTTTTTATGATCATACAGACTTTGATTGATTTCTCATAATTCCCTTTTATTATTCTAATCTCTTTATAATTTTATTCTCCAAAAATCATTTTAAAATATTTTCATTTAAATTTTGGGATTATTGCTTATCTTTTTTGAGATTTTAAACCATTCTAAAATGAGTGAATATGAAAAAGGACAATGCAACATGGATAAGAAATTGCAAATTTCCTAAAAACTATCATGTAGTTTGTGTTTTATCAATATTAAACTAGACTCTAAAATTATTAGCAAATATAAAAGGACATTAATGTGAACAAATAATGATAGCCAAAAAAATAATGTAAACTGGTATTAAAAAGCATATTTTTAAAAAAAACACCCTACTTTCCGATACAAAACTTCCCGAAGATATTAGCAAGGAGGTCGTCGGTGGTGATTTGGCCGGTGATTTCACCCAGATGATGCAGAGCCAGACGGATATCCTGTGCCAGAAAATCACCCGTAACACCCATGTCAAGGCCGGTTAGCACTTCTTCGAGGGCTTCTTTAGTTTTTTGAAGATGCTCAAAATGCCTCAAATTACTAATGGTAGTGTCTTGGGCGGCAAAAAGTTTTGAAATGCTAACAATTTTATTTTTCAGTTCTTCAAGCCCAATTTCTTCTTTTGCCGAAATTGAAATTTTTTCTCCTGAAATATCAAAATCATAAGGTTTCTGATTTTCTGTGATATCAATTTTGTTCTTTACCCACAATATTTTACTATTAGTAGGATTGTCTTTTAAAACCTGCTTGATATACTCCAGATCTTCAATATTGTCATAAAGCATAACCACAATTTTGGCAGATTGCAGGGCTTTTTTGGAGCGTTCTATACCGATGGTTTCCACTTTGTCGGTGGTGTGGCGGATACCTGCCGTGTCAATAAACCTGAATTTTTGACCGCCGATATACAATACATCCTCGATTACGTCGCGGGTTGTACCGGCGATTTCGGTTACAATGGCTTTCTCCTCATTGAGCAGGGCATTGAGCAGAGTCGATTTTCCGGCATTGGGTGCTCCGATGATGGCCACCGGGATACCTTCTTTGATGGCATTTCCACTTTCGAAGGAGTCAATCAAAGGATTGATTTGGCCTAAAATTTTGTAAATCAGGGTTTTGAGATCATCCCGGTCTGCAAATTCCACGTCTTCTTCGCCAAAGTCGAGCTCCAACTCAACCAGGCTGGAAAAATGAATCAGTTCTTCTCTCAGAAATGCCAGTTTTTTGGAGAAACCACCTCTCAACTGTTCTATTGCAATTTTGTGGGAAGCCTCAGAGTCAGCAGCAATCAGGTCGGCCACGGCTTCCGCCTGAGCCAAATCAAACTGCCCGTTAAGAAATGCCCGCTGGGTAAATTCTCCCGGACGGGCCATGCGACAGCCATTTTTGATGAGCAGTCTCAGAATATTTTTTACTATGAAATCACTTCCATGGGTGCTGATTTCTATCGAATCTTCTTTTGTAAAAGATTTGGGAGATTTGAAAACACTAACCAAAACTTCATCAATGATGACTTCACCATCTTTGATTAAACCAAAGTGTATAGTATTACCCGCAACTTTTTGTAGGTTTTTACCATGAAAAACCTTGTTGACAATATCAATACAATCTATGCCCGAAACTCGGATGACCGCAATGGCACCGATCCCCTGTGGGGTAGCTAAGGCACAAATACTTTCAAATTGATACAAAATATCCTGTTTTTTTTTGCAAAATTACGAAATTAGTTCTTAGGAATGAGTGAATCTTAAATATCAAAAAAGTACCAGGTTGCGAGTGGCGAGTGCGGGTTGTGAGTTTTGAGTAGTGTGGTATCAGGTTTTTGGAATAAATATCAAGTCATTTGAATAACTATCAGTTATTGAGTGGATACTTCTGTGAAATTCTGTGAATTCTGTGAGATTAATTTTCATTCACAAAAATCTTCCATAAAAGAAATCATAAATCGATCACGATAGATTCTGTGTTAATCGTCAATCGATCCCGATAGCTATCGGGACATAAATCGAATTAATCCGAAAACGCACCATTTTTTCGAATGATATATTATTTTTGGGATACCAAATAATTTACTGAAGCAAAATATGCTTTTCAATTCCTTACAGTTTGTACTTTTTTATATAGTAGTTACTATACTCTTTTTTCAACTTCGAAACAAAGGTCGTATTTGGCTATTGCTGCTTGCCTCTTCTTATTTTTATTTGGTTTTCAAGCCCATATATATCCTGATATTACTTGTAACCATCGTCGTAGATTATTTTGCAGGAATCTGGATTGCCAAAACCGACGGAAAAAAACGAAAATGGTTGTTGATTCTGAGTTTGATTTCTAACATTGGCTTCCTGGCGTTTTTTAAATACTGGAATTTCCTCAACAATAACCTTACGATTTTGCTGGGATTGATGGGGATTCAAAATCCATTGCCTGATTACTCTCTGGAATTACCCATTGGCCTTTCTTTTCATACTTTTCAGGCGATGAGTTACACCATTGAGGTTTACAGAAGAAACCAAAAACCCGAAAAAGATTTTATTGTTTACAGCCTCTATGTGATGTTTTATCCGCAACTGGTAGCGGGGCCTATCGAACGTCCGCAAAACCTCCTTCCCCAGTTTCATACTTATATCAAATACAATTTTGAAAATCTCAAAGCCGGACTAATGATGATGGCCTGGGGCTTGTTTAAAAAAGTCGTAATCGCTGACAGGCTCTCGGTCATGGTAGATTATTGTTATGACAATCCCACAGCATTTTCGGGACTTACCTTGCTGGTTGCCACCATATTTTTCGCATTTCAGATTTATTGCGACTTCTCGGGTTATTCTGATATTGCTATAGGTGCGGCCCGAACCATGGGTTATAAACTCATGACCAATTTTGATGCTCCTTATCTGTCAAAAAGTATATCTGAATTCTGGCGGAGGTGGCATATTTCTCTTTCCACATGGTTTAAAGATTATTTATATATTCCTTTAGGAGGAAATAG
Source organism: Cytophagaceae bacterium (assembly GCA_016722655.1). Classification (NCBI taxonomy): domain Bacteria; kingdom Pseudomonadati; phylum Bacteroidota; class Cytophagia; order Cytophagales; family Cytophagaceae; species Cytophagaceae bacterium. The sequence goes on from JADKIR010000004.1 coordinate 3,069,561, forward strand.
GGTAGGGGAAATGCGACTTTATGCCAACTATCTGATTGTGTTTACTGTGAGTGGATTATGGCATGGAGCCGCCTGGACGTTTATTATCTGGGGTTTTTTACACGGTTTTTATCTCGTTATGGCAATCGTAAGGGATAAATATTTGCTTTTTAAACTTCCAAAATCATCTGTTTTATCAATGGTTTCAACGTTTGTTTTGGTAACTGTTGCCTGGGTGTTTTTTAGAGCTAAGGGATTGGGGAATGCTAAAATAATTCTTACAAAAATTATTACTTTAAACGACTTTTCGAGATTCGAAATGCCTTTTACCAATTCCGAATTTATCTTTAGTTGGTTATTGATTTTGATTCTGTTTTTGAAAGATATTTATGTAAAAGAAATTTCAACAAAAAGCACACCGGCCTTTTATTTCAAGTTTGCCGGATTACTGATTTTGAGTTACTTCCTGGGTATTTTCACTTCCAATCAGTTTATTTATTTTCAATTTTGATGAAAAATATTTTAAAATATTCAGCTTTAGTTTTCTTTGGGTTCCTTTGGTTTTTGGGTTGTTCAAAAACTACTACAAAATTCCTTTACGAAAAAGATATTTTGAAAGATGATTATCGGTATGGAGACCTTTATCGCTTGTCAAATCTGCCTCAGTTTAAAGACCCGAGAACAGAATGTCCAACAAAAAGAATTGCCCAAAAAGTTGATGCTACTTTATTTCTTGCCGGAGACAGTTTTACTGAAGAAGAAAGGATAAATTCTGGAAATTTTGTATCCAAAGAATACGTAAAAGCCGAAGTTGCTAAGCCCAATCCACCCCTAAAGTTAGCTCCCGGAAAGAAGATTCTTGTGATTGAAACTGTCGAAAGGCATCTTAGAGAGCGTTTTACTAAGGTTTGGCAGAATTGGGATATCAAAGAAGTTATTCAAGAACCTGATCAAAAAAAATTTATTGAGAAGTTAATTGATCTAAAAATACCTTATGTTGAGGAATCACATCAGGCGGCACTATTTGGTTTTGATTTTATTTTGAAATTAAAAGAATGGAAGGCACTTTTCAATCAAAAAGTATTGGGAAAAGTAGATGAAAAAGTGACTCTTTCATCTGATGGGAAAAATATTTTGTATTTTCTTGATACCAATCCCGGTGTAAGTTCAAATTTTGACCCAATCCAGGATCAGGAAATAGAATTGATGGTTGAGAATTTAAATTCCACTTATGATTATTACCATAAACTTGGTTTCGATGAGGTTTATTTAAGTATTATTCCCAACAAAACAAGCAAATACGGTCAGGGCCTGGGCGAATACAACCATTTGATAGAAAGAATAGAGAAACATCCAAAACTGAAAATGCCAGTAATTTCAATTTTTGAGGAATTTCAAAAAGGCGATTATTATCTCAAAGGCGACTCACATTGGAACTGTGCCGGTCAACAAATCTGGGTCGATAAAATAAACGAGGCCGTCTTAAAAGTCAAGTAACATTCTTGCGTAGGCTTCGGCACAATGGCTTTCGAGATACTTTTTGCCGTCAACTTTCCTTTCCTCTGGGTTTTCAAAATACGACATGATTGTATCTTTGATACCTCCCACATCGTCTGGAGCCAGGGTTTTTCCTAAATAATATTTTATTACCTGGTCGTGCATTACTCCATAATTGGAAACAATGACAGGTTTTTGGTGAGCCGCCGCAATCCCAACCACTCCGCTCGAACCAAAAAAGTTGAGGTTCATTCTTAATATCACATCTGCTTGAGCAAATGTTGCCTCCATCTCTTCATCAGATATAAATTGGTTATGGGTTATCAGCTGAAAAACAGAGCTTTCTGTAACCAGAGATTTGACTTTTTGCTCATATCCTGAAATGAATTTCCCTATCAATAAAAGTGTGATATTTTTCGAGATTTCGGATGGGATTTTATCAAGGGCTTTGATGATATTTTCATTGTTTTTCCGCTCTTCCATATGACCAAACTGCAATAGAATCATGTTATTTGGCGGGATTCCATACTTTTTTCTCAGGTCAAAAGATTCTTCTTTCTGATAGATAAAAACCGGGTCAGGGAGATAAAATATTTTTTTAGAAAAAATTCCGTAAAATGATTTTACATTTTCATCATTCAAAACAAATACTTTACTGAGCCTGGAATTTAATAATGTTGGCAGAAAGGTTATCTTTTTCTGAATAATGTGCTTTAAGTAATTCAGTTTTGATTTAAAACTATTATTCTCAGGTTGCATTCTGTGATAAGGCCGAAACCAAATTCCGGATACCTTGAATCGAAATCGGGTGAAAGCAATTCCAAGCTGATATAGGTCAAATTCCATCAGAACTACTCTGTCAATTAATAATTCTTCAGAAATCTTCTTAATTATATTCCACTGTGTCCAGTATTTAAAAAGACCTCTTTTTTGGATTTGTATTTTGGAGTTTTGCTCTCCGGAAAGTTTAAGTATTTTAATATTTTCTTTTTCAGATTTTAATTCAAAATTATCTGAATCATTGGTAAGAAAAAAATATTGATCATCCGTGTTCAGACTTTCAATATAGAGCAAAAGGTTATTGATAAATCCGAATTTATGGCCATTGAGCTGTATGTTGAGGTCGGTAATCAGATATTTCACGGTAAATACGTAGTTTTTAATATTGCAAAAAGAAACACTTCTGAACTCACCTGATTTTGATATTTTACAGTTATTAAAGGCTGATCAATCGCAATTTTTTTATATTTTAAATCTATTCAAAATCAAATATTAATTGAATTCAATCAAACTCAAATTCTATTATTCATTTCTACCCTGATGATAAACATGCTTTGAAGGTAGTCTCAAAAGTAGCAAAAAGCCCAATGCAAAAACCACCACCAGGAATAATATTGAGTTTCGCATACTACCGGTAAGGGCATTTATAAGGCCAAAATAAATGTTCCGGCGGTAATTGATCCTTTTCCAGAATATCATAAATGAAAAATAACTGGCCGTGTGACTGATATCTTCAGGAATTAGCTTGGCAAATGTACTTCTTGAAAGCGACTGAATACCGCCCATTACCAGACCCACCATAGCTGCTATGACATAAAACTGTTCGGCCGTAGTGGTGAAATATGCACCTATTGGTACCAACAACCAAATTAAAACTTCGATGCGGAGAGCGATAGAGTTTCCAAATAATCTTGAAAGATAAGAAGCCAGATAACTGCCCGGAATGGCCACCAACTGTATCAATAACAGTGTTGCAATGAGTCCATCACGTGGGATTTTGAGTTCGTCCTGGGCAAAAAGTGTGGCCACATATATCACCGTCATAACGCCAAGATAATAAGTGAAATAGGCAGTAAGAAATTTGGTCAATAATCGGTTTGACTTTATTTCAATGATTACTTTTTTCAATTCTTTAATACCCAACTTTATCCATTTGGCTTCAAAAGGTTTGCTGCGGTCTTTGGGAAGAAAATAAAAGGGAATCTGAGCAAATACCACCCACCAAATTCCAACAGTAAGAAACGAAATTCTTGATGTCAATCCCGATTCAGTGTCAGCTTTGCTGAGTCCAAAGAATTCGGGTTTTAGGATTATTAAAAGGTTAAAAATCAATAGAATAACACTGCCTATGTAGCCAAATACAAAGCCACGGGCACTAAGTTTATCATAGTTTTCTTCGGTAGCAATCTGAGGAATAAACGAATTATAAAACACCACGCTACCACCCCAACCTACAATGGATAATGCAAAAGCAATCATGGTGTTGTTGAGGTTGCCTTTTGTGAAGAAATAGAAATACATCACTGAAAAAGAACCCAAATAGCAAAAGAACTTCATGAAAAACTTGCGGCGACCGGAATAATCAGCAATTGATGTGAGTATTGGGGATAAAAATACCAGCAACAAGGCAGCCGCAGATATTGAATAACTGTAAAGAGAATTGTTGTTTACTTCAAAACCAAAAAACTCTACCATATTCCCACCGTCTTTTCCGATTGCAGTGGCGTGATAATACATCGGAAAGATCACCGTGGTTATCACCAGATTATGAACAGAATTGGCCCAGTCGTACATTGACCAGGCATTCCAGATTTTTTTATTATTAATGTAGTTCATCAAGAGGTTTGATAGGGTTCGGGCTTCAAATATAATATTTTACCCAAATATCTCAATAGAAATGATGACGAAATAATATTTGGTGAAATAGTCATAACAACCGAATGAAAAGGTATCGAGATACCTTTGATTGAGGGTGGCAATGAATATGATGCCAAATATTATTGCAGTCCATGGCCTATTGAGAAATTTGGGTTTGATGCTCTAATGTACTAATTAGTTGTTTGGTAAGCGGATTGAAAGCCAAAACAGATGTTTAGAAAACTGTTTTTTAGCTTTTAAAAATTTGTTTAAGGAATTCTAATTTATCTGAAAATATGTCCTGAAAAGGTTTATTGAAAATATCAGATTTAAATTATTCTGAAATGGTTTTTCTCCAAAGTAATACTTCCCCGTCATCAGTAATTTCGGGTCCTATAAGCCGAAAACCATTATTAGTTAAAGTCTTTTGAGAAATAAGACCATCGGGAAAGGTATGTGCAATGATGGCCTTTACTTCAGGCTGCTGAAATACCCACTCACACAAACAAGCCAATGCCTCACTCATATAGCCCCTGTTTCGGTATTTGATATCGGTGGCATAACCTGTCTCAGTTTCACCGGCATCATTGGGTAAGCCCGACAATCCGATTCCACCGATGGTAGCGTTTTCGGATTTTAAAACTATCAGCCAATTGGTAAACCAGGGGTATTGCTCGGGGTGAGCTTGAGTCATTGGTTTCCAGAAGTTTTCCAGGGCCTCATTAAATGCCTCATCAAAAGGTTCCCCTGTTTCAATAAGACAATTTCTGATTCCCAGAATTAATGAGAGTTTTTCGGGTTGAGCATAAAAGCACAAGTGGTCGTAGTCAAGGGGAATCAGTTTCAAACGCTCTGATTCAATATAAAAAAATGGTTTTTGCATCAATAATAATTAATAATACTCAATAAAAAATCAAAATAATAATCCTGAACAATAGAATTACAGTTCCTTCAGTGAATGGATAATTTTATTCATCCGTTCTGTATATTGTGCCTCTTTATTGGCTAGCGTCCAGGCCATGACCTGGTAATAAGTATCTTTTCCTTCGACAAATGCAACAGAATAAAAAGCATCCAGGCCCTCAACTTTTCCAGATAATCTGATGTGTTTTGCCGGCATATTATTTACCACAGTATCAATTAATGCGGTCTTTTTGGTAATTTTCATGTTTTTTTCCAAGCCCTGGACCAGCAGGCAGGAATAACCATTAATATCGTTGGGGTATAATTCAGTGAGATTGTTTTCTTCCAGTGACTTCTTCATTTCACTTTTGGTATCTTCTATCACCACCACATAAAATTCTTTTACCATGTTTTGATATTGCAAAGTTGCATCTTCGTTTAATTCAGTCGATTTCGACAAAAATGATGGCAGAGTAAGTGAGAATTTTTTTTCTATCGTCACCACTTGATCGGTTTCGGTGGTTTGACAAGAAATCATAATAAATGACACCAGAATGGCGAAGATTATTTTTTTCATGGTTTGTGTTAATTTTTAGAATTTTTTAAAAGCATTGGCATATTTAACCAAAAATTTTGCGGTTACTGAATACGAATTTATGAAATCATCTCAATTTTCAAATAAAAAACTTTTTAAAGCTTTTAAAAATATGTTAATACCATTTCTATCGTATTGAATATTCAAAACGAAATACCCCATCTTTATTTCAATTATTAAATTGGGGTATTTCGAAAATTTCAATTTTGTTTAATTAATTCAATTCCAGTACCACTGCTTCAAAAGGCTTTAAAGTGCCATCTTTCGCAGCATTGGCATAATTGCCAATCATCACTTTTGCGTTAGAAAGATCCAACCCGGTGTTTGTTTTAGCTGTCTCTTTACTGAAGTTTAACAGCACCAATACCTTTTTGCCATTGGCAGCCTCCCGGGTATAGGCATATACTTTTGTGTTGTCTTTGTCGAGCTCGGTGTATTTTCCATAAACCAATATTTCTTTGTTATCCTTTCTGAGTTTTATCATTTTACGCATAAAATGCAGGATGGAATTCGGGTCCTTTTCGGCAGTTTCTGCATTATTATTTACAAAATCAGGGTTGACTTGCAGCCATGGTTTTCCTTTGGTAAAACCACCATTGGTTTGATTGCTCCACTGCATCGGTGTACGGCTGTTGTCGCGACCCACTTCCTGCTGTCCTTTCAAAAAAGCCTCTGTGTCGCCTCCTGTTTTCTTTAGGTAGTTATAATGATTTATGGTTTCAATATCTTTGTATTGATTCACCGAAGTAAACCTAATATTACTCATGCCGATCTCATCACCCCAATATAAATACGGAGTTGCCCTTTGGGTAAGCATTAATGTATAAAGCATTTTTGAGCTTTCATTTTTATAAACTTTATCATCGCCAAACCTGCTTTGCATACGGCTTTGGTCGTGGGTAGTAAAGTAAACCGTTCCCCAGCCTTTATCCTTAAAAGTACTGTCCCATTTGGTAAATACCGATTTCAGGTCGGGCAAATGTCGGTTGTTTGGATCGGGATATCTTCCGCTATCTTTTCTTTTTCCCCAACCCACATGATCAAAATGGTAAAAGGTCTGAAGTTCCCCACGGTCTTCATCAACATATTTCAGAGCATCCTGCCTTTGCACTCCGGCTCCTTCTCCCACAGTCATGATGTCATATTTACTGAGCACTTCCTGATTCATTTCATGCAAATATTCATGCAATTTGGGGCCATTGGCATAATAGTTTACAAAATTGCCATTGTATTCTTTGGGCAATTCGGGGAAAGTGGTGTCTTTCGAAATAAACGGAATTACATCCATTCTGAAGCCGTCGATACCCTTTTCAAACCAAAACTTCATCAAGTCATAAACTTCCTGCCTTACTTTCTTGTTTTCCCAGTTGAGGTCAGGTTGTTTTCTGCTGAAATAATGCAGATAGTAGGCTTTGGTTGTGCTGTCATATCTCCAGGCATTTCCTTCTTCATCGAAAAAACTCCAACGCTTGGCAGGATTTCCTTTTTCTTCGGGCCACCAATGGAAATAATCGCGGTAAGGATTATCTCTGGAAGACCTGGATTGTTTAAACCAATCGTGTTCGTCGCTGCAGTGATTCACCACCAAATCCATCACCAGTTTTATTCCACGCTCATGCATGCCTTTTAGCAGGGCATCAAAGTCTTCCATGGTTCCCATTTCTTTCATGATATTGCGGTAATCGCTGATATCGTAGCCCATATCATCGTTAGGCGAGGAATAGATAGGATTGAGCCAAACCACGTCTATACCCAGACTTTTGATGTAATCGAGCCGTTGGATTATTCCCTTCAAATCTCCTACACCATCGCCGTCACTGTCCTGAAAACTTCGGGGGTAAATCTGGTAAACCACGGCTTCTTTCCACCATTTTTGGTCGGATTTTTCCTGGTCTTTTTTGGAGTTGCAGGATACTGCAAGAATAAGCATCAAGCTTATAAGTTTGATTATTAACGGTTTCATATTTTAAAGTATTTTATTAATCAAATTTAGCCTTAAACTATTGTTTTTGCGAGAGAAATCGGTGATTCTTAACAAAAGGATATAGAAGTCTTTAGTGATTTGAAGATTGAGGAAATCAATAATTTGATTTGGGCTAAGAAACTAGTCTGTGCATTTAAATAGTCATACTGAAACAAAAAGTCCCCAATTCGGAGACTTTTTGTTTTTTTAAACATTAAGAAAAGTAGTTTTTCAAAACATCCCTAAATGTTTAAACCCCTTTTTCTACCACCTCGGCCGTTTTGGTGTTGTCATCAGAATGCCTGTCTATCAGCTTGTTGATAGGGTCAATTCCGGCTTTTTTTGGTTTTTCTTTTACTATGATGGTAAAAGTGTTGGCCTTTTTGTTCACCTTGTGTTTTTGAAGGTAGAGCAAGTTGGGCTCGCCTTTGATATCTTCACCATACACACCGACATCTATCCAGTCATTGATGGCGATGGGTTTTTCATTACCCGAACTGTCCGCCCTGAATTTCTCGCTGGAGGTAGTAATCTTAACTTCAAAAGTCTTGTTTTTCAAGTCCTTGTATTCCACTTTCTCGGTTTTGTTCTCGAAAAGCGTGATCGACTCAAACATATCGGTGATGATGTTTTTCAGCGAGTCCGGTGTTTGAGCCTTGAAGTAGCCCAATAGATCATTGCTGGTCGGGTAACGCTTGTTTTTAGAATCCGGACCCGGGTACTGCCAGTCTTTGAGGAAGTTTCTCAGTGCCAGATTGACCTTATCTTCCCCGATATAATCCTGTAAAGCAAACATAGCCAGTGAGCCTTTTTGGTAATGGATGTATCCCTGACCTTCCACCATATTGAGCGGCTGTTCTTTTTTTCTTTCGCTTGAGCGGCCTCTCAGATAGCGATCCAGTTCATATTTCAGGAACTTCTGCATCATGGCAGGCTTTATGGCATGCTTCATGACCATCAATGCCGAATACTGGGCCTGGGTCTCAGAAAGCATGGCGTTGCCTTTTACGTTGGCTTCAGCCACCTGATGCCCCCACCACTGATGACCCAGCTCGTGTGCGGTCACATAATAAGGCATGTCGAGGTCTTCTTCGGGGTCGGATATTTTTTGAATAAATCCTATGCCCTCAGAGAAAGGAACCGTATTGGCAAATGATTGTGCAAAATCGGCATACTTCGGAAACTCCATGATCCGCATCTGGCGGTATTGATATGGACTGAAATTCCTGGAGAAGTAATCAAAACTGGATTTCATGCTGGACATCATTTTGTCCAGATTATACTCATGTCCTTTGTTGTAATAAATCTCTAAACTCACTGGCTTACCATCAGGGGCTATCCATTTGTCTTTTTTTACTTCATATTTGGCAGAGACTATAGAGTAGAAATTGCACATCGGTACGTCCATTTTGTAGTGGAAGTACTTCCGGTTTTTCTCTTCCCACGATTTTTGCAAGTATCCCGGAGCGATGGCGGTCTGGTCTTTTTCGGTACCAATTACCATTTCGAAACTGATGTAGTCGGCATCATCCCCAAACAAACTTTGCGATAAGCCAATCGGGTCGTTTTGCTCCATCATTCTTTCTTTTTCCTTGAGCTTGTACTTTCTTCGCGTATCGTCATCGCCTATTTCGTAGCCATTGTTATAGCCGATGGAGGGGAAATAAGTATTATTGAAAAAAGTGCCATTATACACCACATTGGTGTTTGACCCATTAGCCACAAAGCCTTTGGTTTCAAACATCGTTTTGAAGGACATTTTGATGGAATCAGACGGAGCCAATGGTTTGTTCAGTGTATGAATGATATAACCCTGTTTTTCATATTTCCGGTTTTTTTTGGCTCCACCTTCAAACTTCAGATAGGCCAGTTTCATTTTGTGTTCCACATCGTTTTGAATATGGATTTCGGTCATTGGCTTATTGGTTTTGTTTTTGAGCCAATAATATCCTTCAGCAGTAAAATCACGGGTAGAAGGATAAATCTCTACTTTCAGATTTACATCCACAATCTTGGGCTGAGGAAGCTTTTCAAATTTCTTTAGCAATTGCTCATACGTCACCTGTTCTTTTTCTGACTCTTCCCGGGTTTGGTAGGTATTGATTTTGTTGGTATTGTAAAAAACATAACAACCTGTCAGTAAGGTAGAAATTAAGGCGAAGATGCCAAATGTCAATACCGGTTTGGTCAATCTGAGTTTGCCCACTTTTAGACGGGTTTTCATCAAAGACTCCGAACCTCGCACCGACAATACCACCGAAAGCACAAAGAAAACCACCACCATGGATAGCCAGTAGAGTTTTAACCAGGAGAAGGAAGTTACAAAATGCCCAAACTTATTCATGTCAGAATACCCACCCAATCGGCCGCTGCCAAACATAAACAAAGGATGCTGAATGCCCGCAGCTCCCAAGAAGAAGGTAACTAAAAAGAAAACAAACATCATGGCAAAGCCAATGAACTTGTTGTTGGACATCACCTGCACAAAAAACGAGAGTAGCGTGTAAAGCAACACAAAAGACAAGGTGCTGGTAAACATGGATTTGAAGTATAAGGACAGCTCAAAGTTGAAGTATCCATGTGCCGCCTGCACCAACACACCCATCAGTATCAGCAAAAGCATGATACTCAGATTGATGAGCATCATTCCGATGAATTTGGCACTGAGGTTTACCCAGTCTTTTACAGGTGTGGCGTCGATAATCAGATGGATGTTGGAGATACGTTCTTTCCAGATGAGTTCACCCGAATAAAACACGATGATGATTAGGAAAAACATATCGAAGCCATCCAACATACCAATCACATTGGCCGTAATGGGGTAGGAGCTGGTGCCATACATTTTGTCGAAATAAAACGAGTCCACGATGATTTGGACCACACCCACAAACGCGATGGCGATAAACGGTACTTCTCTGATGACCATTCTGAAGTAAAACCTGGCCTGCGTCCACATTTGTGAAAGGCTTGTGGCGAAGCCGGAGAATTGCATTGCCGAAGGTATCTTAACCAACTCCGGTTTTATTTTTTCGCTTACTTCTTCCTTTTTATTTTTTCTTTTGAAAAGCGTATTCCTCACTACATTGAAACTAAAAGAAAAGTAAGTGCCAATCAAAATCAAAAGGGCTATACCACACCACACCAATCTGTTCCAGAGTAAGACTCCCCCAAGTGGTACTATCTGTGAGTTTTTTTGTGCCGGCGTCCAATATTCGGTGTAAATGCTGAATGCCCTCACGCCAAACGGATCGAGCATGGCCGAGAGCGTTTTGTTGTCGATGTCGCTCAACAATGTATCTGACACCTGATAAAGTACAAAAAGGATAATACCCTGGGTGTATATGACAATGGTCGAGCGGCTCAAAGCCCCGGCGGCAAAGAATATCGCTCCCTGAATAAACAAATTGCTGATGCCCCAAACGATAAAAGGCTGGAAATAAGACCAGGCATCGAAGGCCAGCATTTCTTTTTCTTTCCAGGAAGGATCCCAGGGGAGAAATTTACCGATAGAATAGCCCGTCATGAAAGCCAACCAAATAGAGCAATAGATAAGCACCATGATGATAAACGAGCCGAAGAACCTTCCGAATAGGTAGTCGAACTTTGACATGGTGGTGCTGAACATCAGCGATTCGGTCTTGTGTTCAAAATCCCGCAAAACGGCCACGCCCATGATGGCGGAGGCGATAAACGTGAAGAAGAACGTCATGATGATGGTCATGAAAGCCAGATTGTAGGGCGAGTTTTCTTTGATTTGCCCTCCGGCGATGCCGCCAATAGTGACGTATTTGGAAGTTACCGCTGCAAAACAAAGCAGGAATAATATTCCAAAATAGATATAGGTAGCAGGTCGGTTTTTTCGGTAAAAAAACTCAAACCTAATGATTTCTTTTAACATAGTATTTTAAAGATATTTAGGGTTGGTTTTTTTCTATTGCAAAAATATTTTTGAGAAATATACATCCTCCAGATCGGCGTCGATAGGAGAAAAGGTGCCATCGGGGTTCTGGTCGGCCAAAACATTGATGACAGGATTACCGCCAATAAGCTTTTCAGAAATTACTTTGAAGTTGGCTTTATAATCGTTGAGCTCGTCTTTCTTGATGCGTTTGGTCCATACCTTGCCTGCGATGCCACTGAGGGCTTCATCAGGACTACCTTTAAATAGTACCTCGCCTTTGTTAAACACCGCCATGTCGGAGCATAGCTCTTTTACGTCTTCCACGATGTGGGTCGATAAAATCACGACGGTATTTTCGCCTAATTCTGAAAGTAAATTCAAAAATCTGTTTCTCTCGGCTGGGTCGAGGCCGGCGGTAGGTTCGTCCACAATAATCAATTTGGGATGGGCAAGTAATGCCTGAGCAATACCAAAACGCTGCTTCATACCACCGGAATAGCCACCAAGGTTTTTCTTTCTGGCCTCCCATAGGTTGGTTTTTTGCAAAAGAGCTTCTACAATGTTTTTCCTTTCACCAGAATTGGTGATTCCCTTCAAAACCGCAATATGATTGAGGAGGTTTATCGCACTTACTTTCGGATACACCCCAAACTCCTGTGGCAAATAGCCGAGCGTCTTTCTTATTTCGTCTTTTTGGGTGAGTACGTTGATGTCGCCCAGGAATATCTCCCCGGAGTCAGGCTCCTGCAAAGTGGCGATGGTACGCATCAATGAAGATTTACCGGCACCATTGGGTCCCAACAGGCCAAACATCCCCTGATTAATCGTGAGATTCACATCTTTAAGTGCGTGTACGCCGTTGCCATAAGTTTTGTTTAGATTGGAGATCGTTAATTGCATATTTGTAGGGTTAGGGTAAAATGTTATCAATTAGAGTTTTATCTTATCTGAAAATCAAATATAGATACAGGCCTTCCAAAAATAGTTTTTTTTTGATAAAAGGATTTTTTTTGGTTTGGATTCTTTGGGGAATTTTATCCAGTGGGAAAGGGGTCGGGTATGAATTACTATATAAAGTTTCAAATGGATAGCCGGTGAATTTTTAGGGTTTATATTTAAATCCGGGGGATACCTAAAGACAATTTTATTTAAAGATAAAACAACAGATATGTTAAAATAAGTATTTTAAATCCTGAGGTTTATTTAAAGTCTATAATTCGGGTTTCCATCAATTCAAATTCATACCATTGATAAAGGTTTCGACAAAATCAACGATTCTTTTCAAAATTCTGTCACCTACTGATTTGCGATGTAATGCACCCGGCTGGTCTTTTTCCTCCATAAGATTCAATACTTCATCTCTTCTTGGCTCCCGCTCAGAAAACAAATAATCCTCAATGAGTTTCTCGGTTTTTTCAGCAGAAAGATTTTCTTCCTTTATGATTTTGTTGAATTCATTGACCTGTTGCTGATTCCAGTATTTTTCAAAGCTCTCCACTATATCTTCTTCATGGTCGATATCAATGAGATTTTCATTAATAAATTTCTCTATCAACTCCCTTTTACTCCTAAGGGTAACTTCGGTATTGAGTAGATTAAGTATCTCTTTTTCAACGCTATCTTTGTCTTTTTCACCGTTTTGAGCTTTGAGCTTTATCAACAGTTTGATTATATAGGATACATTGATGGTGTCACGGCGGATAAGTTCAAGCTCAAAGTCTATGTCTTCAAGGATAGAGGTTTTTTGTTTGTCGGTTTTATGGGCGATGGTTTCTTTCAGATCCTGGTATTTGCTACTGTAGTCGGCAAACTCCTGCTCAGGTAAGTGGAGATCTTCCCAACTGAATTCGGTAAAGTGTCCCATTTTCTTGTGCAACCTGATCAAGGCTCTGAAAGCCAGAATGAATTTCATCTGATCCTCTTCGGTATATAGTTCATCGACACTCTGTACTGACGCTGCGATGGATTTGAGTTTTTCTACCGACAGATTAAACTGCTCCACATAGCTTTCATAGGGCTCTACAATCACCTCGGCTATGGCCTCTTTGTTACTAAATAAGGTAATGGCCTCGTCGGTTTTTTCTTTAAGATTTCTGAAACATACGATATTGCCCTGGGTTTTGTTTTTGTCCAAAATACGATTGGTACGGCTAAAAGCCTGTATGAGCCCATGGTATTGCAGATTTTTGTCCACATAAAGGGTATTGACAAATTTGCCATCGAAGCCGGTCAAAAACATGTTGGCTACCAACAAGATATCCACTTCGTTGTTTTTGGTCTTTTTGGCTATTTCGTTGTAATAATTATAAAAACTCAGGCTGTCTTTGGAGCTGTGAGCGGTGCCATACATTTTGTTGAAGTCGCCGATGTATTCATCCAGTTTTTCACGCCGGTGCGGTTTAAGACCGTACAGAGCAGCGGGTTCTTCGACTACACTCAGTTCGGTTTTTATTTCGTAGTCCATTTCTTCTTCGTTTTGGGCAAAGCTAAATATGGTAACTACTTTGAGGTCATGCTCGCCGGAAAGTTTTTTGGCTTTAAGTATCTCATAATACTGAATCACACTATCGATGTCCTGCACGCACATCATAGCACAGAACTTCCGGCTCTGGGTTTTCTGTCCGTGGTATTTAATGATATAGTCCGCAATGGCCTCTTTGCGTTCAGGAGCTTCAAAAACCTCTTTTTCGTCGATTTGCTCTACCTTGAGGTCAATGATGTGGTCCTTTTTTCGAAATGTATTGATATATTCTACCGAAAACCGCAACACATTTTCGTCGCGTATGGCATCGGTAATGACGTATTTGTGCAGGCATTCGCCAAATAAACTGGCCGTGGTTTGTTCACCGTTGGCGTTTTCGGCCAGAATGGGGGTGCCTGTAAATCCAAACAGCTGAATGTTGGTAAAATACCCTACGATGTTTTTATGGGTATCGCCAAACTGACTGCGGTGGCATTCGTCAAAGATAAAGACCATCCTGAGGTCTTTAATACCGCTCATTTTTTGCAGGTTACGACCCGAAATGGCATTGTTGAGTTTCTGAATGGTGGTTACGATGATGCGTTCATCGGGATTGTTAAATTTTCGGATGAGGCTTTCGGTGTTATCGGCACTGCTCACACAGCCTTTGCTAAACTTGTCGTATTCCTGATTGGTCTGATAGTCGAGATCCTTGCGGTCAACTACAAAGACCACTTTTTTTATGGCCGGGAATCGGGACAATATCTGGCTGGCTTTGAAACTCGTGAGAGTTTTGCCCGATCCTGTGGTATGCCAGATGTACCCGTTTTTGCTGATGTCATAGCTATGCAAAACTTCGTTTTCGCTTACCTTTTTGATGATGTTTTCGACCGCAAAATATTGATAAGGACGCAGCACCATGAGTTTCTTCTCGGTTTCGTTGAGTACAATATATTTGCTGATCATCTTGCTGATATGGCAAGGCTCCAGAAACACATCGGTGAAGCCATTGAGGATGTTGTTGAGCGGGCGGTTTTCTTCGTCGGTCCAGTGAAAGGTCTGCAGGTATTCCTGCTTGTGGATACCGAAATTGCTGAAGTACTTGGTATTGATGCCGTTGCTGATTACAAAGAGTTGTACAAAGTGAAAAAGCCCTTGCCCGGCTCCGAAACTATGTTTTTGGTATCGGTTGATTTGGTTAAATGCCTCTTTGAGTTCCAGACCCCGGCGTTTTAGCTCGATTTGTACCAGCGGCAGGCCGTTGATGAGCAGGGTTACATCGTAGCGATTGTCGTAAGTACCCGACTGCGATATCTGATGCGTGACCTGATATTGGTTTTGGCACCAATGCTCGGTATTAAAGAATTCAAAATACAGGTTGTCGCCATTATCCCTTACGAGATGTTGCCGTTCACGCAGGATTTTAGCCTTTTCAAATACACTACCTTTACGAAGGGTGTTGATTATCTTTTCAAATTCGGTGACAGTGAAAACTACGTTGTTGTGTTTTTCGAGTTGAGTTTTCAGGTTGGCAATGAGCCCCTTTTCGTCGGCAATGGCGATATGTTGATACCCCAGTTTCCGGAGGTTTTCGATGAGTTGTTGTTCTAATATTTGTTCCGATTGCCGCGACATGTCATTTCATGAATTTATCTGCGTCCCAATTTAATGGATTATTTTGAATATACCGCTTGATATAATAATATGCCCTGTCATCCCATACGATCTGGTCGTGGTAATTGGGTTGAAAAAAATGATTTTTTCGGTTGTATTTGGGGATGTTTAATTGGTATTGGTCAATGTAATCGTCGATGCGGGAATTGACGGCCGATTTAAATCCCGCCAAAAATGACGATATGGATTTGGGTTGTCGCACGGGCATTGAAATATTTAATTTTTCGGGTTTTACGATGGGGTTTATATCGTTTTCGGATTTCCCGATGGAACCATCCCCATCATGACGACATGGGAGAGACGCACGGCCGTGCGTCTCTCCCATGTCGTGGCCGTCCGTTTTACCCATGTCGTGGCCGTCCGTTTTACCCATGTCGTGGCCGTCCGTTTTACCCATGTCGTGGCCGTCCGTTTTATCCATGTCGTGGCCGTCCGTTTTATCCATGTCGTGGCCGTCCGTTTTACCCATGTCGTGGCCGTCCGTTTTATCCATGTCGTGGCCGTCCGTTTTATCCATGTAGTGGCCGTCCGTTTTATCCATGTCGTGGTCGTCCGTTTTATCCATGTCGTGGCCGTCCGTTTTATCCATGTAGTGGCCGTCCGTTTTATCCATGTCGTGGCCGTCCGTATTTACGGAATTGTGATCCCCGATTTCACCCCCGCCCATTTTGATGTCATCATTTTTTTCGATGACCACCAATAAATGCAAATGATTGGGCATGATGACGTATTCGTCCAAAAACAATTCGGCACGGATATCAAACGATTTCAACAATTCGGTTTCGACGATGCGGCCAAAATCCGACAAAGTCATGATGCCGTTTTCGATTTGTCCTAGATTGCATTCACGGTGTTGGGTTACGATGGTCAGGAAATACATACCTTCTGAGGAATAGTCCCAGCCGGGAAGGCGGTGCGAGCCGATGCGGTATTTGTTGCGGTATTTATCCAAGATTGCGGTTGATTTGATTGTAGGTGGTGAGTTCCATTTCGGCGAGTTTGTCTGGGTCACCAAAAAGCGGGTTATTAATAATGTCTTTATAAGTTTCAGGATTATCCAAATCGGTCCAATTGTCCAGAACTTTTTTAAGCTTCTTTTCTTGTATCAGGCGGTCGAGGGGGAAGTGAGGCGGTTCGAAGTCAATAAGTCCAGAACACCAGTGATATTTGAGATACAAATTGAGGAGTTTTTGACAAATTCCGAATTTTAAATATCCTTCATTCAATATCTCAGCGTGTTTTTTTGATTTTTTTCTTAATTCAAGAATATTCCGGATGTGACCATCTTCATCAACTTTTGTTTTGCTGTAATGGCTGTCAATCAGGTTGTCGATAAATTCGAAGATGGTTTTCCTCAGTTCGGCTTTTTCTTTTCAGCTTCGGTTTCTTTTATATTTTTTACAAAATCATTATAAATATTTGCTCTTGCAAACGACGCTGAGAGTGTTAGCATCTTGAATTCATTTCGGAGGAAAAATTCTTTTTCTCTGTCTAATTCGGCCTTACTATTACTTATACTATGATCCGATTCAAACCTATTCTTGAAATAATTTGCCTCTTCTTTATTGGGTGATAATAATCTAAATATCATTCCGTTGATGCTTTGTGTGGGAGTAATTATTGCGTCTTCGTCTATTTTTATATTGTCAAAGTCCGGATTTATTGGAATCTCAAATTCTAATATCCACCATTTCTCAATTTTTATTTTCAGGTTCATTAGTTCCACGAAATCTTGTGTGATGGATTCTGGAACACCATTTATTAGATTTTTGAGTAATTCATGAACAAGGTCATTTCTGGTTTTTCTGAATTTGTGGTAATTCTCATAATCCTTGTCGTCAATAATTTTTTCATTTAAATGCCATTTTAAACAAGCATTTTCTGGTTTTTTATCCAATTCTAAAACCTTCTGATATTCTTCACTATAGATTTCCTTTTCCCCATCAAAACCATTACAAAAAAAAGTTTGAATATTTTCGATTATTAAATCTTTCAGTGACTCATAGTAGCTAATAAATAAGGTAGCCGAAAATAGATTGTCTTTAAATTTTTCAGGATCAAATAGCTCTGGCATTTTCATATCAATATTTATTTACCTCTCAACAAAACATCCCCTGCAACAGCCCCTTTTTCCATTCCAGGGTTTTGTTGAGCTGGGTTTGAATGGCCGCTATTTTGGCATCTATTGCACTAAGGAATTCCGCAATCTTTTCCTGCTCGTGGAGAGAGGGGATAGGAATCGAGATATTTTTTAACCTTAATGGAGATATACCTGAAACTTTTGAACCTTGTGCTTCTTTTTGTATTTGAAGACGAATTATTTTTGATGCAAACAAATAGCCTAAATATCCGGAAAAAAATATATCATTTAGTGGTCGTATTAGGATTGTGTGAAGGCCAGCTAAGAGAATAAAACCATTAAGGTTTACTAATTCTATACATTTTCCAACATCATTTAAATCTTCAGAGGCATCGGCTAATATTAAATCACCAACTTGACAATAGTTTTCTCCTGATATTCTGGAAATTGAAATTTCAGGGTTAACAAATGGAACAGTTTCTTTTTTTAGGTCTAATATTGTTTTAAATTTTGTATGTATATCACCATAGTGAATATTTTTTACTTCACCTGACTCATAATTTAAATTTTCTCTTGAAAAGGAATTAGTTACTTTGAAAGAAGCCACCTCCCCCAATTTCCTCACTTCCCAATCAGGATATGGTTGGCCGGGGGCATCTTTGAAGCGGAGGTTTCCCGAAAATATCCTTTGCATGATACCTTTTTTGTAATCTTCGAGCAAGGCTTTTTTCTTTTTTAAGGCTTGCAGCTTTTCATCTACCACCGTAAGAAACCCGGCAATTTTTTCTTGCTCGGGGAGGGTGGTATATTTAATTTCAAATGTTTTATATTCTTCCGCATTAATACCAGGTTGGCCAGATCGCATTGACATCATTTTAACCCATTTATTGTATTCATCTAAAAGAGTTTGAATAAACACGAAGTATGGATTTGAATTAATAATAGAGAATTTGATTAAGAATCCTGCAAAATATAAATCACCATCTTCTTTTGAATATAAATAAGTTTTACCAACACTTGCACCAGTTCTTGCAAAAACAATATCCCCCTCCTTAAGTCTATATTTATTTTCTATTTTACCATCTGGTGAAGATATTGGATTTGGAACAAATTTTCTTGATGATTCATCTATGTCAGTTATTCTTATATATTTATTAACACCATCATAGACTATTGCAGCCGAATTCATTCCATACGAAATTTCACCAGCTATTTCACCCAATTTCTTTATTTCCCAATTGCCGGAGAATTGGGGGAAGCGTAGGCTGGGGGTATTGGGTTTGTTTATCATGAGAATTTGTCTTCTTTCCAGTTTAAAGGGTTGTTTTCGATATAGGTCTGAATGCGTTCAAAGGAGCCCGCATCACGGATAATATGGTCATGAAATCGGGTTTGCCATTCAAAATCGGCATGGATGGCACGGGCGTATTTCGTCACCGCCGATTTGTAGGATCTAATTATGGTAGATATCGATCCCGATTTGGGTGATATTTCCGCCATTTTTTCATTTTTGATGATTTCGCCATTGGAAATATTTTCATTTCGAATATGGCCGGGATTGGGATTATCCCCGGATGGTAAAATCCTGCCATTTGGAATATTTTCGGATGGAATATTGGCGGGATAGGGATTATCCCCAGATGGAAAAATTCTGCCATTGGGAATATTTTCGGATGGAATATTGGCGGGATATTGATTATCCCCAAATGGAATATCGTGGGGATTTTTATTATCCCCGGATAGAATATTGCAGGGATTGGGATTATCCCCGGATGGTAAAATTCTGCTAGAGACGTTGCACTGCAACGTCTGTACGGCGGAATTTTCATCGGGATTGCCGGCGAAATCGCCATCGGATTGGCCATCGGGATTGCCATTGGGATTGCCATCGGATTGGCCATCGGATTGGCCATCGGGATTTTCATCGGAATTGCCATCGGGATTGCCGGCGAAATCGCCATCGGATTGGCCATCGGGATTTTCATCGGGATTGCCGGCGAAATCGCCATCGGATTGGCCATCAGGATCGCCATCGGATTGGCCATCAGGATTGCCATCGGATTGGCCATCGGGATTGCCGGCGGAATTTTCATCGGGATTGTCGGCGAAATCGCCATTGGATTGGCCATCGGGATTGCCGGCGGAATTTTCATCGGGATTGCCATCGGGATTTTCATCGGGATTTTCATCGGGATTGCCATCGGATTGGCCATCGGATTGGCTATCGGGGGAAAATCCATTGCCGGCGGGATTGCCATTGGGGGATAATCCATTGCTATCGGGATTGCCATCGGGATTTTCATCGGGATTGCCATCGGAATCCCCATCGGGTGATTCATCGCCAGATAAAATATCATTGCCGGCCGATTTTTTGATTATCAATATGCCATGGGTATGATTGGGCATAATCACAAAATTCCCCAATTCCACATCAGGGAAATGATCCGGGATTTCGGCCCAATATTTTTCGGCCAATATTCCTATTTCATTTAATTGCATTTTGCCTTCGGCTATTTCCCCAAAGAAATGTTCCCGGTTATGGGTGCAGATGGTGATAAAATACGCACCCTCAGAGGCGTAATCATAGCCCCGTAATCGGGCTGAGGGTATGCGATATTTATTTTTGTATTTATCCATCTATCACCTGTTTTTCTAATCTTCAATATTGTTTCCTCAAAACGGTGCCGATATGCCCAATTCCCTGCAATAGGCGGCTATGGCGGTGTCGGTTTCCTCCATGCTGCTGTCGAGGGCTTTGATTTCGGCGGCTATGGCCTCTATGTCAATCTGTTCTTCAGCCTCAAAGGTATCTACATAGCGGGGGATGTTGAGGTTATAGTCGTTTTGGGCTATCTCTTCCAGCGTGGCCTTTTTGCTGTATTTTTCGCTTTCATGGCGGTGGCGGTAGGTGTCAATGATGGCCTCAATGTGTTCCTGCCGCAGCATATTTTGGGTTTTTACCTTTTCAAATCCGTTGCTGGCATCGATAAACAGCACATCGCCGGGGTTTTCGCGGCATTTTTTATATACCATGATACAGGTAGGTATGCTTGTGCCATAGAATATATTGGCGGGCAGACCGATCACGGCATCGAGGTAGTTTTTGGTTTCGATCAGATACCGCCTGATGTGTTGCTCGGCACCGCCTCTAAACAATGCACCGTGTGGCAGTACGATGGCCATGGTGGCGTTTTCGGCCAGATGGTGAATCATGTGCTGCACAAATGCGAAGTCGGCCTTGCTGCCCGGAGCCAGCTTGCCGTATTGGCTAAAGCGGTCGTCGCTGCTAAAAAGGGCCTTGGCACTCCATTGAGCCGAGAAAGGCGGGTTGGCTACTATAGCCTCAAACTCCATGCCCATGTGCTGGGGATGCTCAAGCGTGTCGTCTTGTTTGATGTCAAACTTGCGGTAATGTACCCCGTGCAATATCATGTTCATGCGGGCCAGATTGTAGGTGGTGCGGTTCATCTCCTGTCCATAAAACATGGCCACGTCGTTGACCTCGCGGGCTACCCGCAGTAGGAGAGAGCCTGAGCCACAAGTGGGGTCATATACGCTTTTGAGCTTGTGCTTGCCGGTGGTCACCAGCTTGGCAAGTATCTTACTCACCTCCTGAGGGGTATAAAACTCCCCGGCTTTTTTGCCTGCCCCACTCGCAAACTGCCCGATCAGATATTCGTAGGCATCGCCCAGTACGTCGAGCTCGGTGTTTTCGAGTTTGAAGTCAATCTTATCGAGGTGGCTCAATACCCTGGCGATGATGGCATTGCGTGCCTCCGGGGTTTTGCCCAGCTTGGTGCTGTTGAGGTCCATGTCTTCGAAGAGGTTGTCAAAGTCTTCTTCTGACTCGGTGCCCATGGTGCTGAGCTGTATGTTGATCAGTATTTTCTGGAGGTCTTCGAGTATAAAGTTGGTTTTGGCTTCTTCGAAGAGGGTCTCGTCTTCGTTGTCGCCCATGCCTCTGATGGCCACTTCACTAAATAGCTCCTCGGGCCGAAGGAAGTAGCCGAGTTTTTCGAGGGCTTCTTCTTTGATGGCCTCCAGATAATCGGCGGCTTGAGGCAGCTTGGGGCCGATGTCACGAAAGCGAATTTTGTCTTGCCTCAGTATTTCGTTGGCAAAGATTTCCATTTTCTCGCTCAGATATTTATAAAAAATAAACCCCAGGATATAATCTCTAAACTCGTCGGCGTTCATTTTGCCCCGGAGGGTATTGGCGATGTTCCAGAGTTGTAGTTCGAGTTGACGTTTTTGATTTTCAGACATGGGTTATTGGCTGGAAGGTTTTTTTGCAAAGATAATTAGATTTTTATTGTGTAAAATTTATAGTTTTTAGTGTTGGGTATTTTAAGCAACTGGGATAAATATAATCCCAGTTGCTTGAATAGTTAATTATTTACCAAATTTTCATATAGTTGTTTGGCTTTTGCAAGTTCGCCTTTAAGCTTTTCCTCAAATTCTTGATCAGAAATTCCAAATTTCTCTTTCATCAGAGAGAGTATTGTATTATTCATGGCAAAATTGAGTACTTCGAATTTTACACTTACTACAGTACTGGTTCGAAAAGGTGGGCTTTTTAAGAATTCATCTACTGTCTTCATAATAATTATTGTTTGTTTTTGTTTGAAAAATATCTGTTTAATATAAAAAAAGAATTTTTAGAGAATTTGAAAGATTTGGCTTTTGGTATAATATAAAACCAATAAAATAGGAGGTACAATGATTAAAAGATAATAGAAAAAGCTATTGTAAAAAAAGTGAATTGAATTCCAATAAAATTTTTCAAATTTGGTAATATTATCAAAATAATCTTTTTTTTCAAGCATAAATAGCTTGTAATCAATATCTTCGTGGTTTGGGTATTTCATTAGGATATCTGTATATTTCCTGTCAATTTCCTCACAAAATGAGGTAATTTCTTCAGTTGAATTTTCATCAAAAACCAAAGTTTTCTTGATTCTTAACTGGTTATATAAATGACTAATTTCAAGTGCACATGTGTGGTACAAATGGGCATTTAATTTATAATCTTTCATACCTTCAAGAAGAGAAAAGATTAATACAAGGATAGAACCCGCTAAACTTCCAAAGTTTATGATATGGTCTTCAAATAATGGATGAGTTTTGTTCTGATATACACCTACTAGACCAAAAATTATCAGATAAGCAGTTAAAAAGGCCAAAGAAGATACTGACTTGTTATTTTTTGAAATTAACCTGCTATGTGCTTTAAATCTTGCCCCTTTAGTTGACCACAATTTATAGCTTAACTCTTCAAAAAAAGTCTTATTAAGATGGCTTAGATGCTTTGGGAATATTCTTTTCTCGTTTTCCATTTACTCTGTAATTTCTTTTAAATGTTCAAAAAACATTACCATTGCTAGCGTATCCAATTCGCAATATTTTAAAAGTGCTTTTTTTATGTTATCAAATTCAAGCGATGGCATATCCATATACTGCATTTTCGAAAATGCTATCAAAGCAGCCCCTCCATCTTTTATTTCATCTTGATCTCCGACAAATTCATCAAGAATTTCATTGTCATATTCCGGATGCACGGGCTCTAGTTGCTTATAAGGATCATCCAGGTTTTCGTTTAACCAGATTTTGTTGTTATCAAAATTTAGGCTACTAACATTAATTTGAGAGATAGGTTTACTGTATTTTTTTTGGAGGAAATGACTAGTTAAAATACTTGCAGGCAGGTAATCTTTTAAAGAATTTGAACCTTTTGTCAAGGGATTATAATAATATTTGGTAAGCCAGACCCAAAGGTCAACCATATTTCTCTTACCTATATGGACGTATTTTTCTTTGACTTTTTGTTGAGTGATACTTAGGATAAATTCTATTAATTCATATTTATCTTTTTCTGAAGATTCCTCTAATTGAATTCTTATTTTATTTAAAATTGAATTTTCATGGTTATGAAACCTGAAAATTGTACCATCATCTTTTGAAAGTGCCGTTTTAAGCTTTCTTACAAAATCGAAATTTGGAAATACTCCTTTTTCTATATTTATGTACTGATCTTCGTGTTTAATAGTACCATCAGGATACATAACATGGTGTGAAAATTGAAAAGCAATGGCTTCATAAGGTTTCCTACCTACATAAAATGGAAGTGCGACTGTTGCTGTTTCAAAGTCAATGAAGTGAAGTGGGTATTTTATTGTTGAAATTTCATTCTTCAACCCTTCTTTCTCAAAATCCGGTGTTGAATCCACATTATTTTCTTTTTCAATTTGAATCCATTGCCTAATAGAGGTTTTTGAGAGCTTATCTGTTTTTATTACATCAGAAATTATTATGTCTTTCTTGAATAATTTACCTTTCTCTACTAACTTTAGTAAATGTCCGTTGTTGATATCAAAAATATTAGGTTTTGAAAAATCATTTTCTTTCCAATTGCATAATACCGAAAAACAATTCTCAAAACCAGAATCTAAATTTTTTATTTTATCCTCATTTGTTGTCTTAAATTCACATTTTTTGCAGGCAGAATAATTTATAGGCCAATTACTGATAATATCTTTTTCATAGTTTTCTCTGAGTAATCCTAAACATTCATCAAAGGTTTTAGTTTCTAAAGTTTGAAATTTGCCTGATAAAATTCCTTGAACAGCTACATTTACATTTTCAGGTTCAACAAGGACAGAGTTTCCCATTTTTGATATATCGGCTTCTAATTTAATAATTTCTGCCCTTGCATCGGTTCCTTTTTTGATTCGAAACATCTGATTCATTCCATTTATTGAAGCAGTTTTTGTTTTGTCAACAAAAACAAATTGTGGAATTACTTCAAATTCTGGAAAACACTTCTGAACAACATAAGTTTGAAAAGCCAAATCCCATAAATAATCTTTATATTTGGCATTTATTCCGCCATTTTTACCAATAAGCGAATCTTCTTTCCCCCAGGATTTAGCCTTCACTTCTTTTAGGTAAATTCTATTGCCTTTTTTAACCAGAATGTCTGTTCTAATGAATAAATTTTCAAATTGAAAAGCTGCTTCATAAATAATGACATTTTCTAGTTCTAATAATTTTGATGTTTTTTCATGATATAATTCGTATTCATAATTTGAATAATCAGATTCTATCATTATACCTCCCGGGTAGTGCATTCGGGCATATTCTTCTACTTGAAAGCCTCCCTCGGCAAGGGCTAAAAGAAATGGATCTTCAGATTTCTGATTAGCATAATTTTGTTTTCCTATATAAAATAATTTGTTGGGGCATTCCAGTCCCAGTTTAAATTTTGATTTTGTTAATAGTCTTTTCATAATTTGTTTTAAATTCTAATTTTTTAGTAAATTCAACCACCCCGTACCCTCTATAAATCAACTTTATAAAGGGACTGGGGGTGGTCTGTACGTTTTTACAAGGCCTTTTTAGGCGGGCTGAGCCTGGGTGTCTTTCTGGGTGACTTTGGCCGGCTTATCCGACACCTTAAATCCCCAGTCGCCTAACCGCTTGGGGTTAGACCTAAACACGCCCAACAGCAGGTCGCGGCTGGCCTTCACGTTTTCGATGATGGGCCCCAGCAGCTTGTCACGCTCGCGGTATGACAATTCCATTTGTCGTCTCAGCTCTTCGGCACGTAAGTGATGCCCCAGGCAGGTATCTACCTGAGTTTTGACCTCGATCCAGTTTACATCCTGAAGGGCGTTTAAAACCGAAGCCTGGGCGTCAGCGTTGTGCTTGGTGATCACCAACTGAGCCTGTTCCAATACCTCCTGCACATTTCTGGAGATCTTAATTTTGACTTTCGCCATGATTCTTAATAATTTTTAAGTACAACATAAATCCACTTGATAATCGGTGGCATGGGCTTATGGCAGTTTTTCAGGTTTACAGGCATCCCTCGCGATGGGCTGCACCTTATCCTTTATATTTCCTGCATTTCAGGCTCATGTTTTCGTTTATCCGGGGGTATTGGGCATCCTTTTTAAGCTTAGCGTGTGTTTTACCACACTTCTGGCTTAAAATACATCGACCACGATTATCACGACAATGGCGTTTTCATTATCAAATTCGCCGTTTTCAATGTTGACAACGCCGATGTCAATGTAAACATCGCCTCCGTCATGATTGACATCGCCAATGTCGTTGTTAACATCGCCTCTGACATGTTTGACATCGCCAATGTCGTTGAAAACATCGCCAATGTTGCGTTTGAATTCGTCGATTTCAATCTTGTAATCGCCGATGTTGAAATAAACATTGCCAATGTTGAGATGATTTTTGCCTCATTTGCTCTTCGTGCTGCAGGCTGAAGATTACCGGGAGGCTCCCGCCGGATAGACTACACCTCAAATCATTACAAAGATGCACCCACTGATAGGACAGAATCTGTCCGCTTTTTGCCATTTGGTCAGAAAATATACATTTTAGACCGTTCTATCAGATATTTTTTTAGTTCAGGGCTTTCTATTATCTCAATTTCTCCCGGCAAGCCTAAAATAAACCTCCCAATTCCCCGATAATCACATACTGAGCCCACAAATAACCAGGTGCCATCTTCCTGACTGATATATTGAAGGGTGTTGGGGTGGTCATCAATCATGAGTTGCTTGGCCTGCTCACTTAACCTCAGTTTTACAAGGAATTTTGTGGTATTGGTAAATCCAAAAGGATCGGTATATCGTGCCTTTGATTTTGGTGTCTCGAAGTTTTTCCCGGTAGGTATGATGGACTCAACCCGATCTACATTAAAGGTCTTTTCTTTACGGGAGCTTATTTCGTAAGCTATTAACTGACTGCAATCTTCGGTAAGAGCGATGGGATTCACCTTTCTGTCGCTGTACAATTTTTCCCCTTTGGGTGAGTGATAGTTTTTTAAAATGATAGTCACATTGTGCTCTATTGCCCATTGTATGTCTCCCAGATTTTTTCCGGCTATATGTTTTTTGATGCTCTCAGGATTAGGGATGGGCAATTCGGGTGCGTTGAGTTTCTCCAGTATTGCTCTTCGGGTAGGGTTTTTATCCGGTAATAATTGGAGCGTATTTGAGATGTACTTTCGTTCTTCGGGGCTAAAGCGGCGGTTTCTGAATTCCTCCCCACCAAAAATAAAATGCCTGCCATGATGGTCTTTTTCCAAAAGATAACCCAGCTCCTCAATCTTGGGGATGTATCTTCTGATAGTACGGTCCGATGTTTCCATCAGTTTGGCCAGTTCTCTGGTCTTGCGAGGATTTTCAATTAATATCTGAATAATCCGGTGAATTTGTAATGATTCTTGTGCCATAGCGGTAAGTTTGGGATATAGCAAAGATAAGAGGATTTATAGTTTTCCCCAAAAACTTTAAATACTGTTTACACAAAAAAAAACCACTTCTATTTGAAGTGGAATTTTTGCTACAACCCTATAAACCAATATGAATTTATTTCTCTGAAATCCTAAATCAGATTTTACTTATTTTTATACCTAAAATTGTTGGTGGAACAGTTGACTTTTTAATTTTTATGGGAACATAGCTATTGAACTTTTCCCCTAACATCAAATTGTATATTTCATAAATACCCAAAATCAAAAGCACGCCCGATAAGATCAATTGTACTAACATCATGATGGTTTGTTTATTGATTATAAAATCGCTAAGCCAATCGTAGTCTGTGTCCAGGCATTTTTGTATCTTGGATTGGTAGAGGTACCGTCGCCATTGTTGTTCATGATATCCCAACCGGCTCTTGCACCAATCACAAATTTGCCCACATTTATATCAAAGCCACCCATAAATCCAAGTGTGTTTTTTCTGATATTATCATTCTTAAAATCACTTTTTTGCTCAAATGTGGTGAGCGGGTTTTCGAAGCTTTCTTTTTGTTTCATCAGATAAGAATATTGCGGTCCGGCAAAAATCGTGAGATATTTTGCGGGTTTTATCGCTACCAGCAAGGGTATATCAAGATAGTCAGTGGTACGGGTAAGGGTATATACACTACCCAGGTATTCACCTACTTCTTTGTAACCTTTCTGAGAGTACATAGCTTCTACCTGAAAACCTAATAACTGTGTAAAGGGGATGGATATGAAACCGCCCGCAGCGAAACCCACTTTGGTATCAGCCGTAAACTTGTCACCTTTAGAATCGTAGTTGTTGGAATAATTCAGACCACCTTTTACTCCGATATTGAATTTTTCCCGATTGTCGGCTCTATCGAATTGAGCCCAAAGTGCGGTTGGCACGAGCATAAAGCCCATAATTGCCAGCATTATATTTTTCATAACTTTTTTGTGGAATCCACAAATTTACTTTTTGACGTTTTTGATCGTAAAATCTCTGAACGAGTTGCCGAGCTCATCCATATCGTGAGAAAATTCTTTTTTGAATTTCTCCCAGTTTTCTTCGCTATCGGCTTTATAAACCTCCATTTTAGCTTTCATGGCTTTGTTTTTGGCTTCTAATTCCGCAATATTCCTTTTGTAATCATCTCTGACCTCTTTTTTCTGGCTGGCAACCATATTGTTGAAAATCTCGATGTTTTTTTCGTTTTCAGTGATTTTGGCTGAGGTTACATTTCTGTAGTTTTCTACCTCGGCCAGATAATCCTGTTTGGCATCTTCTATTTTTTGGTCGGCTTTTTCTACCGCCTGCGAGGCATCATCAATTTTGTCGGCTCTTTCTTTACAGCCCGTTGTACTCATAATTACTGCCAGTGTACCTATTACTAAATATGTAAGTTTCATTTTGTTTTGTTTTTTTGTTAAGAATAAAAATTATAATTTGGAAATCAGGGTGTGAATTTCTTCTTTTGTTTTGCCCAGTTTCTTTTGCAATCTGCCCAATAATTCCTCTTGTTTACCTTCTGCCAGGAGCAGATCATCGTCGGTAAGGCTAGCGAATTGTTGCTTCAGTTTACCTTTTGTTTCGTTCCAGTCGCCTTTTAGGGCTGTCAGATTACTCATAGTTATTTTTGTTTTATTTCGATTCAAAGGTGATTTGAATTTAATGTAATTGTATTACAGAATATTATTTAATGTTTGTAAAATTCACACTTTTTTTTAATGTAAATAATTGAATTTCAAAAAGTTGCATGTACCAGTAACCTTTTGAAAGTTTACTAAAAATATTGGATGAATTTAAAAAAGTCGCATGTATAAATTGATCTTTGCTTTTCCTGTGTTCATTTATTCGACCTGAATAAGTTCCGCTAAATGGTCTGAAATATTATGATTTGTCGCTTTTGATTTCCTTGCTGTTGGTCATCAGATGATCCACTTCAACCAGAGCATGGTTAAATTTGCTTTTTCCTTTGGCTACCAGTTCGTCCACATCACTGACAGCAGTATTATACTGTTTTGTCAAGGATAACACCATGTCTTCAATTTTTTCTTTCAAACCATCGGCATAATCTTCACTTTTATTCAAGATTTGTCTTCTGGTTCTTGAGCCTTTTTGTGGAGCTAACAATATACCCGCCAATGCCCCAGCGGCTGTTCCGGCCAGTATGCCTAATAATACTTTTCCTGCTTTCATGATATTTTTTTTAAATGTTGAGAAGATGATTTTTGCTTTAAAAACCTTTTTTCTTCTTATACAAAAGTGAGCTTTTAATGGGCGAAAAGTATTACACTATTTAAGCTTATTATTATAAAATTCACACTTAATGTTTGAAATGACATGTTAGCTAAGTTCTTCTAATTCAATTGTTTCAGTCTCTTCAAAAATGTATAGATTTACTTTTTCTTCCATAGTGAGCCGGGCCATGAGATAGCTCACCGTTGACTCGGCACCCTGGTTGAGATTTATGTAGGTGTCTTCGAGGCCGTCATAACAACCACCCGTACAAGGGTTGTAGATGATTTGATGTAAATGGTTGTTTCCGAGAAACCAGCTAAACGCAGTTTTCATTTTCAATTCGTAATTCTCTTCAGGAAATACCTCACTGAATTTTTCCAATGCCAAAATCGTATAGGCAATATCGATGGCCTGCTCACCACCAATGATTTCGTGATGGTTGTCGGCTCCTCTTTGTAGCCAACCTTTGTTAGAAATGACTTTAATCTGGTCTTTTACGAATATTTTAGACAAAAGAAAATCAAAGCTTGATTTGGCGATTTCTCTGTAAACGGGCTCTTTGGTGGCCATATAGGCACACAACATGGCTTCCGGTAAAATGCTGTTGCCATAAGTCAGATAGCTTTCAAACCAGGGCCAGTTTTCTTCCGATTCATGAAGATACATTTGCATCATACGGTTTCCCAATTGAGATATCAGAATGATGTCACCGATGTTTTTTCTGACCGAATTTCTGTAATACAATCCTTTAATAATAAAAGCCATGGCCCGTGTGGAGTGGATTTCTAAAATATTGATAAGCGAAAAATCCATTAATATTTCGGCTTGCAAAATCAGTTCTTTGGGCAATAAATCACCCATCGCTATCAAATAACCCAATGCCCATATTGCCCTGCCGTTGGAGTCTTCGAGGTTGGTTTCGAAGTTTTGTTCGGTAAATTCCTTTTTCTCGTTGACATAATTAAGAAAACGGGAATCGGGCTGGATACAAAATGCAATGAATTCCAGATAGGTTTTTATGTATTGCAGGTCGTGTAAATCAAGCGTTTTCTTATAGTGCATGCACATAGCCACCATAGCCCTTGCATTGTCGTCAAGGGTATAGCCTGAATCTAAATCCGGCTTGTTGATTACCGCAAACTGTATAAACCCGGCCCCTGTGCTCATTTTTTTGATGTGGTCCAGATTGACAGGCGGAATTTTATAATTTAAATTGAATTTCAGATTAGATATCTTTTGAAATAAATAAGCGTGGGCTATTGCGGCGTTTTCCCAGGCGGTGGGAGCCATGGTATGAATGGCCGTCAAACTAATTCTCTTTCTTAAAGCCTTACTTTTCAGTAATTTATTGATTTCCACAGAAAGCTTTTCTGAGTTTCCAAAATCAAATATTACTCCTGAACCTTTTTTCAATACCTCAATGGCATGTGGAATAGGAGTAGATACGATGGGGCATCCACAGCTCATGGCATAAGAAAAAGTGCCGCTTACAGCCTGGTTGGGGTCTTTTGAAGTAAATACATATATGTCGGTGAGTTGGAGGTATTCCAAAAGGTCAGGTAATGGCAAAAAATAGTTGATAAACCTTACATGGTCAGTTAGTCCTAATTCTTCCACTTTGGCTTTCAGACTATTGCGATAGGCTTCCCCTTCCTGATTTACCACTCCGGGGTGGGTTTTACCAATAATCAGGAACATCACATTTTCATTCTCTTTGATGATCGCCGGTAATGCCTTGATGGTGGTTTCGATACTTTTACCAGAACTAAGCAGCCCAAATGTTGATAATACCTTTTTTCCTTTCAGATTGTATTTCAGTTTGAGCTGAACCTTGTCAAGATGCTGCACCAGGTGGGTGCCATGAGCTATTACATTAATTTTTTCAGCAGGAATTTCATAATCATCAATCAGTATTTTGGCAGAAGACCTGGTCATGACTACTATCGCTTCACTCTCGGTAGCAATCTTCCTCACATTGTGCTGAAGGGCTAGATCGGGATGTGGCAAAACCGTATGAAATCCAAGTACGAAAGGCTTGTTAAGGTTGGCCATAAACAATTGAAGTTCATATTCTCTTTTCAGAAATAAGCCAAATTCATGCTGGATCATTACCAGAGCAATATTGTGGTCAAGATTAATTTCGGAAGAAAGTTTTTCGAAAGAATCTATTTGGTCAGTATTGATTTTGAATCTAACTATGTCGTCATACTGATGTTGTTCACGGTCATTTTCGAGAGCACAAACAGAAATTTTAAAAGTGCCTTCAAATTTATTTTTCAGAGCTGAAATCAGATCTTGTGAATAAGTTGCAATTCCACATTCTCTTGGCGGATAGGTTGTAATCACCAAAATTTCAGGTAATGAATTAGATTTTATTCGGGCGTACGGTTTGTCGGAATTTTGATCATCTAATATTCCGGACATATTTCGGTTGGAGAAGTTCAAATTTTTCATTTTAAATATAGCTTAAGTTCAAGTAAAAGTGCCGATAAACTTAAAGAGGCATAGGCAATCCTTTCGTCGGCAGCACCATAATAAATGTATAGTTCATCGCCAAAAAGGGCGGTGCCGGTAGGGAAACACACATTGTTAACTTCACCATTGATTTCCCACACTTTTTCCGGTTCAAAAAGCGGATAAGGCAAACGTGCGATCTCTATGTTCGGATTTTCAAGATCAAGCAGAGCAGCACAGGCCGAATAGATATATCCTTTGATTGAATCTCTCACTCCATGGTAAATAATGAGCCAGCCGTCAGGAGTTTCAATGGGTGGACAACCACCACCTATATAACTTGACTCATGGTCATATTTGGCCGAAAGGACGATTTTATCGCTGAAATCCTGGAAATAGCTTTTCCAAAAGTCATTAGTCAGATCTTCAAGTTTTTCGATACCCACCAAAATCTGGATGTCGGGTTTTATACGGTGTAAAAAGTAAAATTTGCCATTGATTTTCCTGGGAAAAAAAATCAGATTTTTATCCCATAACAAAACCCTTTCCGTTGAATTGTCCAACAAATGATGTGGATTGTTGTACCTGACATATTTGTCGTTGATAGCGGGTTGGTTTTCAAGGAGTTTATTAAATTCTTCGTATGTAAACTGCGGAACGATAATTCCTTTTTTTTGCCAGATGATAAGGTCTGACGAAACTGCCAGAGCACCTAAAGCATTGATGCCATCATAGGCGGTATATGTCAGGTAATAAAGCTCTTCAATCTTAACTATTCTGGGATCTTCGATTCCATGTGATTCATAGTCAAATTCGGGCACCATGATAGGTTCCTGTTTTCTTTGGATGATATGGTCCGGCCCCTGCAATTTGCAGTATCCCACGGTAGAAAAATTATTATTACTAACTGCCCTGTAAAACAGATGAACATATTCACCTACTCTTATGGTTGCGGGATTTAAAACACCGCTATTTTCAAATGAAAAAGGGGTTTTCTCCATAAGGATACCTTTTTTTATTACCTCAACCATAATGTTTTTATTTTGGAATTATGTAGTAGATTCTTTATTCTTTTCGTCTCTTTTGGCTGCTTTAGCCGAGCGTTTCTCCATAAGGTTTTTCAATGGAGCCTTTTTGCCAGATTTCTCTTTGGCGTCTTTTTCTTTTGACATTTTGAGGGTATTTTATATTGTCAAAGGTCAGAATTCCTAAATGATTGGCGTTATGTAATTCCGGTAGTTTATTACATGATTCACACATTTAGGAGATTCTGCTGATACTTTTTAAGTAGTAGCAGATATTTAAAAAAATGATTTCCCGTATTTATACTTCAGGTTTTTCTTCAGTATCGGTTTGATTTTCAACCTTATCGGCAAGGTCGGCGTATTCTTTTTGAAGGGTGTTGATTTCGTCTTCGGTCTTCGATTCCACATTGAGCAGGGTGTTGCTGGCTGTGTCGGTAGTGGCCACGAGTTCGTTGACTTTCAGATGCAAAGAGCCCGAAAATTTGCTGAATTCTTTCTGAATCACGAAAAGACTCAAAAATGTAAATCCATGCAGGAAGTCCCTGATGATTTCGTTGATCTCAAAATTATGATAACTGCGGTTTAAAAACCAAAACACTATCATACTGAAAGCTAGCGTGAAGGTGACAGAGCTTCCCAGAATTTTAGACATGAGATAGGTGAGTTTCTCAAATATTATTTCGATAGAGCTATATATTTTTTTCATAAGATATTGTAATGATAAAAAGCAAAATGGATTCTGAGCTAAGGTTTTCGCAATGAAATCAGAAAAGTGAACCTGTTTAGGGCTCACTTACTATTTCTAATTTATGATTTCGGGAATATTGCTTTAATATGACTTTTAGCGATTGATAATACTCGGTCAATACACCGGGATTAATTTTTGGGGAAGCCACATCAGGAAGTGTCACGGGCATTTCGAGCAGATTTTCATAGAGTTCGGGATAATCCGAGCGAATTTCTCCGGAAATCTTCAGAATATCGGCATTTACCTTTTTTATAGATTTCATGATTTTTCTTTTTTGAAAATCAGCATAGGTATTTTTGATTCTTCCACAAAATGTTTCACAATACTTGAGTTAAACATATTGCTGAAAAAGGTTTTGTCATACACCCCAAGTGCCAGCACATCAGGATTGATATTGCCCGCATAGGTTTCTATGCCTTCAACGGTTTCCTTTCTGGTCAATTCTTTGAACGTGATTTTTTTACCGGCAAATTCCTTCTTTAAACTTTCGATACTTTCATTGTTTTTCTGTTCCAGTTCTTTATCAAAATATTCCCTGATATGCACTACTTTGCATTCAGCCGCAAATGGTGAAGCAAAATCCATCAACAGTTGCGTTGCTTTTGATTCATTTTCTTCCAGGTCAGCCGCATAAAGAAATAAGTTGGGAGCATGAATGGAGGCGTTTACCGGCACTACCCAAACAGGGCAGGGTGCAGTTTTTATAACGCTCTCGGCATTGGAGCCTATAATCTTATCCAGTTGGTTACTGACGCCTTTGGTGCCGATTACAACCATATCCACATGGAATTCTTCGGCAGCCTGATTGATAGCTTCGGTCACAAATCCAAACTCAATTATCTGTTTAACCTGGACTTCGGGCAAATGAAATAAATGCACTAGTTTTTTGGCAAAAACGTCCAGATTTACTTTTGCAATCTTTTGGAGCTCTTCATCCATTTTCAGGTTGTTATCGAGTGTGCTGTATTCCGGACCTATATTGATTGGAATATTATATACATGTAGCAATATCAACTTGGCATCATAACGCTGTGCAAGCATGGCCGCATATTGTGCCGCATGCATAGAATTATCACTAAAATCAGTTGGAAAAAGGATAGTTTTCATGACATTTTGGTTGAGAAGGCTAAAAATATATGCTTAAATACCTACACTGGCAGTACTCATGTTGTCCAGTTCGAGTTTCAGATCTTTGAAACCTACATTGATCACTTCAATTTCACAGGAAATGTTGATCTGGTCACCAATCATTATGCCACCGGCTTCGAGGTTGGTATTCCAAACCAGCCCCCAATCGGCACGATTAATAGCTCCGGTTACGGTAAATCCCGCCCGATCATTACCCCATGGGTCTTTCACGATGCCGCCATACTCCACGTCAAGTTTGACGTTTTGCTTGATGCCCACAATTGTAAGTTCGCCCCAGAGTTCGTGTTTGTGATGCTTATCCATTGGGCCTATGGTGCTCGAAATAAAGGTTATCTGTTTATGATTTTTCACATCCAGGAAGTCCAGTGCTTTGAGGTGATCGTCGCGGTTAGCATCTCCTGTGTTAATAGAAGAGGAGTCGATCCAAACATCTATTTCGGCGGTACTGAAATCATTGCCGGTGGTATAAATATTAGCATCAAAAGTTTTGAATGCCCCTTTTACGTGTGCAATCATCAGATGCCTGATCCTGAAAGTGATATCACTATGGGCCTGGTCAATTGACCATTTGGTTTGGTTTGTCATTGTATTATTTTCTTTTTGTGAAGGTATTTTCACAGTATAAAGGTCGGAGTAAGCAGCATAGAAAGTGTTACATAAAAGTGGGTAATACTATCAATATTCACACTTTTACAGGCTGTCAGTCTTTGGTTTATTTGCCTTGAAAAATTTTCTCAGTAAAAAATTATGCTGAATGGCTTCCAGATCCTGATCCAGTTTTTTGCTGCCTGACTCCAGGTTAATCATGGTGTTTTTCAGAGATTTGGCTGTTTCGGTGTCATTGAGTAAGAGGCCGGCGGCATTATTATTTTGGTTAAGTTTTTCAGAAGCTTTTTTTAGATTTTGGGTAAAAAGGTTCAAAGAGCCGGAAGTTTCATGGAGTTCAGCCATAGTTGATTTTATGCTGCCGTACAAAATTTTATCGGCTGCGAGGTCGTGCATAGAATTGCCCGGAGTATTTAGTTTATCAGAGAAACTCTCTGCATTGCTTACCAGCACCAGACTTTTTTCAGAAACCACCTGAAGGTTTTTTAAAGTTGCCTGGAGGTTGGCTGTAGAAAGTTTTATAGAATTGGCAATTGTGGGGTCATTGATCAGGGCGGCAAGTGTACCATTTCCTTTGTTAATTTTATCACTGATTTCTTTAAAGTCTTTGGTGATTTCAAGTATATTTTTATTGTTTTCCTGAAAGGTAATAACGATGTCTTCATTGCTGAGGCCATTTTCCACCTGAAGTAAACCGTTTTTAGCGATGGGTGGCTTTGAAAAATCACCTCCATATATCACCACTATTTTGTTGCCGATAAGGCCATCGGATCCAATTTTGGCTTTGGAGTTTTTTCTTATGTGCGATTCCGCATTTTTTTCGATTTTCATGGTAACCAAAACTTTTTTGTCACCATAAAAGTCTATGCTCTTAATATTTCCAATTATCACGCCGGAAAGCCACACATTTCCACCGGTCTTCAAGCCTCCGACATCATCAAATATGGCGTTTAGCGTAAATGATTTCACGAAAGTCTTTTTCTCTTTACCAAGGGTAAAAATGGCCAAAATAAATATGAGTATTCCCAATACTACGAACATTCCTACTATTACCGGGCGATTACTTGTTGTAGTTTTCATTTTTCATTAATAAAATTATAATCAAAAAAGCTTTTTGCAGTTGGGTCTTCTGATCCAAAAACTTCATCGAAGCTTCCTCTTAAAAGAAATTTTCCTCCACCCAAAATCGCCACAGTTTCTGCTGTGTTTTTTGCACAGGTAAGGTCATGGGTGATGATGATAGAGCTGGTTTTATACTTGAGCTGAACGTTATTGATCAAACCGATGATTTCGTTGCTGGTGATAGGGTCGAGGCCGGCGGTGGGTTCATCATATAGCATGATTTCAGGATTCAGAATTAATGTGCGAGCTATGCCAATTCGTTTTCGTTGTCCACCCGAAAGTTCTGCGGGCATTTGGTGCAATGTTTGGGGTAATCCTACATCGTCAAGGGCTTCTTCTATGGCCAGGTTTACTTCTGTTTTGGAAAGATGCCTTTGGTTTCTGGTAAGAGGGAAGGCCAGATTTTCCATTACAGACATGCTGTCGTAAAGAGCACTACTCTGGAAGGAAAAGCCGATTTTTGTACGCAACTCCCTTAATTCCACCTTGTTGATTTTGTTGATATCAAATCCAAGTACATTGACTGTTCCGCTGTCAGGTTTTAATAATCCGGAAATGATTTTTATCAAAACCGATTTTCCACTTCCTGAGCGTCCTAATACCGCCAGATTTTTCCCTTTGGACAAATCAAAACTCAATCCTTCTAAAACCGTTTGCTCGCCAAATGTTATCTTCAGGTTTTTTATGCTGATCGCAATATTAGTTTTTTCGGTATTAGACATTATTCTTATCTGATTGCATTGACGATCTGAACTATAATTACTTCTTCCAAAAAAATCATA
Organism: Cytophagaceae bacterium; assembly: GCA_016722655.1. Lineage (NCBI taxonomy): Bacteria > Pseudomonadati > Bacteroidota > Cytophagia > Cytophagales > Cytophagaceae > Cytophagaceae bacterium. Next base: position 3,106,665 of record JADKIR010000004.1, read on the forward strand.
AACATGGCGACAACCACAGCCCTGTTAGCGGCTTTTCCTACACCCTGGGTTCCATTGTGGGCATTGTATCCCTGGAAGCAGCCTGCGATCCCAATTGTAAAACCATAAAAAACCGCTTTAAATATGGAGGAGTTGATATCGAGAAATGAAATGCTGCTGAAGGCATTTTTTATGAATTCCGAGAAACTGGTGCTTTCGTTTTGATGAATATTGAGAAACGAACCCATCATGCCCACTAAACCGGAATATATGACCAAAAGGGGCATCATTAAAGTAGTGGCCAGTACTCTGGTGACGACCAGGAATTTGAATGGATTAGTGGCAGATACTTCCATGGCATCGATTTGTTCGGTTACTTTCATGGAGCCCAGTTCCGCACCAATATTGGAGCCAACTTTTCCCGATACAATCAGGCCAGTCACCAATGGAGCCAATGCTCTGATAATGGCAATTGAAATTAATGATGGCAGCCAGGATGTAGCCCCAAATGCCGAAAGTGAAGGCCGCGATTGCTTGGTAAATACTATACCGATAATAAAACCCGTCATAGTTACCAAAGAGAGCGATTTGTAACCCACCTGATAGCATTGCCTGATGGTTTCTTTCCATTCAAAGGGTGCCGAAAAAGTTTCCTTAAACAGTGTGACAATAAATTGAAAAGCCTCGTATGCAGCCATAAAGAATGCATCGATGCTTTTCGTAACCATGTACTCCGATTTTGGTTTTATGTCAGACATAGAATGTCATGAAGTTTT